>NZ_AUIH01000006.1 GCF_000423605.1 Saccharospirillum impatiens DSM 12546
GTCACCCAGAGGACGCTGAGATGGTCTCCTCCCCCGCCCATTGGGCTCGGCGTCATATTGCGCCATCATGGTGGGTGAGACATCCAACTCATGACGCGAGGAGGAAACCATGGCAAAGGTTAAAACAATCGGCGTTGATTTGGCAAAAAACACGTTCTATTTGGTGGCCTTAAGTGCCACGGGCAAAACGGTCTGGCGCAAGAAAGCTACTCGTGATCGGTTGCTGCCCTTTCTGGCTCAGAAGACGGGCATCGTTGCGATGGAAGGCTGCAGTGGCGCCCACCATTGGGCACGGTCGCTGCAGGAGCTGAATATTCCCGTCGCGATCCTGCCCGCTCAGCATGTGAAAGCCTATCAGCGTGGTCAGAAAAATGACTTCAACGACGCGACTGCCATCGCCGAGGCGCATCTGCACGGCCGTATTCGAGCAACCGAGGTGAAAACCCTGGCTCAACAAGACCTGCAAAGCCTGTTTCGGGTGCGTGAGCAGCTATTGAAAGAACAAACAGCTCTCATTAATCAGGTTCGGGGGCTTCTGATGGAGTATGGGGTAACGATCCCACAAGGAAAACGGCACTTCAAACGTGCGCTCCCGTTGGTACTGGAAGATGCCACCAACGGCCTGACACCGCCGATACGAGAACTGCTGCACCGTCGCTATGAGGTGTATCAACTGTTGGAACAAGAGCTCGACGGGTATACAAAACAGATCGAGTCGCTGGCCAAAGCGGACGAGCACTGCCAGTGGCTGATGAGCATACCTGGGTTTGGCGCTCTGGTGGCCACGGCGTTCAGTTGCTGGCTTGGCGATGGCAGCCAGTACCGCAAAGGTCGCCAAGCCTCAAGTGCGCTGGGTCTGGTGCCAAAGCAGCACAGTACCGGCGGACGCACGGTGTTGTTGGGCATTAGTAAGGTGGGCGATAAGAATTTAAGAGCCTTGCTGGTTCACGGCGCACGCGCCGCCGCGCGTGTGATGCCTGGCAGAGAGGATCCGCTGAGTCAGTGGTTCCTGCGGGTTAAAGCCCGGCGAGGGCACAACATCGCTGTGGTGGCACTGGCCAGCAAGCTGGCTCGAATTGGCTGGTCGGTTGTCAGACAGCAAACAAGTTATCAGAAGGTTCAGGCGGCGTACGCCTGAGCAAGCAGTTGGAGGCTGAATAGCACCACTCACTTCCCAGGTTGCGAAGGCAGACAGCATTGACGGCATAACAGGTTGAACCGACGTACCGAAAACCCGTGGAAGCCAAAGGGCAAAGCCCGTGAGGACGCTAGAGGACGGTACGTGCGAAAGCTCATCAAGGTCCGCGACCACACCATGGTAATGCGTCGCATAGAGAGACCGAATATACGGCAGCCAACCTATCCCTGCTTGTTACAGCTGGAAGCCTTGCAAAGAGGGAGGAGACCATATACTGGCTTCCTACAGGGACCAATGGTGGCTGGGCGCCTTCTATTTGCTCTGCATCGGCAGCTTCAGTAAACTTAACGGTTTTCCCGCTGTTGTGCGGGGCCAGCCAAACCCTCAATAACCCCAGAACGGAGTCACCCACCCATGTCCGTCAGGCACTTTTTGACCCTGAATGATCTCACCCCGGATGAACTGCGCTTTCTGATTCAGCGCTCGATCGAGCTCAAGGGCCTGTTCAAGCGCGGTGAGGTGTTTGAGCCGCTGAAAAACCGGGTACTGGGAATGATTTTCGAGAAGTCGTCGACGCGCACCCGAGTCTCGTTCGAGGCGGGCATGATGCAACTGGGCGGTGGCGCTATTTTTCTATCCCCGCGGGATACTCAGTTGGGCCGTGGTGAACCCATTGAAGACAGCGCCCGGGTATTGTCGCAAATGGTCGATGCGGTGATGATCCGTACTTTCGAGCACAGTAAAATTGAAACCTTTGCCGAATATTCAACGGTACCGGTCATCAATGCCCTGACCGATGACTACCATCCCTGCCAGTTGCTGGCCGACATGCAGGCGTTTCAGGAAGCACGCGGGTCAATTCAGGGCAAGACCGCGACCTGGATCGGTGATGGCAACAACATGTGCAACTCCTACATCAACGCCGCCATGCTCTACGATTTCCAATTGAACATCGCCTGCCCTGAGGGCTTTGAGCCCATGGCCGAGCTGCTGGCCAAAGCCGGTGACCGGGTGCGGATTCTGCGCGACCCGGTTGAAGCGGTGGAGCATTCACACCTGGTCACCACCGATGTCTGGGCGAGTATGGGCCAGGAAGAGGAAGCCGATGATCGCAGCCGGGTATTTGAGGCCCTGCAAGTCTCGCCCGCCCTAATGGACAAGGCTCACAAAGACGCCATATTCATGCACTGCCTCCCCGCTCATCGTGGCGAGGAAGTCAGTATGGACATGCTGGATGACCCGCGTTCCGTGGTTTGGGAGCAAGCCGGTAACCGTTTGCATGCGCAAAAAGCGTTGTTGGAATTTTTGCTCTGTAGTGAGTGAGATTACCCAAGTAAGTTTTGGAGTTCGAGTTGGTTAAGTGGCAGTGGTCCGCACCGACTACCTGGGGGGTTCCTGTGGGGTCGGCGTGAATCCGTCCATGGAGCCTAGGCCGGAGCATCCCTGCTGCGGACTTCCCCACATGAACCCCCCAGGCAGTCGCTGCTTGTCAACTCAGCAACTCCAAAGCTTGCGTTACTCCAAGCGTCAGGGCGTCACACTGCCCTGACGCACCGGCAATTTCGCCCGCTTGCGTTCTTTCAGGCCGATCAGCAGCAGCGGCACTACAATCATGCTCGACCCGATGATGAACCAGAGGTCCGGCGCCTCGTCGAAGAACACCCAACCTCCGAGTAACGCCCAGAGCAAGCCCGTGTATTCGGCACTGGTGACTTCATTGGCGGCGACCCAGCGGTAAGCCATCAACACCGTGAAGTTGTAGCAGAGAATAAAGAACGCCGAACCGAACGCAGTGAACAGAATCGTCCAGTCGAACGGTTCATTTTCCCACATCATCAATAAAAAAGCGGCCGGCAGCATCAGCAGGTGTGTCAGTTGCAGTGTATGCACCATCGACTGACCACCCGGTAATTTGCGAATCAACACGATGTTAATCGCCAAAGAACACGCCACCCCAATCGCGCTGAGGCTGCTCCAACTGAACGCTACCGGCCGCAAGATAACCAGAATGCCAATAAAACCACTGATCACAGCAAACAAGCTCAGTGGCGTCAGCTTTTCATTAAAAAACACCACTGCAATCACCATCACCAAAATGGGTGCGGCATAAAACAATGCATTGGCCGTCGCGAGTGGCAAGGTGCCCAGTGCGACGACCATGCAGGCAATGCCCATCAGACTGATGTGAGCGCGCACCAGATGCATGCGCCAGCCAGCAAACAAACGCTGACGATCGATCATCGACATCAGTGGCAGCAAAATAGCCATCGCACAGAGTGTACGGACAAAAATGAACTGAAAAATGGGGACCTCGGCTCCCTGCCACTTGATCAGGGCATCGGACACCAGCGCCAGCGCATTGCCAACCACCAGCAACCAGATTGCACTGTTGATGGTTCTGCCAGGCATGGTCGGAGTACTCCCGTTCAAAGCGTTCAAAGGCCGGATTCAGACTGACAGTCTGTAATCAGTTCATACACGCAGCATACGTTGGCAGAACTATTGAGAAAAATGATATTTTCTTTATGGTATTAGTTATTTAGATACATAGAGAGATGAACTGCATGAAGTTACCGCCACTGAAAGCCCTGCCTGTGTTCGAGGCTGTTGCCCGTTTGAACAGTTTCAGCCGGGCTGCCGCTGAACTGGCGGTCAGCCAGAGTGCTGTGAGTCACCAGGTTCGGTTACTGGAAAGCTATCTGGGGGAGGACCTGTTCACCCGCCAGGGCCGCTACCTCGCTTTGACCGAACCCGGACGCCATTACCTGGAAGGGGTCACCAATGCGCTGCTGCAGATCGAACGAGCCAGTGAGCAGTTACAAGGCAAGCCAGACACCCAACTGCGGATGGCACTGTTCAGCTCCTTTGCCGTGCGCTGGCTAATTCCCAACCTACCCTACTTACAGCGCCAACACCCGGAGCTCGATCTGCAACTGGAGATGATGAACGAATCACCACAGCTGTCGGACCGGGTGGCCGACTGTTTCATCACACTGCATGATGAGCAGAGAGGCTTCACCACAGACTTGCTTTATACCGAGCGACTATTCCCCATTTGTAGCCGGACTTACTGGCAACAGTTGTGCAGTGATCTGTATCAGGAAGGGTTAATTGCAACGCCTGAACCGACATCCATTGACCCGGCGTTATTGATGCGTTGCCCACTGCTGTCGACTTATTCACTCTTTGGCGAGCAGAAAGACGACTGGCGACGCTGGATGGCCGAAGGCGGTCTAACGCTCAACCCGACTGCCCGCTTCCAGCATTTCAGCCATATGCTATTGGCCCTGGAAGCGGCCCGGCACCATCAGGGCCTGGCACTGACCAATGACTACATGTACAACGTCAGTGAAGATCCGGACCTGATCAGACTGCCGTGCCACACGTTCATTACCGGCGATCGCTTTTATTTTGCCTACAAAACCAGTCGCCGTCATGAGGCCGGTATTCAGATGGTGCGCCAGTGGATTCGCCAGCGCGCTGCCAGTACCGGGCTGCTGGATGCCCTTCAGGATGGATGACATTGAGACGATCGAATAGAAGTAACAGACAAAAAGAAGCCCGCGAAAAGGGGAAGGAAACGCGGGCTGTGAGCAGTTGGAGACCGACCGGCTCAACCGGGCTTTACCCGGAACCGCCCATATCTCCCTTACTCGGAAGTCTATTTGTTACGCTTACCAACATTACGCAGGAAGCTCACCACAGGATGTTTAAAAATGTTATCCAGAAACACCTGTTGACTCAGTTGGCGCAAACTGTCTGCATACGTAGGGTAAGGATGGATCACTTTCTGCAATTTGCCAAAATTTAGATTCAAAGTTTTCATAACCTGAACCTCAGCGATCAGCTCGCCGGCACGCTCGCCCAGAATATGGGCTCCAAGCACCCTGCCCCGACTACTGATAATCAGCTTGATCAGCCCAATGTCACCGGCTTTGGTCTTGGCCCGGTCCAGTTTGGCAAAGTCATACCGGTAAACCCGGATGCTATCGCCATGCAGTTCCCTGGCCTCCTGCTCGGTCATGCCAGTACGGGCAAACTCCGGATCGGTAAAGGTAGCCCAGGCAACGTGGCTGTAGTCGACAGAGCGGTTGATCGGCAGAATCGCGTTCATGGCTGCGATCTTCCCCTGAAAATTGGCCATATGGCTGAGCAAATAAGGGCCGGCAACATCACCACACGCGTAGATATTCTTAACACTGGTTTGCAGGTGCTGATTGACCCGCACCCCCTTATCGACATCCACCCCAATGTCTTCCAGGCCCATGCCTTCTACGTTCGGTGCCCGGCCAATGGCAACCAACAAGCTTGCGGCCTCCAAGCTACCGGTTTCAGACCCTTTTTCGGTGCTAAGGCGCACGCCTTCAGCCGTCTTCTCCACGCCGACGGCCTTGGTCCCCACTTCGAACCGAACACCTTCTGACGCAAGCCGCTGACGAATCAGCGCCGAGAATTCAGGTTCTTCACGCGACAGGATCTCCGGCATCATTTCCACCAGAGTGACGTCGACCCCAAGACGGTTCATGGCCTGGGCCAATTCCATCCCTATTGGTCCACCGCCCAATACAATGATCGATGCGGGCAAGGTAGCCTGCTGAAAAAAGTTTTCATTGGTCAGGTAGTCGACCTCGGTTAATCCGGGTATGGGTGGCACAAAAGGTGAGCTGCCAGTAGCCAGCACAAACTTCTTGCCCTCGTAGGTGTTGTCACCTACTTCGATCCGGGTCGGGCTGAGAAAGCGGGCAAACCCATTAACATAATCAGCCCCGGCCTTTTGCAGGACCTCGGGCGTCTCTTCTTCGTAAACGTGCTCGCTAACCGCCCTGACCTGTTCAAGAATGCTACCGGTATCCACCGACAGGGTCGTGAATTTCCGGGCAATATGAACCTCTTTTGCCTGATTGATCAGCGACTTACTTGGTACACAACCAGACCATGTGCACTCACCGCCAGGCCGGTCTTTTTCAACGATCAATACCCGCTTACCAAAGCCGAGCGCTGTAAAAGCGGCCGTCAAACCACCTGCCCCGCTGCCAATTACAATCAGATCATAAGGTTTCATAACTGTCCTTCAGTCAATTATTGCTGGGCTTGTTGATACAGTTCAGTCAGACGTTCATGGCGCTGACGATTAAGCCCCCGGTCAGAATAACCAGCCCGGCTTGATGAGCGAAAATGCACTTCTCCGGCATCGGTATCGAGGTAGAACTCCGCATCGTCATGAAACTTCATCAAATCAGTGGTGAACACCACATAGAGATAATCCGCCTTCTGTTCAATCACTTCCGCTCCGCCATAGGCTTTTACCGCCGAGACAATGGCCGACATTGTCTGTTCCTGATCCGCTTTGAGGGGCCATGGTGCCACTCGCTTGGCGACATCTTCAGCCTGAGTTGAAACGGCGTTCGGCTTACCCGACAACGGTTTTAGCCGCCCCTGAGAGTGACCCAGACTGGGAGCCCGGCTGTTTTGCACATAGATCATGACAAAGGCCAACACGATCAACACGGCCAGAATGATTAACAAGGTCTTCATGGTTTGTTCCTTAGTTTGCATTGCGTTCGTCGGAGTGCCGAGCCAAAACTTACAGCACCGGCATATAATTTGTGAGCATGTATCTTGTGCACAAGATAATAGGCGCTAAGTATTGACCCGTCAATACCTTGTGCGCAAACTATGCCCTCACAACTGAATGCCATTGACGACCGGACACCCAAGTGACTGATAACCCCGACACCCTGCCCCAATTGAAGCTGACAAATCAGATTTGTCACGCGCTCTATTCTGCAACCAACGCCCTGGTTCGCGCCTACCGACCGCTATTGGAACCGCTGGACCTGACTTACCCCCAGTATCTGGTAATGCTGGCACTCTGGGAGGAAGACAGCGTCCCCATACGACACCTGGTCCACCATACCCGGCTCGATTCGGGCACCCTGACCCCTATTCTGAAACGACTGGAGCAAAAAGGCCTGCTGATTCGGGGTCGTGCCGACACGGATGAGCGACGCAAGACCATCACGTTAACAGAGGAGGGGCATTCATTAAGGGAGCAGGCGATCAGTGTGCCAGCCGCTCTGGTAAGCCAAACCGACATGACGGCGGAGCAAGCGCTGGAGTTGAAAGCCCTGGCTGAAACCCTTTACCAGCAACTGCAGAAAAGCGCAAAGTAGATAACGGTATAAATGAGGAATGGAGACCGGCTCACGGCAGCTGAGCCATTCGTCCGGCAGACTTAATAACACAGGATAAATGCCGCCGGGCACAGATAAGCCCCGGCCGGGTTTCTTTTTATGCGATAGCTCGCCGCGATCGACGGTGGGTCTGCCACAGGCCGGCCATGAAGAAACCCATAGCGACCCAGATCAGGACAAAAGTGAACAATCGTTGCGGTGGGTAGGCTTCATCAAGAATAAACACCGCCGACAAAAACTGCAGCGTCGGATTCAGGTACATAATGAACCCGACCACGATCAGATCCAGCCGCCGGGCGGCCGCTGCGAACAACAATAAGGGCACAGCCGTTACCGCACCAGCGGCAATCAGAAGGACGGTATCGCTGAGTGACTGTGCGAACATCATTTGCCCGGCCGACCATAACCAGGCCAAATACAGCAACGCGATGGGAACGACCACCATGGTTTCAACCTGCAAACCATTCAGACTGTCGACCGGCTGCATTTTACGCACCAGCCCATAACAACCAAAGCTGCATGCCAGCACCAGCGAAACCCAGGGCAAACGGCCGATAGCCACCAGCTCGAACAACACCGCTACCGTGGCGATCAGTCCGGCTATAACCTGCCAGCGATTCATGGATTCTTTTAACAGAAGCCGACCAAGGAACAGGCTGACCAGTGGCGTAATAAAATAGCCCAGGCTCGATTCCAATACCCGACCCGCCGACACCGCCCAGATAAACACCAGCCAGTTAATCGTAATCAGTGCTGCTGAGAGCGACAACCAGGCCAGTGCACGTCGGTTGGCAATCAAAGCAGCTAACTGTTCGCGCCGCCCCAGCGCCAGAATAACCAGCCCGGTAAACACATAGGCCCAGACAATACGGTGCGCAAGGACTTCGAAAGCCGTCACGTTCGACAGCAAACTGAAAAATAAAGGAAAGCAGCCCCAAATACCGTAAGCGCTGATGGCCAGTAACAACCCCCGCATGTTCATCCTCCGCATCTATCGAACGGACAGTGTACGGGGTTTGCTGTGGTCATGCCTTAGTAGAGCGGAATAAAACGCAGTGTTCAGCCTAGTTTGCCCAACAAACCCCGGTAAAGCTGATCGTCACCAATCACTTTGAACGAACGATCATCGCATTCAACCAGCACGGCATAGCCTGTCCGGTGGCGAATTTCCAGCGCATCATGAAAGCTGGCCTTGGCACTGACCAGTGTCGGGCAGCCCTTCAATGCACTTTTCGGCTCATCTTCCTGCCAACGCTGTACCGGTACACTCTGGTTCTGGCAGTGCGCCTCCTGAGAATCAGGATTAAACCAACAATCCTGTTTTGTATCGATACAATACTGTCCTTCGTTTGCAGGCAGTGCTGTCAGTGGGTCAGCTATGTCACCGCACAATAAAACGTGCAAGGGATTGGTGTGAGCCACAAAATCTTCAACATATTGGGTGGCCGGGTTCAACACAATATCCTGTGGGTTGCCCTGCTGAACAATGCAACCGTCTTTCATGATGGCAATGGTGTTGCCCAGCTTTAATGCTTCATCCAGATCGTGGCTAACGAATACGATGGTTTTTTGCAGACGCGATTGCAGCTGCAACAGCTCTTCCTGCAATTGCTGTCGAATCAGCGGGTCGAGCGCGGAGAACGGTTCGTCCATCAATAGAATATCCGATTCGGTTGCCAGCGCACGGGCCAAACCGACTCTTTGTTGCATACCGCCCGACAATGCACTGGGCTTATGGTCACGCCATTCAGTCAGGCCAACCAGTTCCAGCTGTGCATCTACCCGACGAGCAATCTCGTCTTTTGCAAGGCCTTGAACATCCAGTGCAAAACCGATGTTTTCGGCGACCGTCAACCAGGGCATCAATGCAAACTTTTGAAATACCATTGAGATGCGCTTCATGCGAATCTCACGTTGGGTGTGCGCATCGGCATCAAAAAAATTGATCACCTCGCCTTTGTGCTCTATCAGTACTTCACCCCGGGTAACCGGGTTCAGGCCGTTCACACACCGAAGCAGACTGGATTTGCCTGAACCGGAAAGGCCCATCAGCACACAGATTTCGCCTTTATTAACTTTCAGGTTTGCCTGACTGACGCCAAGAACCAGACCGGTCTCACCCTGCAGTCGATCACGGTCATACCCCTGGTCGAGCAAAGGCAGCGCGCGTTCCGGGTTTTTGCCAAACACCAGGTCAACGTTTTTAAATTCAATCATCAGCTCACCTCGTGTCTTTGTTTGAGTAAACGGTCCAGCACAATGGCCAGCAACACGATCGCCAGACCGGCTTCAAAACCACTGGCAATGTCTACGGTGTTCAACGCTCGTACGACAGGCCGGCCCAGGCCATTGGCACCCACCAGTGCAGAGATAACCACCATGGACAGTGACAACATGATGCACTGGGTAATACCAGCGGCAATGCTGGATGCGGCGGCCGGTAATTCAATACGCCACAGCAATTGACGATTGGAGCACCCAAAAGACTTACCTGCTTCAACCAATTCTTTAGGCACCTGAAAAATCCCAAGATACGTCAATCGAATCGGAGCTGCGATGGAGAACACGATGGTCGCGATCAACCCGGGTACGACACCCAACCCGAACAGCGTGAGCGTAGGAATCAGGTAAACAAAGGTTGGGACGGTTTGCATCAGGTCCAATACCGGACGCAGCAGTGTATATAACAAGGGCCGGTGAGCGGCAGCGATACCGATAGGCACACCGATCAAAACGCACAGACTGGTCGCACAGACGACCATGACCAGT
Source organism: Saccharospirillum impatiens DSM 12546 (assembly GCF_000423605.1). Classification (GTDB taxonomy): domain Bacteria; phylum Pseudomonadota; class Gammaproteobacteria; order Pseudomonadales; family Natronospirillaceae; genus Saccharospirillum; species Saccharospirillum impatiens. The sequence goes on from NZ_AUIH01000006.1 coordinate 10,102, forward strand.
GTCTCTATCGTCGCCTCCCAATACCCCAGATTCCAGATCAGCAAAAAAGACAACACAGTAAAAATCGTCAGCCCGGTGTTGCGACGCAACCACTGGGCCAATACACCGGTAATGGCAATGAACAACCAAGGCGGTAGCAAAAGCAGATTGTCGGTTGCGCCGTCTATTAACCATTCCAGCGCGATCGCCAGGCTATCAAAAAACCAGGCGCCGGAATCGACCAGCCAATCGACAAAGCGCTCCATGGTTCTACCCAGGGGCAGTTTATAAGCTTCCATAGTCAGTCTCAGTCTCGTTGAATGGAGCGGCCTCGCAAGGCCGCTCGGTCTTCGGGCGGGAAATTATTGCAGCGCGGCTTTGGCAACCGGTGCCGCGGCGTCACCGTCCAGCGTAGTTACACCGTCAAGCCAGACATCCAGCACGTCAGCATTGGCTGTGAGCCATTGCGTAGCCGCATCATTAGGACGCATGCCTTCATCCAGAATCAACGCCATAACTTCGTTTTCCATAGCCAGCGTAAACGTCTGATTGGTCAGCAGACGGCCTACATTGGCGCATTCTTCTGCGTAGCCTTTACGAACGTTGGTATGCACGGTTGCACCGCCGTAATTCGGACCAAAAAAGTCGTCGCCACCGTCAAGATAGGCCAAGTCAAAGTTAGCGTTCATCGGGTGCGGCTCCCAACCCAGAAAGACAATCCAGTTGTCACGACGATCGGCGCGGCTCACTTGAGACAGCATGCCGGATTCACTCGATTCAACCACTTCAAACTCACCAAGGCCGAAGGCATCCTGATCGATCATGCTCTGGATCAGACGGTTGCCATCGTTACCGGGCTCAATGCCGAAAATCTGATTGTCGAATTCGTCGGCAAACTTGGCGATATCGGCGAACGATTGAACGCCAGCATCATACACATGCTGAGGCACCGCTAAAGTGTACTTGGCGCCTTCCAGGTTGGTCCCCAGGATGTCGATGGTGCCCGCATCGCGATAAGGTGCGATATCGGCTTCCATGGTAGGCATCCAGTTACCCAAAAACACATCGATATCACCGTTTTCAAGGGAACGGTAAGTCACGGGTACCGACAGCAGCTGGCTTTCTGTTTCATAGCCAATGCTCTCCAATACCACTGAGGTCAGGGCCGTGGTGGCCGTGATGTCGGTCCAGCCAACGTCGGCAAAACGAACTTCTTCACAGGTATTGGCCATTGCCAGGCTGGCGGTACCAGTCAGTGCAATGGCAGCGGTGAGTTTCTTTGCAATTGAAACAGTCATCATTACTTTCCTCTTTTTACTCGGTTAATGTCTTCTATGACGATCCTGAGGACCAGGCATCCCTTGTTACCAGCCTGACATGCCGCCTTGCTGGCCCCGGCCCTGCTTTTCTTCTTACCTGATCGTGCTAACGGCGTTACTTAACGTCAGAGGTCTTGATGCACTTGACCTTAAAAAGCACGCCATAAACACGTTAGCGTTGGGCTGTTCGCCAATCAGCGTGTTCCCATACCGCTGCCGACGACGGCGTGATTGGCGTGCGACCCCGAATGTGATCAGCACATTTTTCGGCCAACATAATGGTCGGTGCGTTCAGATTGCCGCTTACGACGCTCGGCATAATAGACGCATCGACCACTCGCAGATTCGTAACTCCGTAAACACGCGCCTCACTGTCAACAACCGCCATCGGATCATCGACCGCGCCCATCTTGCAGGTACAGGATGGATGATAGGCGCTGTCCGCTTTTTCTCTTACAAAGGCATCGATCTCTTCGTCACTTTGCACTTTAGGTCCCGGCTGTAATTCTTCACCGCGGAACGGTGCAAAAGCCGGTTGCGCCAGAATCTCACGGGTAAGTTTCACCGCCTCGCGCATTTCCCACCGATCACGTTCGGTGCTCAGCAGATTGGGCTGGATTATGGGATGGTCGGCCGGGTTACCGGACTTGAGCTTCAAATACCCACGACTGGTCTGACGCATCGGACCGACGTGACACTGATACGCATGCACTTCGGGATCCACCCGACCGTGATCGATCACCTGAGAGGGCAAGAAATGAAACTGGATATCAGGGTGACGAACACCCGCCTCGGAACGAATAAAACCACCGGCTTCCAGGTGAGCCGTTCGGCAGGCACCCTTGTCGTTGTTAATGAACCAGGTAGCGCCCGCAATGGTTTTGTGCGGCTGGTGCGTATACTTGTAAAGCGTCAGCGGCTGGGTACAGGCCTGCTGCACATACAATTCCAGATGGTCCTGCAGGTTTTGACCAACGCCCGGGCGATGGGCCACCACATCTATACCATGTGATTTCAGATCTGTTTCATCGCCAATTCCGGACAGCATCAACAACTGCGGTGAGTTGATTGCACCCCCACTTAGAATAACTTCCCGCTGCGCTCTGACGCGCACGGTTCGTTTATTCTGAATGTACTCGACACCGACGGCTGTATTACCTTCAAACAGAATACGCTGCACCATGGCACCGGTTTCAGCGCGCAGATTGGGTCGGTTCAGGACCGGTCGCAAGTAAGCCTGAGCCGTATTCCAGCGTTTACCCTGCTTGATGGTCATGTCCATGACCCCAAAGCCTTCCTGCTGATACCCGTTCATATCGCGGGTGTGCGGATAGCCGGCTTGCTGACCCGCGTCTATAAACGCGTCGAACAGGGGGTTGGGCTGATCGCCGGTATGAACGTTCAAGGGGCCCTGACCACCGCGATAATCATCTTCACCGACTTCACGGGTTTCAGCTTTGCGAAAATAGGGCAGCACGTCTGCATAGGACCACCCCTGGGCGCCCTCTTCCTGCCAACGATCATAGTCGTAGGCGTGACCGCGTATATAGACCATGGCATTCAGCGAAGAACCACCACCCCACACCTTGCCGCGTGGCCAGTAAAGTTTGCGGTTATTCATATGAGCTTGCGGTTCGGTGTGGTAATACCAGTTGTACTTCTCGTCGCCCAGGTTATAGGTCAGTGCCGCTGGCATGTGTATCTTCCAGGTGTCGTCTTTGCGACCGGCCTCCAGTACCAATACCTCGACATCGCTGTCTTCCGACAACCGGTTAGCCAGGACGCACCCGGCTGACCCTGTACCCACAATGATGTAATCCGTTGTCTGATCAAACGAGACTGTCATATCGAATAAATACCCATTCAATTCATATCACGCAGCGCGTTAATGCGGTGCTGTTTAAAACGGTGACTCAACCGGACCCATACCCACGTAGACCGATTTGATCTGGGTGTAATGGTTCAACGTTGCCAAGCCATTTTCGCGGCCAATACCGGAATGCTTGTAGCCACCAACCGGCATCTCTGCCGGAGAATCACCGTAGGCATTGATCCAGCAGATACCAGCCTGCAATCGGCTGACGACCCGATGCGCACACTGAATATTGCTGGTAAAGACGCCGGCAGCCAGGCCGTAGTCAGTGTCATTGGCGCGCGCTATGACGTCGGCTTCGTCACTGAACTTCAGTACAGACATGACCGGTCCGAATATTTCATCTCGTACCTGAGGCATATCGTCTGTGCAATCGGCAAATACGGTGGGTTGCACAAAATACCCCTGTTCACAGCCCTGGGGATGAACAGCCTCGCCTCCGGTTATCAGCCGTGCACCTGCCTCGACACCCGCTTTAATGGCCGCCAGTACCTTGGCCTGATGATCGGCTGAAATCAGTGCACCCATATTGGTGTCGGGATGCATCGGGTCGCCAAACACCACATTGCGTTCGGTCCGGTCTTTGACCTGATCGAGAAAGGCATCGTAAATATCAGCATGAACAAATACCCGGGTACCGTTGGTGCACACTTCACCCTGAGTGTAAAAATTGGCCAGCAACGCGGCACCCACGGCATTGTCAAGATCGGCATCCGGGAAAATGATCAGTGGCGATTTGCCACCGAGCTCCATGGTCACACCCTTGAGGGTCGCGGCTGAATCGGCCATGACCTTTTTTCCGGTTCCGACTTCACCGGTAAAGGATACCTTGGCAATGTCCGGGTGGCCGGTCAGTGCCTGGCCAACCCGATGGTCACCCTGGACCACGTTAAACACCCCTGCAGGTACGCCCGCCTCTATAAAAATCTCAGCCAATTTGGCGGCACCCATGGGCGTTTCTTCCGAAGGCTTAAACACCATGGCATTACCGCAAGCCAGCGCTGGGGCTGCCTTCCAACAAGCAATCTGCAAGGGATAGTTCCAGGCGCCAATGCCGGCACACACACCCAACGGTTCGCGTCGGGTATAGAAAAAATCCCGCCCCAGATCATGATGTGTGCCTTCGACGGCTGAGGTCAAACCCGCGTAATACTCAATCGCATCAGCACCGGTAACCACATCGACCACACTGGCTTCCTGCCAGGGCTTGCCGGTATCGAGCACTTCCACCCGCGCCAGTTCATCATTGCGTTCACGCAACAACGCTACGGCCCGGTTGAGAATTCGGGTGCGTTCCATCGCCGTCATTGCCGACCAGGTAGCAAAGCCACGCTGTGCCGATTGCACGGCGGCATCAACCAGAGCAGCATCCGCCTGCTCAACCTGATACAGCACTTTTCCGGTAGCCGGATTGACCACAGGAAACGTTTCACCGGACTGGCTGGGGCAATAAACACCGTCGATAAAGGATTGCAACAAAGTGGTGGGGGCTGTCATATCAGGCAGACTCCTTTAACAGTTGAGGTTTGGACGGAATCGAGGCGATCATCTGGTTCACGTGATGACGACAGACAGCAATACACTGCTGCGCATCGATACCTTCCTGTGTAAGGGCACCGCGCAACCACAATCCATCGATCAAAGCCGCCAGCGACGTGGCGGCCAGGTACGGGTTGTTGTGGCCGAGCGCTCTGAAACTGGCTCTGAGGTTACTGTGCAGACGCGATTTATTGATCTGCTGTAATCGGGCAAAGGCCGGTTCATGCATGGCGCTGCTCCAGAACGCCAGCCAGGTTTTCGCCGAGAGGCTGTCGGTCTGGGTTTTGGAAAAATTGGTGGCAATGATGGCTGAAAGCCGATCCTGAGGCGTCGGGTTTTCTGGCAAACGGGTCAGCAAGTCGACTTTGAGTTGCTGTAACAACTCCAGCATGGTCGCTTCCAGCAGCCCCAGTTTGTTACCAAAATAATGCGCGATGATGCCGGCTGACACACCCGCCCGGCGAGCAATGCTCTGAACCGTTGTTGCGCTGTAACCCACCTCGCCGATCGACTCGAGCGTCGCATCGATCAGTTGCTTGCGCCTTATGGGCTCCATTCCGACTTTTGGCATAGCGTTTCACTCGTCCTGTCTCAATGAAAAGAGTCTCGATTGACCGGATGCCAGTTTACCACCAAATGACCAACAATCTTTTTTGATTGGTCGTTCAATATAAAACAAAGTAATGCATCGACCCCTAAAGTTCAAGGGCAACTTTGACAAAGTCTTTAACAAAACCTGACACAAATCGGCTGCAGGCAGGGACTAGGCTGGCTCGAACATCGTTTCGAGGTCGAAACAATTAGTGAGCTCGGGGAGAGTTTTCAGGCATGATCAACGGTGGGTTGGCGAATCCGGGTGCCTTTGCAGTCACCCGGACACAAGCAAGAGGCTTTTGGATAGCTCAGCCTTCTTCCAGATTCAGCGACGCCGAGTTAATGCAATAGCGTAATCCGGTCGGTGCCGGGCCATCCGGAAATACATGCCCTAAATGGGCTTCGCATTGGGCGCACAGCACTTCAATCCGGGTCATACCATGGGACCGGTCTTCACGCTCGATGATCGCCTCACGATTCAGGGATTCGTAAAAGCTTGGCCAACCGCAACCTGCATCGAATTTGGTATCAGAGCGAAACAGCTCGGAACCACAGCACACACAACGATAAAGCCCCTCGGTTGTGGTGTCCCAGTAGGCTCCTGAGAAAGGTCGTTCTGTGCCTGCGTGTCGTGTCACACGGTACTGTTCCGGCGTCAGTTCCGCACGCCACTGGTCATCGGTCTTCACAATTTTATCCGTCATGCGGGTCTCCCATAGGAAAGTGTTTGGCGTCGCCTTATACTCAGCGTAAGTAGACAGGCGATTAGCCCGTACCATCGGCATGAGCGGGTCCGGTGTTGACCCTAGCCCGGTGAAACCTGTTCATTGTATACCGGCCTTCATCCCGGTTTTGACCTCACGCATCCTCAGGAGTGCCATGAAAACGCTGCATAAATCTCACAAGCTGGCCAATGTGTTTTACGACATTCGCGGGCCCGTTCTCGACGAAGCGCGGCGTATGGAAGATGAAGGACACCGTATTCTAAAGCTCAACATCGGCAATCCCAAACCCTTCGGCTTTGATGCTCCGGACGAAATCATCACCGACGTCATCCGCAATTTACCGCAGGGTGAAGGGTACAGCGACTCCAAAGGTCTCTATTCCGCGCGCAAGGCGGTTATGCAATATTATCAGCAGCGCGACGTTCAGGGGGTCGAAATCGACGACATTTACCTGGGCAATGGCGTCAGCGAGTTGATACAGCTCGCCTGCATGGGGTTGCTCAACACCGACGATGAGGTGCTGGTACCGGCACCCGATTACCCGCTGTGGACCGGCGCCGTAACCCTGTCCGGCGGCAAGGCCGTGCACTACCACTGCGATGAGGGGGCCGACTGGTTTCCGGATCTGGACGATATTCGCAGCAAGATTACCGAGCGCACCAAGGCTATTGTCCTGATCAACCCGAACAACCCAACCGGTGCGGTATACTCGAAACAACTGCTGCTGGATGTCGTGGAGATAGCACGCCAACACAGTCTGGTCATTCTGGCTGATGAAATCTACGACAAGATTCTGTACGACGAGGTCGAACACCACTGCCTCGCCGCCCTGTCACAGGATGTATTAACACTGACCTTTAATGGTTTGTCCAAGTCATACCGGCTCGCCGGATTTCGGTCCGGCTGGCTGGTCGTCAGCGGTCCCAAGCACAAGGCACAAGACTTTATTGAAGGGCTGAACATGCTGGCCAGCATGCGCTTATGCGCCAACGTGCCAGCCCAGCATGCCATTCAAACTGCACTGGGCGGCTACCAGAGCATCAACGATCTGATCATTCCGGGTGGTCGCATGCGTGATCAGCGGGATCTGTGTTATGAGCGCATCGATGCTATTCCCGGCCTCAGTTGCGTGCAACCCAAGGGCGCGCTCTATATGTTTGTCAAAATGGACAAACAAAAGTTTAAGCTGACCGACGACGAAAGACTGGTGTTGGACCTGGTGCGCCAGGAGAAAATGCTAGTGGTACACGGCCGGGGCTTTAACTGGCCGGATGTCGATCACTTCCGACTGGTGTTCTTGCCACCCCGGGAAGTATTGAACGATGCAATGAACCGGCTTGAACGCTTTTTCAGCCACTATACGCAGGCCTGACGGGTACGTTCAGGCTACCTTGATTTGAGCCAGAGGAAATCCGATGCTGGATATTCACATCACGGAATTCTACAACGACATGGCGCGCATTCTCGTCACGCTTTACCGGCATTTCCCGCGCCAGGTGTCGGTCTATATCGAAGACATCAGTGGCCCTGATACGCCCGATGAATATGGCTTACACAGCGACCGCCACATGGCTTGCTTCAACGCGGTATTGTGGCTGACCGACGAAGGCCTGATGCGCTACAGCGACCATGAACGATCCCTTGCGGTAAACCACTGTGTACTCACACTCGATGGCTTTCGCCTGCTCAGTCACATCGATCCGGTCGTGGGCGGCGTCTCGCGCATCGACGAGTTGAGGCTGGCCCTGCAAGAGGGTTCATCCGACATGACCGAGGAAGTGTTACGCCAGGTGTTGATGGCGCACCGGCCGAACCGATGATTCAGGGCTGGCCAAGCCAGCGCTGGCAATAGGCTCCTTCTGGGTCAAACTGGCTAAGTTGCTTGTCGAGTTTAAACACCCTGCCACCTCTTGGGTCAGCACCAACACCGGCGATGTATTGCCAGTTGCCATAGTTGCTGGCCACGTCGTAGTCCACCAGGAAATGCTCAAACCAGGCCGCTCCTATCCGCCAGTCGAACTGTCCGTCATAAACGCAGGCGCTGGCCAGTATTTGTCGCATCCGGTTCGACAGGTATCCGGTGTTTTCCAATTGCGCCCGGCCAGCGCGCACCAGAATGTGCGTGGTCGGATCAACTAGCCAACGCTTAAAGTCAGATACACCAATAAGGGAAACAGGCTGGCCGGGATGTTCTGGAGAATTGAACAACAGAGAGCCTCTATATCGGCTGTACCACTGAAAATACTCGCGCCAGAGCAGCTCAAAATACAGCCAGTAAGTAGACTCGTTGCGGGTAACATCCCACTCGAATTGGCCAATTTGCGCAACGACCCGTCGAGCCGACAAGGCGCCACTGGCTAGCCAGGGAGACAGTTTGCTGGAAGCGGACCAATCGTCCAGCGCATTACGGGTTTCCTTGTACGTCAGGATAGACCGGTCTTCCCAGAGGTATCCGGCCAGATGCTTCACGCCACACGCCTCGCCACCGACAAAGCGTGATGCCATGCTGCCAGAAAACGGACGCTGAAGCCGTTGATCAAGACTCAGATCAGGTGCTGGCGCAGGCAATGAAGCGGGTATCATCAAGGGGTTCACCGGGCCAGGCCCGGATTTTTCAATCGCGCGCCTGAACGCCGAAAAGGTGGTTGGCAAGGCTTCCAGTTCAAAGGGTAAGTCTGCTTCGTCAAACAGGGTCAGCGTTTCGACCAGGTCACATTGAACATCTGGCAATGAGGCAGTGATCAGTTGCCACTGTCGGCTTTCATCCACAGCGGTGGGGCGACTGGCGACAACACGCTCGGCACCAAGGGCTCTGACCACCTCTGGGATGCCATCCTCTGGTGTTTGCCAGCGAACAATCAGACGCTGACCCAACGCTTGCAAAGACGCTTCCAGGGCCATCAGACTCTGCCAAGTGAACGCCCAGCGATGCGGCCCCATCGGCGACCAGCCATATGAGCCGGGCTCAAACCATCGCGGGTCGATTATAAACACACACGCCAGAGTCGACGCTTTCGAGGCCTCATACAACGCCGGATTGTCGTCCAGACGCAGATCGCGCGTCAGCCAATAGACGGTTGTCATGCCAGTTTTTTCCTAACCTGCTATTCAACTAGTACGAAAGCGATCGCCATTAGGATGGATACTGGACTAAGGAGGCTCTGATACTAACAACAAGCCCTCTCTGGCTTGTGACTGTTAGGAGCTATGTTTCTGGTACAAATCATCTATTGAATAGTCAAACAACTGCTTCACGTAGGTCTTCGCCTCTGCAATGGAGACTTCATCAACGGTAACACTGGCTGATCTGCGGCCGAAGATGCCCAGAAACCCTTTGTTGGCCATGATACTGAGATCCAAAAAACCTTTACCAGGCTCTGTGGGTACCAGCTGCAAGCTGGCCCGGGCATCATTGTCGCCCGTGCGCAAGAAGAACAAGCCACCGCCTTCCCCCAGTTCCTCGGTGAGCGCCACTTCTGACGACCAGGGGTACTGCTCGATTATTTCCCTGGCTTCACTGTAGCCCCTGACTACCTGCCGATGCTCAACAAGTTCCGGGCCTTCAATCCGATGCGTATAAAATACTTCAATCACGTTCAATCCCTGTGTTATGGGTTTTTCGAACCCTTGCTATGAACCTTTCCCTAAGATTCCAAAAACTGACAGTGGTCCACGCGAAAGCTCGGTCAACGATCACGCCCGAACCACTGTACGACTCTTCAGGGATGCGCAGTTTTATTTCAATTCAGACTTGAATTCAAGCCCAACCGCATCTCGCTCATCAAACCCTTCCCAGGTGGTGCCTGCTTCATCGTCACTGTCTTGTGCCAGCGGGATCAAATCCAGATAGGCGGCGCGATCTTCTCCTTTCAGATACTGCTCAAAGAACGCCGTCGCAAAATGCTGGGCAATGTTGTTCATTCGGGTATTGTCCCAGACCGCATCGGCATAGTGATCAAACCCTTCTCCGGTCTCATACACTTCCTGGGGTGCTGATACGGGCGCCGCGGCGTTGTGATTGGCGTTCTGAAAAGTAAGCAGATATTTGTCGATGCCTGACAAACCCTGGTATAGCGGCTCTATCCCGCCCTGATAGTTAGACACATCATCGACACTGCCACCGATCACCATCACCGGCACGTCAATATTGGCCAAACCAGCCGCATCCCACATGCCCGCCTGGTTACCCCAGGGGCCAATCGCAATCACCGCCTTGAAACGTTCGTCGACCGTGGCCTGATAACCCGCATCACTCAACTGACGCTGGCTTAACAAACCCATCTGAGTGGCGCTTCCGAAAGGCAGCGTGGTTACTCCGTCACTCAAACCGCCGCCAACGGTATTGATGGCACCATACCCCCCCATTGAATAGCCGATGATGCCTGCTTTATCGGTATCAATAAGCCCCCCAAAAAGGTGGGTATTGTCATCACGCAATCGCGCCATTTCACCAAGCACAAAGTTCTGGTCGAGGGACCGGTTTAGCAAGGTACTGGCAAACACTGACTGATCTGAATAAGTACTCTCCATGTGATCAATGGACACGACCACAAACCCTTTGGAAGACAGATTCTCGCCAAAGTGCGACATCAGGTAACGATTACCGGGGAAACCGTGTGAAAGCAGAATCAAAGGGAAGGGCCCATCAGCATACAGTGGGGTTGCGTCCCGGGCTGCTTGCCCGCGCAGCGTCGCGATGGTTTCTCCATCGCGTGTAACGGCCTGTGACGTACGATCAGCGGTGTCGTCACTGACCGCCTCAGCCGGGTACCAGATTTCCAGAGTCAACGAACGATCATAGGTGGGCACGCCCGATTCCGATGCACTGGCCAGGTCCGTTTGGTCTTCATTGACCACGGTGAGTGTGGTAATTCCGGTCTCATAGTCACCGAGCGCCGCCAGTTCAGGCGCATCCCCGCGAACGACATCGGTGGCATTGATGCGCGGTTCAAAGTTCATGGGCGCGCTGTCGCCATCAGAACTCGTTGTATTGCAGCCAGCGAGCACCAGAGACAGGACAGCAAATGGAAGCACTAATTTCTTCATGTTTTTCCCTTTTGTTTGGTTTTGTTCTTATTGGAGCCAGAAAACTAGATAACGTTTTCATTCAATACAATATTTACGGTCTATTTGTGCTGTATTCGAACTAATTGGAAGAATAAATCCGATATATTACAAAAATATGAGAGAAAACGTTTTCAGAGAGCAATCGCCCTCTTTAGGCAAAATGAACAAAAAGGAATGCACCCTGGAAATCAAGGTTCTCTGCGACCTGAACGGATATCCGCCATTACCCCCCCCCCTTTTTGGCAGATTTCCATTATCATCACCTTCTTTCATTCATCATCGAACACTGTGTCAGCCTCGAACAACAGGGAAACTGAATGGCCTCATACACTGCTCACGGTCTCTGGTTAAAAGCTACGCCCGTCCTTTTTGTGCTGCTCTGGAGTACTGGTTTCATTGGCGCAAAATTCGGCCTTCCGTATGCCGAACCCTATACCTTCCTGTTCGTACGTTTCATTGGCGTTCTGGCGGTCTTGTTTGTCCTGATCCAGTTTCTCAATGAACGCTGGCCCAAAGCGCCTATGCTGTGGTTGCACATTGGCATTGTCGGTATGCTGGTTCACGGGCTCTATCTGGGCGCCGTATTTACCGCCATAAGCCTGGACATGCCAGCCGGGGTAACGGCCCTGATCGTCGGTTTGCAGCCTCTGGTAACGGCTATTCTTGCTCGTTTCTGGTTAGGCGAGACCATTAACCGACAACAGTGGCTCGGCATTCTGCTGGGACTGGTTGGCATCGCTCTTGTGCTGTCCGAACAGCTGGATATGAACAACCCCACTCACCTGTTTGCCGGTTTTGGCTGGATCGCTGTCGCCAGCGCGTTTTCTGCACTGCTGGGCATCTCCGTTGGCACCCTCTACCAGAAGCGTTATTGCACCGGTATGCCCCTGGTAACGGGCACGTTCATCCAGTATCTGGGTGCCAGCCTGATACTCGGCCTCGGTGCCTGGTTATTCGAGACACGCACCATCAACTGGACGCCAACCTTCACTCTGGCACTGCTCTGGTTGATTTTTGGCCTGTCGATTGCGGCCATTCTCTTGCTGATGACCCTGATACGCCGGGGAGCTGCATCCCGGGTCGCCAGCCTGTTCTACCTGGTCCCTCCGGTCGTAGCCATAGAGGCCTGGGTTCTGTTTGACGAGCAACTCGGGCCGTTGGCCCTGGTTGGTATCGCGGTTGCTGTAGTCGGTGTGGCCCTGGCGGTGAAAAAACCCACTCAATAACGTGCTTTCTTTCTTACGCGAACTGAAAAGGACCGTTATACTCGCTCGAACAGAGTTTCAATGGTCACTCGACAGGGAATTGACTTCTCAACTGGGAGGTGGAATGCGCCGTAAAAGCCGTCGGCAGGGCTGGTGCCTTGCCATTTTTACAACCGCGCTGGTTTGGGTTTTTGCTTCATTGCTTAACACCGCTTATGCCGTTGTTCTGTCCGCCAACCAGCTACCTGACGACTTGACCGGTTCGGCAGAGCTGTTGCAAGAACCCCCTGATACCCAAGCATGGGGCCTCAATACCGTCCTCAGAAAACCCAATGCAGACTGGACACCTATTAGCGACTCTGTCCTCAACTTCAGTTTCGACCCTTCGGCCTACTGGGTCCGCTTCACCCTTCACAACCCGACTGACACCAACATCCGGTTAATACTGGATGTCGCCCAACCCCTGCAGGATTACATTGATGCCTGGCTGCTTGATGGCAACAAATCAACCGTTCAATCCTGGCAAACAGGCGACCGCCGCCCTGCGTCTGACCGACCCTTTCTCTATCGGGCATTTGCTTTTCCGATCAGCATTGCACCAGACCAGCAGATTCAGTTTATAGCCCGGTTCGACAGCCACGATGGTCTCTACGATGCCCTCCCCTTGGCACTGATGAGTCAGGGCTCGTTTTTCATGCAAAAAGACCGGGAAGCGCTTTGGTTTGGCTTCTACTACGGTGCAATAACGATCCTGCTGTTGTATAACCTGTTTGTCGGGATCGCGACACGTGAACGTGATTTCCTGTTGTACAGCCTGTATCTGAGTTGTTTTCTGCTCTGGAATCTGGCGTTTCGCGGCTATCTTGCATTGGGGCCACTGGCCAACGCCCCGATTCTGAACAACATCGCGACCGCCTTTTTTGGTGGCAGCATTTTTATCACGCTGATTATTTTTACGCGTCGCTTCCTGGCATTGAACACCCGCATGCCTCGCACCAGCCGATGTCTACTGTTCCTTGCCATGGCCATGCTCATCCCCGTTGTTTTGTCGACGCTGGATTACTACGCCTTTGCATTCCAGCTCATCATCCCGGCTGCGATGATCACCATGCTCACCGTACTGGCGGTCGCGATCTACTTGTCATGGCAAGGGCTCCGAACCGCGCGCATTTACTTGCTGGCCTGGGTATTGTTGATTGCTTCAGCCTTCGCGTACTACGGACGTGTACTTTCCCTGGTACCCTCGACCTGGCTGACTGAAAACGCCCTGAATATCGGCTCGCTGATCGAACTGCTGGTACTGTCCCTGGCCATGGCAGACCGTATCCGATCACTGAAACTGGAGAGGATTGAAAACCAGTCCTACCTGTTCGAGCGGGAACGGGGAATGAACCAGGAACTCAAGGAACAAGTGGCGATCAAGACCCGGGAGTTGAAGCAACTGGCCAATCGTTTCGAACAGGACTCTATTACCGATGCACTGACGGGGCTGAAAAATCGACGAACGTTTGAGTCAACACTGGAACAATCGGTTCGCAGTAAAGACCGGGATAACCCCTGGCTTTGCCTCGCCTTGATCGACCTGGACTATTTTAAGAACTTTAACGATCAATTCGGGCACCCGGCCGGTGACGTCTTGCTAACGCAACTGGGTCAATTGCTACAACGCACGTTTCAGCGCAGCGATGATCATGTATTCCGTATTGGTGGTGAGGAATTTGGAGTCGTGTTTCGAACGGAATCAAGCACAGCAATCAAACAGATGCTGCACCAGTTCCAGGCAGCATTGACGGTCATTTCGTCAACAACCGACACCACCCCGATCACCGCCTCCATCGGAGTGGCTTGCGTACTCAATGGCAGTGACGTCACACCCGACAATCTCTATGTCCGGGCCGACGAGCTGCTTTATCAATGCAAGGAAAAGGGTCGTAACCAGTTTCTCATTGAGCGCATCGACACCCCGGCTGATCAATAGCTTGGTTTAAGGCAGTTCGGCTGAGAATGGTCAACTTATTGGTTTCCGCCACGAGGAGCCGAGCCGATACGCTGAACACCAGCGTCTCATTCATTGCTCTATCGCAAAACCCAACTTACTCAGCCAGGCTCGCGCGCCTTCGGGCACATTGATCACATGGGCGGCCGCCAGCTCCCGACGCTTGGGGTAATGTTTGCGCAGGCTGTCAAAGGTATCCGGCGGGACAGTCCCGCTATCCAGGGCATACCGCATCGCCACCGTGTCGCGTGCCGGGTCATGTAAAGCCTGGATCAATTCGCTGCCAAGGTATTCAGGCGTGTCCGTGTCGAAAAAGAAAGCGTCGAGCCTGGGGCCTTCGGGTAAATCCGGACCGTTGGGGAGAGGTTTTTCTGACCATTGATGCACGGCTTCAGCGAGCATGCGGGTGCCTGCCCACTTGCCTTCCTGGCTGTACCCGGCTACATGAGGACTCGCCTGGTAAACCGCATTAAGCAGAGTTTCACCGACCCGGGGTTCATCTGGCCAAACGTCGAGTACGGCGTTTATAGAGCGGGCATCGAGGGCTTCCTGCAGGGGTGCCTCTTGTATGACCGGGCCTCGACCGGCGTTGATCAGCCAGGCTCCCGGCTTTAGCCAGCCAAGCTGTTCTGAGCCGATCATCCCTTCCGTGGCGTATTTGCCGCCCCGGGTCAGGGGCGCATGCATGCAGACGATGTCGCTGGCTTGCAACAGGGTGGGTAAATCAACATAGCCACCCTGACCGCTCTGTGCGGCTTTGGGTGGGTCACACACCAGCGTGCGGACGCCCAGGGCTTGCAGCCGTTCGACCAGTTTCCCGCCGACATTGCCAGCACCCAGAACGCCAATGGTCTGTTGCCACCAGGGCAATTCCAGATCCAGATGCAAGCGGGCAAATACCGACAGTACCCAATCTACTACCGATTGAGCGTTGCAGCCGGGCGCATGATGAAAGGCAATACCGTGCTGTTCAAGCCAGGCCAGATCAATGTGGTCAGTGCCGATGGTAGCACTGCCCACAAATCGCACCGGCGTACCTTCCAGCAGCTGCGCGTCTACCCGGGTAACGGAGCGCACCAGCAGTACATCAGCGTTCATCAGATCAGATCGGGAGAGGGAGCGACCCGGCAAGCGAGTCAGGGAAGTCGCAAGCCCTGAGAACCAGGGCTCGACATGGGGCATGTTCTCGTCAGCGACGATGCGCAGCCCCGGTGGTGCCGTTGTCATTTACTGGGCACCGTCTTTACGGTTGCCCCGGTCGTCGTCCGCTTCAACCGGGTCGGCATCGGCCTGTTCTGCTTGCACGGTGACGTCGGCTTCGACAATCACTTCAGCTGCTTCTGCCTGATCTGCACGGGCTGTTTGCTTCTGCTCAGCGTCATTTTCCTGCGCAGCAGCATCGTCTTTGGCTTGCTCAGCGTCTTCGTCAGCTTTCGACAACGGCGTCGTCTCGCCGATTTCAGCCAACCACTCGACCGGTGGTTGTTCCAGCTCAATCTTGCGCTTGATGTAATCTTCAATCGCCGGGATCTGGAAAGAGTCGTCTTCGCAGGCAAAGCTGATAGAGACGCCTTTGGCGCCAGCACGACCGGTACGGCCAATGCGGTGCACGTAATCTTCGGCATCTTCCGGCAGCGTGTAATTCACAACGTGCGAGACGCCTTCTACATGAATGCCCCGGCCCGCAACGTCGGTCGCAACCAGAACCGGCACCTTGCCTTCTTTAAAGTTGTCAAGCGTACGGATGCGCTTGGCCTGAGGCACTTCGCCCGACAACACTTCGCACTGAATGCCGTCTTTGCCAAGGCGCTCGCTCAGGTCCCGAACGATGTCACGCCGATTGGCGAACACCATGACACGGTCAGCATTCGGCTGACGCAACACATGGCGCAGCAGCGGGTATTTCTCAGCAGTGGTCACCAGATAGACGTGTTGTTCAACGTCTTCGGCGGTTTTCACGGTCGGCTCTACTTCCACCCGCACCGGCTCACGCGTCCAGCGTTCAGCCAGATTGAGAATATCGTAGGAGAAGGTAGCCGAGAACAGCAGGGTCTGGCGCTCTTCGGTTTTCGGTGTCGCCCGGACAATGGTTTTGATGTCCGGAATGAAGCCCATGTCGAGCATGCGGTCGGCTTCGTCGATGACCAGTGTCTCGACCTGATCAAGAAACACCTGCTTGCGATTCATAAAGTCGATCAGACGGCCCGGTGTCGCCACCAGAATGTCGAGTCGGCTTTCTTCCAGTTGTTTGCGCTGCTTGTCCATATCCATGCCGCCAACCAACGCGGCCACTTTCAGGCGGCTGTGTTTGGTCAGGGCTTTGGCGTCTTCAGCAATTTGCAGGGCCAGCTCACGCGTTGGTGCGAGAATCAGGGCACGGGGTTCACCGGCGTATTGTTCCGGCAACCGGTGTTCCATCAGATCGGTAATGACCGTAATCAGGAAGGCGGCGGTTTTACCCGTGCCCGTCTGTGCCTTACCGATGCAGTCGTGACCCGCCAGCGTATAAGGCAGGGTCATCGCCTGGATGGGACTGCAGTACTGATAGCTCATTTCGTGGATGGCGCGCATCAGAGCAATCGGCAAAAACAGATCGTGAAAACGAACTTTGCCGGGTTCTTCGGGTACTTTGAATTGAGAGATGTGCCAACGGGGTTTACGAGGTTTTCTAGCTTGACTTGTCACAGATTCACACAGACCAATATAGTTGGAGGCACTCGGCGATTCACCGGCCGGGTACCTGTTGGTTTTACGGCAACTGACCCGTCCGTCCTGTCAGGATCGGCAATATGGATCGTTACCCTTCGTTGTCCGAAGGCCACCTGGTTCTAGCATTTCAGAGGTGGCAGGCTTCGGCGGTAATGCCTTACTAAAGAACACAGCAAGGGCCTGGGGCACGCTGGCTGTTAACGCACTTGCACTCGTTTTCAGGGCTTGTAACCGTGTGTGGTGCCGGGCTTCAGGAGCCAGTCAATCACCGCACACGTCACTGGGGCTGGGCCCGTGGCACCTATATTAACAAGAGTGCCACACCCGCGGCTGCGCAAGCGGTGCCGATTGTAGCGCACTTTTTATGCACTCTCGACCTTTTCAGCGCCTTCGGCCCATTTCGGCGCAGCCACTGGTTCTGCGCCAGAGCGCGTCGCTGATTAGCCCGACCAGCCGGGAGCGAGGCGGCGAATCAACACTGAAGTGTCACAGCGGTTTAACCCGGCATCCTGCAATTGGCGGTAGTAACCATTAACTTCGGTCGCAACAGGCAGCTCCAGGCCAAGCCTCCCGGCTTCAGCCAATGCGTAGTCCAGATCCTTGCGCATCCAGTCGATGGCGAAGCCAAAATTGAATTCATCGTTTGCCATGGTGATGGCCCGATTATCCAACTGCCAGCTTTGGGCTGCTCCACCCCCCAGCACTTGTTGGACGTCTTCAACGCTCAGTCCCGCCGCTTTGGCCAGGCTGACGCCCTCGGCCAGACCTTGCAGTATGCCGGCAATGCACACCTGATTAACCATTTTGCACAATTGCCCACTGCCCGCTGCCCCCAGAAGGCGCGCCTGCTTTCCAGTCGCCGCAAACAGAGGCCGTGCGCGCTCAAAAGCGTCAGAATCACCACCGCACATGATACTCAGCTGACCATTCTCCGCCCCCGCCTGCCCCCCGGAAACCGGCGCATCAAGGAAACTCAGCCCGGCTTTTCGGCACTCGTCATCCAACTCACGGGCCAAGTCGGCCGACGTTGTGGTGTGGTCGATAATCAGCGTCCCGGGGCGAGCATTGGCGATAACCCCATCTTCCCCCAGCAACAGGGAGCGGACGTCGTCGTCATTACCAACACACACCAGAATGGCATCAGCCTCGCTGGCAGCACTGGCCGGTGTCTCTACGAGGCGTCCACCATATGCATCGACCCACAGCCGGGCTTTGCTGGCTGTTCGGTTATAAACACTGACCTCAAAGCCGGCCTGTTGCAGATGCCCGGCCATAGGGAAGCCCATAACCCCCAAGCCTAAAAAACTGACGCGTTGAATCGAAGCCATGTGCTATTTCCTCACCGGTATGTTCAGACGGGTCCGACAATAAGCGACTTTTTGCACCGTCGTCCAGTCATAGATTGGGATGACATGCTCTGGGGGCAACCCATCAGTCTGGCAGGTCAGCGAAACAGATGGCCTTGGGACTGGCATTCCCGAAATGGCGGCACAGCAAGCCAACGGCCTGACCTGCCCGGGCAGGCAAACCTTCCAACAGGTAATGTATTGCTTGCTTTTGAACGGCCTCGCGAAAAGGCTGATTGTCGGTTGGGGTGCCATTGAGGTTATCGGTGCTGGTACGAAACGATCGCCCCGACACCTCGGCAAACCACCACTCTATCGCCTGAGGCTTAACTTCGACTTGCTCGAACGCAGCCTGCTGAGCGGCATCGCGACCATCCGGGCAATACCAGTAACCGTAATCTTCAAGCAACCGCCGGTCGGCGCCAGCCAGGCACCAGTGTGCCAGTTCATGCAAGGCGCTGTTGAAATAGCCATGGGCAAATACAATCTGATGCAACGCACTGTTTTGCGTCGCGGGCAAATAGACCGGCTCACCCGCCCCGGCGACCAGGGTGGTCCGCCAGCGCTGCTCAAGCCAGGGGTTCAGACAATCGAGCAACCCCTCCACACCGGCTTCCCAGCGGGTAACGGGCAAGTCAGCCCCTTTTAATGGCTGATCAGTATGGATTAAGGCATGTGATGTCTGCATGGGTTGGCCTTCGAATCGTTCGACGGGCAGTTTACGGTTTGGGAACCACGACGCAAGCCGGGCCCGTTCGATTCAGGGATCCATGGCGAAACGCCCCAAAAGTGAGCATACTATCGCGCCTCTTTAACAGCGCACCTCTTTCAAGGATTCTGCAGTGGACCAAAGTCATCAACCAAAGCCCATTCGACAGGCCAGCCTGATAGGACGCACGCTGAGCGAATGGAAGACACTGGCTCTGCTGGGCGGGCCAATCCTGGTCGCACAATTGGCACAGATGGCAAACGGGGTCATTGACACCATCATGGCTGGCCACGCCAGTGCTGAAGACCTGTCGGGCGTGGCCATTGGCACCAGCCTCTGGGTGCCGCTGTTCCTGTTTTTCATGGGTGCCCTGAGCGCACTGCAACCGATCATTTCCGGCTATAGGGGGAGCAATACCCTTAACCGAGTCATGCCGATTACCTGGCAAGGCCTGTACATTGCGGTCGCCGCCGCCGCCCTGATCATTCTGTTTCTGGTCAATGTCCGGCCCATTCTGAATGCTCTGCAACTGGAGGCCAACACGGCGCGAATCACCCAGGGTTACTTGTCTGCTTTCGCCTGGGGCATACCCGCTATTCTGGTATTTGCTGCATTACGCGGCCTGACTGACGGCCTGGGCCATACCAAGGCTTTCATGGCCTTCTCCCTACTCGGAACGGGACTGAACTTGCCGCTCAACTACATTCTGATCTACGGCAAACTCGGCATGCCCGAACTGGGTGGTATCGGCTGTGGCTGGGCGACAGCCATCTCCAACTGGGTTGCCGTCACCGGCTTCATCATATACCTCAATCGTAGCCGCCATTACAGCCGTTTCCACCTGATCGACGACTGGGTCAAGCCTCACTGGGCTGACATCAAATACGTGCTGACATTGGGCGTCCCGATTGGTTTCACGATATTCATCGAAGCCAGCGTTTTCTCTGTCATCGCGCTGTTTCTGGCACCGCTGGGGCCCGTTGTGGTCGCAGGCCACCAAATTGCACTGAATGTTGTGTCGCTGGTGTTTATGGTGCCGCTGAGCCTTGGCATGGCCCTGACCTTGCGCATCAGCTTTCTGATTGGCGCCAAAGCAACAGACGCCGCCCGACTGAACGCGCGCAGCTCACTCGTTCTGGTGATGGCGATCGCCGCCGTATATGCAACCCTGTTCTTTCTCGGCTCTGGCCTGATCGCCCGACTTTACACCAGTGACCCTGAGGTACAGGCCGTGGCCGGGCTGTTACTGGCCTACGCCGCCATTTTTCAGATTGCCGACGTCATGCAGGTTACCTGCATCAGCGCCTTGCGCGGTTACCGTGACACTCGCATACCGATGTACATCATGATGCTGTCGTTTTGGGCCATCTGCCTGCCACTGGGCTATGTGCTGACGTTTACCGACTGGATCGCCCCTGCCATGGGCGCGGCCGGCTTCTGGATCGGCCTGATCGCGGGTCTGACCAGTGCTGCCTTCCTGCTGGTGATTCGGCTGTTCTGGTTCAGCCGCCAGCCACTGGCGAATCTGGATGCACCGGTCACCGTTTGAAAAGCGCTCAACGCCCGGCTTTCTGAACCCAGTACCGGTACTCGTCGTCCAGCTTGGAGTGCTGGACGAGGATGTGCTTGAGAAACTCACAAAACTGGGGAATATCACGCTCGGTGGCAGGGTCGGTGGCGACCACGCACACCACTTCATCCATGGCCATCTTCCGAATCTGGCGATGCAACATCATCACCGGTTCCGGGCATCTTAATCCGCGCGTATCCAGCAAATGATCAAATTCCGGGTCTGTCATTGGGACTCCTGGTTTGCGACTGTGGCTCTGCTACGGTTTTTTAGACTACCGTGGCGTGAGGTAGGTGACATTGGGTATGGTCAATCGGGGTCGTCGTGAATCCGTCCGTGGAGACTAGGCCCCATGGATGGGTTGAGTGGGCTGCATTCCGCCCGACCCTGGATAGGCCTACCCGGTGGCCAGCAGGTTCTAGATGCTATCAGCTAAACCCAGCCGAAGAACTGGATTATAAAACCGGGACACCGGTTTTATAATCCACCGTTTCCAGGCAACTTCGGGCAAAGGCCAGTGCGCGGAACTCAGACCAGAGGGTTTGGTTAAGACGCCAGCGCATGAAGCCGACATGGCCCCCGCGCAATGGCGTTTCCAGCAGTAAGTTGGACGACGCATTGCTGGGTCTGCGGTAGCAGGGGCTGGCGAGAAAAGGGTCATCAAGCGCATTCACGACCAGAGTGGGACGACGCAGCCGGCCCAGGACTTTAACGCTGGAGCAACTGTGCCAATAGTCTTCAGCGTCGCGATAACCATGCAAAGGGCCGGTGTAGCGGTCGTCGAACTGTTTGAAATTTCGGATCTCGTCGTAACCTTCCAGGCTGACGGTATCGGGAAAGCGTTCGGCTTTATCGGCGATTTTCACTTTCAGATCGCGCAGAAAACGTCGCATGTAAATTCGCTGGGCTGGCCGGGCCAGAGCATGGGCGCACGCCTCAAGGTCCAGGGGCACACTGAAGGTGGCGCCGCCGACGACAGCCTCGGGCAAATCCGGTTCGGCCAGGGTTAATACCGTCTGATTCCCCCCCATGCTGAAACCGACTAGAAAAATGCGCTCTACGCCCTGGTGCACGGCATGGTTAATGACGGCTTTTAGGTCAGCAATGGCGCCGCTGTGATAGAACCGCGGCAAACGATTCATGTCGCCGCTGCAACCGCGAAAATTCCAGGCGATGACACCCCAGCCCGCGTCATGAAAATGGCGCGCCATGCCCTGTACATAAGGCCGGTGGCTACTGCCTTCGAGTCCGTGACTGATGATGACCAGCGGGGCCTTGGCCGTTTCGGCCGGCAATTCATCAAGATCCAGGAAATCGCCATCGTCCAGTTCCAGGCGATAACGCTGGTAAGGTACAGAGACCTGACGGAAAACCGACGGTACGATGGATTGCAGATGACCGTTGGCCATACCCCACCCGGCAACATAGGGGGGGAATTCAAGATCGTTGTGAGTCACGGCAGGCTGCCTCGGCCATAGCTGGCGAAGTGAGCGCGGCATTCTACTGAATCATGACAGCCAGTGCGACCCCGATTCACCCGCCCTGTGCGCATTCCCGACCTGACACTGAAGCCTGAGTACAGGCCGCTTAACTCGTTGCCTTCAGTAGCATATACCCCAGCAACAATGTGATAGCGATGAAAAAACCGGTGTAACGCACTTGCTGGCATCGCTTACAGGGTTTTTTAGCCATATCAGGCAGCCCGGCGCGGCATATAGCGGGTACTCAGAGCGTCAAAGAAGCTCTCACGCAATTGCGCGATCTCACGTTTGACTTCATCCAGTGTATGCAACTCCTCGCCACTGAACTGATGCTTTTCGGCATGCACCTGTCGCCGCAAATTGACAATTTTGGCGCCGTAAATGCGCAGGGCGCGCTCGAGTTTTTTCTCGCCCAACAGCAACAGTGTGCTTTCAGCCTCGGTAAGGTCGTGAAACACGGTCACCAGCTCCTGCCCTACCCGGGTCAATTCATCGCGACGGCTTTTTGGCCATTGCTGACCATAGCGGGCAAACTCGGTCGCCAGTGAGAGATATTGCTGATAAACATGATGAACGCGACCCACATTGTTGGCCACTTGCTCCATCAGCTCCCGACGCTTGCGCAAATCTTCAACCACTTTCTGGTCCAGCGACGTGTGACGGCGCAGATACCACCAGAAGAAAAGACCACTGACCAGCATGCCGGCTGCGACTTTGACACCAGCATCGACCATTTCCAATGTGACCATGGGGTACCTCGTTATTTTTTTGACGGTTATCTTGCATTAGTCTCAAATTAGCAAGTTTCGTACCTAAACCAAAAACCTCATTGCAAAGGCGTTTAAACCCCTTCAAGCCGATCGTTGAAAAGATGCCCCAGTTGCAAAAAACCTAAAAAAAACAACGCATTAGTGTTGACACATCAGTCCGAATCACTAGAATACAACGCCGTTGCTCCTCGATAGCTCAGTTGGTAGAGCAGTAGACTGTTAATCTATTGGTCGCAGGTTCGAGTCCTGCTCGAGGAGCCAAAAATTTAACACCGGGGCCACCCTGCCCGATTGGGCGTGGCACTGGGTAGAGCTTATTCCTCGATAGCTCAGTTGGTAGAGCAGTAGACTGTTAATCTATTGGTCGCAGGTTCGAGTCCTGCTCGAGGAGCCACACATAAAAAAGGCGTACCCACGGGTACGCCTTTTTTGTATCTATCACGCCTGATTCGACCTCTTCCTGATTAACAGGTGCCTATCGCGGGATTCAAGCCTCGCGATACCAGACGTGTTCGGTGCCTCCGCCAAAACCGGAGACACCGATCGTCACAGTTACATGACTTCCAGCAACTCAACTTCAAACATCAGTACCGAACCCGCCGGAATAGAGGGGCTTGGGCTAGCGTCGCCATAAGCCAGTTCAGCCGGGATGTAGAACTTGTACTTATCGCCTTCGGTCATCAGCTGAACACCTTCAGTCCAGCCCGCGATCACGCCACTGAGCGGAAACTCAATAGGCTCGCCACGATCTACCGAACTGTCGAAGACCGTGCCATCCATCAGAGTTCCGTGATAATGCACGCGAACGGTGTCATCAGCGGTGGGAGAAGCCCCGTCGTCGGTAGACGACATCACTTCATACTGAAGCCCTGAATCCGTGACCGTCACGTCATCACGGTCGGCGTTTTCGGCCAGGAAGGTTTCACCTGCGGCTTTGTTTTCCGCGACCTGCCCTTGCTGGGAAGCCTGCTGTTCAGCCATGGCGGCTTGTTGCTTTTCCTGCAACGCCTGAATGGCAGCGTTGATCTCAGCCTGTCCCACCGCAGTCTCCGAACCACTCATGGCCGCTTCAATACCTGAGATCAGTGCTTCGGTATCCAGGTCAAGACCCTGCGTTTGCTGCATCAGGTTTGATGCAAAACCGAAACCGATGCCGTAAGACGCTTTCTGCTCGTCCGTATTCAGCTCTTCTGCCATGACTGACCCTACAAAACCCAATGCGATTGCACCGGCCAACAAACCTTTTTTCAAATGCATCAATATGCCTGCCTTTTCTTGTGTTAAGCGCCAGGTTTAAACCCAGCTTACTATGTATTGCCAGGGTGGGGCATGCCCTTCCCGCGAGATTCTTTCGGCGCCTGTCCGATAGCAACCTGAAAGCCGTTGCCCGGGTCTATTTGCCCCGGCGCATAACACGACTCGGATCACACCAGCCCGGGACACACCCGGAGCACCTGTACGGACACCGTCGAAAGACAGAGGCCAGTCTAACCGGGCGCCAGGCCAGAAACCACTGCGTTTACCGGGAATTGACTGGGTATCCGGGCTGTTAGAGCCATTAAGCCGAACTGGACGAAGCTAAACCGGCTTGCGAATCTCAGTCGCACCGTCTGATTGGTTTGCCGCCTTTGCAGACTTCAATCGCCAACGCGATGCTAGCCACAAAGGCAGACCAATAAAGACATCGTATATCGCCTGCAAGGCGCGATTCGCATACCATAGCCAACCCGACGCAAGCCGCAGCACCCAGGCCAGAATGCGCAATGCAAACCCGACAAGGGCGACTATTACGATGCGCAGGCAGTGTATCAGCCGCTCAAAAGGGACTGCGAAAAATATCAATAGCAAGGGCAATACAAACGCCAGCATCATGCGTGCACCCAGCACCAACCCCTGATCCAACAAAGGTGCTTCATAGACAATAACCGGATACTGAATCAACCGTTCAAGCTCGGTTACAGGCATTCCCGCCCTATGGTGCATATACACCAAACCTGCCTGAGCCAATGCCGACAGCACCAGCAGACTGGCCAGCACCCAGACAAGGCGGCGCCTGTCCCGTGAGTCCATACCATACAAACCGTCAAACACATGCGTGATACGCAACGATTCCATCAATAACCAGCCCAAAAACACACTCACGCCGATTAACATCAGGCCGGCCCAGTCGTTCATCGCCAGACCGGCCAGCGGCTCGCCCACTGCCATCAGCGCCTGCAGAGGTGCATTCATCAGATCAAAACTCAACCAGGCAACACCACACCACAGCAATAACACCATGGCACTCAAGAACCCATCGACCAGCAATGACACCTGCAATCCCCGACTCGCTTGCTCTGTCCCGGTAACCAGGCGCTGGTACTGATCCATATGCCGGTCGATGTCACGGGCTCTGTCGAGCAGACCGCGGATACCCGAACGGATCCGCTCAATAGCATGGCTGAGCTTGCGCCACTGCGGCATCATACTGTGCAACAGCCGGTGTCGCTGACTCATGCTTTTACGGTAATCATGCAAAGCCTGTTCATGCTGCCGGTTAAGATTTGCCTCCAAATCTTTCAGGACACTGGAAAACGCCGGATTACCGCTCTGCGTCTCCTTCAGACGCACCACGGCGGCGATGGAGTCGAGCCAGTCCGGGGCTGGTGGCGGCGTTTCCGCCGTTTTGTGATAATCCTCCTCGAGCTGACTGATGTGTTCACTGATCTGACGCTGCCAATGAGGAAACTGAGCCAGGTCCCGGTCGATCAGATGCCAGACCTGGTGAAACTCACGATCCAGTCGACGCTCAAGCCGTTGCTGACCCATTTCCAGCAACACCGCCTGGTTGCGGCGGCGCAACTGATCAGCAGCGTCTATCAACGCTTTGGACTGAGCGCGAAGCAGCAGCCGGATCGAGCCGGTCAATGCATTCAACAGACGCACCACCGAGGCCCGGGCCACATAGCCCGCGACCATGGCAATCGCCACCCACACCATCGCGGACAGCAATGGCTGATCGGGTATAATGATCCAACTCACATTGTTCTCACTGTTCTGTCTGCGTATTCAGGGATGATCACGCCTTAGGCTGCCAGCATAGCCTCAACCCGATTATCCGCAACCTTTGCTCAGGCCCGGATATCTGTCGGAGTCAGGGTAAATCGGCCGCCAAGGCTGGAAGAATGCCCAGTTTAGCGAAAAAGAGAGATCGGGTCAGCGCCGCTCAAGTTCCGGGCGTCCTGTCCGATGTAATACCTGCAGCTGCCTGGCTGCCTGATCCGGAGTTTTTTTGTGCACCTAGGTCCTGGCTTCATCACCACCACCCTGCTTATCACGGCACTGACAGCCTGCAGCCAACCTGAAGGGGGCGGCTCAGGACGATCCGGGGCCGACGATCCGCTGTATCGCCTGACTGGCACCGTGGCGATCGGCCGACCTGGCGCCTGGAGCGAGGTCTGTATCGAAGCCGACTGCAGCCGTGCCAACCATGTCGGAGTCTATCGACTCCTGGCCGAGCGGCGTCGCTCGGCGCTGATGCACGCAACCATAGAGAATGCTGACCAGTCCACCGTCAACCTCACGAGCCTGTATCGACATCAGCCCGCCCAGACCGTTTCCCTGATCAATATCAACCCGACCACGGATGCCCTGCTCGATAGCTGGAGCCAGTATCAACAGGGAGAGACTCTGGACGACTGCTCAACCAATGAAACATGTCGCGATGCATTGATCAGCAGCTTTACGCCAGCCCTTCAGCAGGCCGCGCAAGCACAATTGCAAGCCTGGCTCGCGCCGGAGTGGGAAACGGCCCGTAGCCCCTATACCGACCCATACATCGCCGACCCTGACCTCGACTGGCTGGATGCACTGCATGACCACGTGCAACTGGCCGCAACGCCAGGCGGATTGAGCGCCCTCGACAATGATGCGGACACGCTTGCCACACTCGCCTATGACACGCTGTTTGATGACACTGCGTCGCTCATCCCAATTGGCCGGGACGCTCTCGCGAACGCCTTCTCAATTCCACCGACGATTCCGACTGACAACAACCCAATCAGCATCGACTATCAGGCCACACCGTCGTCGCCCTTCACCGCACCGCAAGACTGGCAGGTTGACGTAAGCGGTAGCCGCTCAGACATCCTGGGAAATCTGTCGTTTCAGCACACCCTGGTGAGTCCCGATGGGCGGGTTTCTACCGGCCTTGGGTCGCTTTTCTCCGCCACTCTGACCGACCCAGGCCCCTACACCTGGACCGTTGTAGCAACCGACAGCGAAGGTAATCAGGCGACTGATGGCCTTGCCCTGCAAGCCAACGCCAGTGACGTCATCAGCCAACCCAGCTTTGGCGCTGAGGGCAGTTGCAGTACGTCACCCTTAACAGCCAATGCCAGCAATATTTGCATCAGCACCGTAGACGGCGGCTCTCTTGGCGCCTGTGTCGCCGATAACAGCGGCAGCACACAAACCCGGTTCAGCCCGGCTCCCTGCTCTCCGGTGTCTCAACAGGGTGGGGTTTTTCTGGGTACCTGCACCTCGGTTCTGAACCAGGTACGGGTGTATCACTATGACAACCCGCGGCGCAACACAGGCGAAACGCTGACAGAACAACGCACAAGACTGCGCAACCAGTGCGTTAATAACCTTGGTCGAGACTGGTCGGGCGAGCCGCCTGCATAAGGGGTAGCAGGTCGCTGGCCAACACGATTCGCTGCTGATCAGCCAGATTTGCCGCCAGAGCGGCATGCCACCATGTGGCCGAACATGCCGCCTGCAGCGACGAAAAACCCTGAGCCATGAGCCCGCCAATCCACCCGGCCAGCGTATCGCCCATGCCGGGTGTAGCCATGGCCACCGTCCCGGGATGGCTGAAAAATAGCTGACCGGCTTCTGCAATGATGCTGCCAGCACCTTTTAACACAATCACCGCCTCATAACGCTCACTCAATGCCAGCGCGGCCGCGCAGCGATCCGCCTGCACTGCCGCTGCCGACAGGCCCAGCAATGCAGCCGCCTCGCCCGGGTGTGGCGTCATCACCCAGCCAGGCAGTGCTTTGGGATGAGCAGCCAGCCAGGACAATCCATCTGCATCCAATACACCCGCTCCACACTGCTGGGCCAGGCGTTCACAGAGAGCATAGGCTTCCCCGGTTCGGCCCAGACCCGGCCCCAACACCACAATGGCCGCGGCAGGAACACTTGAGGCATCGGACGTTGCCGTCATCAATTCCGGCTGCGCACTCAGTGCAGACTGGGCAATGCCGTGCGTTGTGTGCCAGATCACTTTACCGGCACCAGCAGCCAGCGCGGCCCGGGCTGCCAGCAATCCGGCCCCACCCATCCCCGCAGAGCCCGCCATTATACTGACCTGCCCAAAGCCACCTTTGTGACCGTTAGGGCTGCGCGCTGGCCAGGCCGGCTCAGTGTTCATCTGCCAATGAATGGACAAATTCAGGCGTTGTGCCCAGTCAGCGGCGTCAATGCCCAATGTTTCAAGTACCAGCTCACCCACACAACCGGGTCCGTCACCGGTCAGCAAGCCTGGCTTGAAGGCGATGAAACTCAAGGTCTGGTCAGCCTGAAAGGCGTTTGCGTCAGCCACACCGGTATTCGCATTGAGACCCGTCGGCACATCAACCGCGAGTTGACTGGCAGAGATACGGTTAACTTTCATCATCATTTCTGCCAGTGACCCGGCCAGAGGGCCCTGCTGACCAGAACCCAGCAGAGCATCGATCACCACAGCAGGCTGACTGTCTGGCAGCGTCGCTTGCTCTGAACCCACATCCAGCCAGCGCCGCCGGGCGCGTTCAGCATCCGAACCCGCCCGCGATGCGCCAAGCGGAGCAATCAGTCGTACGTCATACCCCGCCTGGTGCAAATACCAGGCGGCCACGTAGCCATCACCACCGTTGTTGCCCTTTCCGGCCAGTATCCAGATGGTGCCGTCGCAGGCCAGCGCTTCCACGCGTCGTGCAACCGCCTGACCGGCGGCCAACATCAACGGCCAGGTACCGTCTTCCCCGGCCTGAACCGACGCCCAGGCGTTTTCAACGGTTGCCACATCGGCGGCTGCCAAAACGGGTTTCATTGGGCACTCTCACTGGTTGGGCTGGTACCCTCCATAATAGAGGCGCACAGGCCATTCAACAAAAAAGCCTCCCGAAGGAGGCTTTAAACGTTAACCCTACTCACCGCGCAATAGGTGAGTCGACCGATCAGAAGCTCATCGCTGCGCCAGCAAAGAAACCGGAATAGTTAACTTCTGACGCAAAGTCAGAGGTATCAGCACCCAGGGTGGAATCACCAATGGTCAGGCCATAGTTGCGGTAGCCAGCTTCAATACCCAGTTTAACCAGGATATTGGTTGGCAGGGGTGCAAACCAGGTGCCTTTCACTTCCCAGTCCGTGATGTTGGTATCGCCAATCGGCAGGGTTTTCAATTCTGCGCCAAGGCGAACATCGGCTACAGGAATGTCAAAAGTACCACCCAGGTACAGCATGGGCACAATGATCGGAGTACTTCCGACTTCAAATGCCGTATCAATTGATTGATTCAAGCTATCATTCTCAGCCGAAAACCCACCGATCAGCGAGCGAAAATTCAAACCAAAGTCTATGGATGCTGTAGGCAGGGGAATGCCATAGGTAAGCGATAAATCGAAATAGCTCAGATCAAATTCAGACTCAACTTCACCAGAAAATGTTTCTGTTTTATCACCGTACTGGAACGTTTTGGCAATCGTATTGGTACCTGTGCTATACAGATTTTGATACTTCAGCCCTACATCCGGGAAGATAGGAACCGAAATCTTGGTCCAAGCATATAGACCGTTTTCCGCATCCTGATTTAACCCTGTAGGACTACCAGAGCTTTGGTTGCCCTGCAGATCAATTTCGTCATTTGCCAAAGACCCTTCATTCAATGAATTGAAGCTGTACCCCAACCCACCATCAATATCGATAAGTACCTTGGCTGATGCCAGGGGCGCAAACAAAACGGTAGCCGCAGCAGCGGTAGCCATCCAGATTTTCATAATGATTCCTCATGTGAACGTTTCGTAGACAAAGTCTGCACAAAAACAGACCTCTAACTTAACTTTCAGCGTTTGCAACATTTGAGTGCCAGGGAACGGATGTGCCTGCCCGGGGTAGTCCGCAACAAGGATGTTGCGGCCTAGGCTCCATGGACGGGTTAACGCCGACCCCGGTCAGGTATATCCGTTGCCTGGCACGGGCTCCTGGCAACACACCCACCCATAACTCCAATGCTTGAGCTTAGCTCAGGACTGAAACTCAATACCAATACGGCGACCGACTTCTTCATAGCTTTCGATGACATTGCCGAGATTCTGCCGGAACCGGTCTTTATCCATCTTCTCACCGGTACGGGCATCCCACAACCGGCAACCGTCGGGTGAAAACTCATCCCCGAGGACAATATCGCCATTAAACCGCCCAAACTCGAGCTTATAGTCGACCAGCACCATGCCGCCATCGGCAAACAGCTGGGTAAGCACATCGTTGACCTGCAAGGTCAGTGCTTTCATGGCCGCCACTTCCTGCTCGCTCGCCCAGCCAAAGGTGGCGATGTGTGAATCGTTGATCATCGGGTCGTGCAAGGCGTCGTTCTTGAGGAAAAACTCGAATATTGCGGGTACCAGTTCCTTACCTTCCTCAATCCCCAGGCGACGCACGAGACTGCCTGCAGCCCGGTTACGTACTACACACTCTACCGGAATCATATCCAGATTTCGTACCAGACTTTCATTGGTTGAGAGCTGGTCTACAAAATGGGTCGCAATACCAGCCTGCTGCAGCGCTTTCATAATGAAGGCGTTGAACTGATTATTGACCTGGCCCTTACGCTCCAGTTGCTCCATCTTTTCACCGTCGAACGCAGAGGTGTCATTGCGAAATTCCAGCACCAACAGCGCAGGATCATCGGTGGTGTAAACGGTTTTTGCCTTGCCGGCGTAGAGCTCACCCGTTTTTTTCATTGCTTGGCCTCGTCAGTTAGGCGGGTTGTAATGGGATCCAGGGGCACCCTTCATCCTGGGTCAGGGTATGCACTTTCAATGCTGTGTTGTTCTGCAGAACAGGGGCCAGGGCAGCCATGGCCAAATCAGGGTGGTTATTGTGCTCACTGATGTGCGAAATCATCAGGTGCTGCAAACCCGCTAACTCGATACCGGACAACAGCTGGGCCGCCTGCTGGTTGCTCAAATGCCCCCAATCTCCCCCGACCCGGCGCTTGAGGCTGGCCGGATAAGGCCCGTTCGCCAACATCCCGGGATCGTGATTGCATTCTAGCAGCAATGCCTGACAACGTTGATAACTGCGTGTGACCAGGGGCGTAATACTGCCCAGGTCGGTTAGCACCCCCATACAGTACTGCTGGAAGGTGAAGACAAACTGAACCGGCTCGCGTGCATCGTGAGGCACCGTGACCGGTTCGATGTCAATATCGCCAATGCGAAACGGGCGGTGCACGTTAATCGGTTCAAACAATGGAACAGGAGTTTTAAACGAACGCGCCGTTCCGGGTGTCGTGTATACCGGCACGCCATGTTTGCGACTGAGCATGGGAGCTCCGCGCAAATGATCGCCGTGCTCATGAGTTACCATGATTGCCGTCAATTGCGCCGGATCAACACCCCTGGCCAGCAATCGGGATTCAGCTTCTTTCAGCCCAAAACCGCAGTCCACCAGAAGCGTTGTAGCGCCTGCCTGGATCAGTGTGGCGTTGCCTTTACTGCCACTGCCCAGGGAGGTAAACCGCATTATTGTTACTCCTGATCGGCCGGCTGACCGCTGGTTTGCGCCCGACCTTGAAGCAAGGCATCACGAAGCTGGTTCATCAACTCACGGTTTTCCTCGGCACTCAATACACGATCATCCGGGTATTCGGCTGCGATGCCGGTACCGCTGACTCTTGGCACCAGTATCAAATAGACCGTTTGCCGCTCTCCGCTGAAAAAGGCGCCGATGCGACCGAACAGGTTGCGACTGGCGACATCGGCATCTTCAAGCTCCAGGCGATACTGGCTACGGTTGCGGTCGGCCACCGGCCAACCCAGCTGCACTACAGCACCTTCCAGCAACTCCCACGTCAGGCTGGCGCTGCGATTGACCTGCAGCGATACGTTGCCAAAACTGTCAGTATTATCCGTAATGATCAGGTCGGTGGTGCCACTGCGTTCAAACAGGGAGTCATCGATGGTGACAGGTGGTCGGTTAACCAGGCGATTGCCGTTGGTGACCGTGCGAGGCTCCTCAACCGGTATCGGGTACCAGTCTGATGGTGCCTGGGCATTCGGGTTATAGTCGACGTTGATCTCGCGCTGACCGCAAGCGGCCAGCACCAGTATGGCGCTCAGCAGTACCAGTGGGAGTCTCACGTCAGACAACACCCGATTCCATCAGCGCCTTGCGAACAATGTCGTGCATGGGTTCAGACAAAGGGGTTAACGGCAGGCGTATGCCCGCCGGAATCAGCCCCATCAGGTTCAGGGCCCACTTCACCGGAATCGGGTTTGCTTCAACAAATAGATTGGTGTGCAGGGGCATCAGCAGGTCGTTCAGCCGTGTCGCCAGCTCCCGATCACCGGCTATGGCGGCGGCACAGAGACTCGACATGGCTTTGGGAGAGACGTTGGCCGTCACTGAAATATCACCATGCCCGCCCATGAGCATCAATTCCATGGCGGTGGCGTCATCACCACTGTAAATGGCAAAACCTTCAGGTGCGTTATCAATCAGAAACCGGGCGCGTTCGAGATCCCCGGTCGCTTCCTTGATGCCAACTATGTTGTCTATTTCAGCCAGACGCAAGGCTGTCTCAGGAAGCATGTCACATGCGGTTCGACCGGGGACGTTGTACAAAATCTGAGGTATGTCGACGTTTTCAGCAATATAGCAGTAGTGCTGATACAAGCCTTCCTGAGTCGGTTTGTTGTAATAAGGCGTAACCAGCAAAGCCGCATCAGCACCAGCCGCCTTGGCGGCCCGGGTGAGATGCATGGCCTCACGGGTAGAATTACTCCCCGTACCCGCGACAACCGGTATGCGACCGGCGCATTTGTCGACGGCAAACCGAATCACTTCCTCGTGCTCTTTCATGTCGAGCGTAGAAGCTTCACCCGTCGTGCCAACAGCACCAATGGCAGCGGTGCCATTGTCTATGTGGAACTCGATGAGCTGCTCAAGGCTGGTCCAATCGACAGCACCGTCAGGGTGCATCGGTGTAACCATGGCGACAATACTGCCTGTGATCATGAAACTAACGTCTCCGGTGTGCTCTTGATTCGATCGCCTCGGCTGACACAGGTCATTCCGGACGCTGGGACTACTATGGTCTAAACCGGCAATGGTACTGGCGCGCCTGCACTGACACAAGTCCGGCCAGCGCCCTTTCGATCACCTGACCATACGGTCAACTGGAATTGTTCAAATATTGAGCCATACTCAACAGAGCTGCGTCCCGGCCGCGCCTATTTCATGGCAACCCTGACGACCAGGCTGACAACCCATACGACAAATGAAGGCTCGCTCTCGTATGGACAACTGCTTAAGGAGTAACATCATGACCGTCGAAATAGGTCAGCCGGTGCCTGATTTTGTCGTGCCAGCGACCAGCCACAAAAACGTTCATCTGCGTGCACTGCGCGGATACCGAATACTGATGTACTTCTATCCGAAAAATAACACCCCGGCGTGCACCATTGAAACGCAGGACTTCGGTGCCAACTATGGTCGCTTCCGCCAGCAAAACATCATTCTGTTTGGGGTCAGCCTCGACAGCCATGAATCATTCAAGCGAGCCCAAAGCCTGCCCTTTGAGCTGATCTCCGACAGCAACGAAGCACTGTGTAATCTTTTTGGGGTGCTGCGGGAGAAAGAATTGCTTGGTCGCACCATAACCGGCCTGGTGCGCAGTACGTTTCTGATCGACGAACAAGGCGTTCTGACTCGGGCCTGGGTTGACGTCGATGCCCGCAATCACGTTCACCGAATTCTCGATGAACTTGGTGCCCGGCCCAGGCGAACCGGCTAGCCTCCCGGGCTTTACTCTGCCGGGGCCTTGTTGCGAACCTTTTGGGAAGCTCCGACAAGGGCATTTAGTCTGTTACAGTAAACTAGTTAACCTCTTCGACTTTGGCTTCTTCAGCAGCCCTGGCTTCCTGATGTTTGGGCCAGGCATTGAAGATGGCCTTGACCAGTGTCGCCAATGGAATGGCGAAAAAGACCCCCCAAAACCCCCATATCCCGCCGAACAGAAGTACCGCGACAATAATAGAGACCGGATTCAGGTTAACAGCTTCTGAGAACAGTAACGGCACCAGGACGTTACCGTCCAGTATCTGAATGATCAGGTAGGCAATCATGATGTAGTACAGCTCGTTAGTGAACCCAAACTGAAACGCACCGATGGCGAAGACCGGAATGGTCACAATGGTCGCCCCGATGTAAGGAATCAGAACCGATACGCCCACCAGCACCGCGAGCAAAGCTGAGTAATTCAGGCCAAACATTTCAAACGTCACAAAGGAAATGCTGCCAATGATCAGAATCTCGATGACCTTGCCGCGAATGTAGTTGGCAATCTGCTGGTTCATTTCCAGTGCAATTTGATTCATCAGACTGCGCCGGGCGGGCAAAGCTGCCTTGAAGCTGTCCCAAAGCACAACCCGGTCTTTCAACATGAAGAACACCATCAGCGGCACAACGATCAGGTAGATCAATACACCAACGGCGCTGGGGAGGGTATTTAGCGAAAAAGACAGCACTCTGGGCAGGAACCCGGTCAACTGCTGGCTAATGCCTCGTAAATCAACACCCAGCAGCCATTGCTGCGCCAGCTCATTGGAAATGAGTTCGGGATAACGCTGCGGTAGTGACTGAATCTGTTCTTGCATCAGGCGAATCATTACCGGCATTTCACTGACCAGACTGGTGATTTGCCGCAGCAAAGCTGGCACGATAATCAGCATCGCAACCACCAGCAAGCCAAAAAAGGCCAGACAAACAGTCGTCACCGATAACAGATGGGGAATTTTGAGGTTATTCAACCGATCGACAAAGGGCGACAGCAGGTAGGCCAGAATCACTGCGGTAAAAACCGGAGCCAGCACCTGCCCAAGGCTGTAGACGAGCAGGATCGACAACATCAGCAGGATAAAGAATATAACCGCTTCTTCATCTGAAAAATAACGTGAAAAGAATCCCTGTACGACACGATACAGTTTCAAATCAATCTTCTCCTCGCTGAATCAGGAACCGAAACAAGCCTGCTTCGGATTCGTCCTGCTCCAATAACTGGTGGGGGGCTCGGCTGAGATAGGCAGGAATGTCCCGCCAGGAACCGGCATCTGTCGCCAATACTTCCAGAGTTTCTCCCGATTGCATACCGGCAAGAGCCTGCTTGGTGCGTAATAGCGGCAATGGGCATCGCAATCCGCAGGCATCGAGCTGCCGCGCCGGGGTACTTTTACAAGTCAATTACAACGCCTCGCTGTCGGGATTCCAAAGAGCTCGTATTATAGGGCAACACATCTACGTTGTATGGAACCCACGTGCATTCCAGGCAAGACCGAACCACTCGTTACCCAACCTTTTCATTGCAATGCCAACGATTTCACAGGCGGCTTCAATGGCGGCGCTGCATATCCTGGCTTTGCCTCTGTCTGATGATGGGTTCAATAACACCGGCCCGTGCCGAATTTGGTGACTCGTCACTGGGCTGGACTCAGGAGCAGGAACGCGCCGTAGCAGACTACCTGCAGCGCAGATTACAGCGACAAGGCAATGTCATCAATGATGTTTGGCTCGAATACTGGTTGGCCGAACGCGCCGAACGGCTGCGACAAACCTCCAGCGCGAGCCTGGGACCCGTCAGCGTGGTGTTATTGCGGCAAAAAGCCTTCAACGCCTTTGCCTTGCCAGGCAATGTCATGGGGTTCAACCTCGGCCTCTGGCAGAACGCCCGCACTGAGGATGAATTCACCTCGGTGGTGGCACACGAAATCGCACACCTGAGTCTGCGCCACTTCAACCGGCTATCAGACAATAACCGACAACAGGCCTGGCTGGCCATCAGCGGCGCGTTACTGGGTGTTGCTCTGGCAACCATGGACAGCGAAATAGGCGGTGCCACTCTGATCGGTTCACAAATGGGCGCAGCACAACAAAGCCTGGCTTTCAGCCGATCGATGGAAAGCGAAGCGGACAGCTACGCTACCGATATGCTGCGCGAAGCCGGTTACAACCCATCCGCAGGTGCGGCTGTGTTTGCCCGCTTGCAACAGTCACTGGGCGGCCGCTCCGGGTCCGACTACTGGCAAACCCACCCCAGAGCGATCACTCGCTCCGCGCAACTGGAAGCCCGGCAAGGCAGCGCTACCGGGGTCACCGGACAGACTTACAATCAATACGACACATTGCGCTGGTACATCAATATGCGCTATGCCGCTGAGGATGATTTTGCGCCAGACCCGGCCTGGCAATCCCTGGCCACCACGCCCGAACAACTGCTACCACAGTCACTGATGAACGATGCAGACCCAAATACCCTGCTTGGCTGGATCCGGTTTCAACCGGAGACAAACAAGGCCCTTACACTGGAGCGGCTAGCATTGCTGTTGACGATGTTTCCGGACTTTGATCCAGCCTGGTACGCGCGGGCAGAACTCCTTGCACAATCGGGCGCGAGCAATGCGTGTCGCGATGCGCTGCTCGCACTCGACCGAGTCAGAGGTCAGTATTTACAGGTCGTTGAGCTACGCCACCGTCTCAGCGGCGAATGCCTGCAAAGCCGGGAAGCCGAGGCAACAGCTGCCTGGTACTGGCATCGAGGTGAGGAGTCACGCGCCCTGAATCTGCTTAGACGCGCCATTGAGCAGCCTGGCGATGCCAGCCAACTGGCGCGACTGAGGGAAAAAGTATCAGAATATGAGCGCCAACTGGCCCTATTGCCCCGTTGACGTTAGGGCCAGCTAGTGTCCTGAGTCAAAAATTCGTGACGATTATCCGACTCACGATTGAAAGACTGTTGGGTGCATCTACCCGGGGTCGTTAGACCGCATGGATGCGGTCTCCGAGCTCACAGGGACGTATTGACAGCGTTCCCCACGCAAATGCACCCGACAGCCCGGATGGCACAGACGCAATGGTTGACGACCAGCCAATTACCCTGCGAATTTCTGACTCAGGACATTAGCCTTGCTTAAAGGCCAGCATGCGGTCCAACGGTATGCGCGCCTGACGGATCAGCTCAGGAGACACTTCAATTTCCTCGCCCCCCTGCATCAATACCTGTCGCAGCCGTTGCAGATCATTCATGGCCATCCAGGGGCAATGCGCACAGCTGCGACAACTGGCACCCTGACCGGCGGTGGGCGCTTCAATGAACGTTTTACCCGGAGAACGTTGCTGCATCTTGTAAAAAATACCACGATCCGTCGCGACGATGAATTGCTGATTCGGCAACCGCTCAGAGGCTGCG
This sequence comes from Saccharospirillum impatiens DSM 12546, assembly GCF_000423605.1. Classification (GTDB taxonomy): domain Bacteria; phylum Pseudomonadota; class Gammaproteobacteria; order Pseudomonadales; family Natronospirillaceae; genus Saccharospirillum; species Saccharospirillum impatiens. The sequence continues at coordinate 47,472 of NZ_AUIH01000006.1, forward strand.
ATCAGTTGGGTCGTGGACCCAACCACGTCTGCGAGCTCGACAACCGACTCGGGTGACTCGGGGTGCACCAGTACGGCAGCGTCGGGGTACATGGCCTTCATATCCTGAAGCCCTTTCGCCCTGAATTCTTCGTGAACAATGCAGGCGCCATTCCACAACAACATGTCAGCACCCGTTTCCCGCTGAATGTAGCGCCCCAGATGCTGGTCGGGTGCCCACAGAATTTTCTCACCCGCGCGGTCCAGATGATCCACCACGTCCAACGCAATACTGGACGTCACCACCCAGTCTGCCCGGGCCTTGACCGCTGCCGATGTGTTGGCATAAACAACAACGGTCCGGTCTGGGTGTTGATCGCAAAACGCCGCAAATTCGTCAGCAGGACAGCCCAGATCGAGTGAACAGGTTGCCTCCAGTGTCGGCATGAGCACACGTTTGTCGGGGCTCAGGATTTTTGCAGTTTCCCCCATAAACCGAACACCGGCTACCACCACAGTCTCGGCATCCACATCGCGCCCATATCGTGCCATCTCGAGTGAGTCGCCGATAAACCCGCCGGTAGAGTCAGCCAGCGATTGAATCAAAGGGTCGGTGTAATAATGCGCAACCAATACCGCATTTTGTTCGCGAAGCAGTGTCTCGATCTCAGAGCTCAGCGCCTTCACCTGATCTGGTGTCAGGCTAGTGGCCTGCTCGGTCACAGGAATGTCGAAATTGATTGTCAGGTCTGACAATTCAACAGCATCAATCATGGCTACCCGGTCACTCAGTCATATTGGATACAGTGTAACGACAAACAACGCCGTCGCGAAGGACTCACGTGTTTGTCTGCGCAATGTGGGGGTGCCAGGCGCAAACAACAATGCCTGACCCTACCCCAACAAGCCCGCACTGCTATTCCCCAAGGGCAAAAGAGACCATTGAGGAAAACATTCAGGTACAAAAAAAGGAGAGCCTGGGCTCTCCTTTTCGATGTTTGGTGGGTCGTGCAGGATTCGAACCTGCGACCAATTGGTTAAAAGCCAACTGCTCTACCAACTGAGCTAACGACCCTCAACTGGTTGGACTATTTTACCTAAGCCTAAAAAAAATACAAATTAAAACAACCACTTACCTTTAATTTGTCAATTTTAAAGCCTCACTTCCCCGATCAAGACAGCCCAATGAGAAAGTGGTGGGTCGTGCAGGATTCGAACCTGCGACCAATTGGTTAAAAGCCAACTGCTCTACCAACTGAGCTAACGACCCTAAGGAGGCGCATATAATATGTATTTTTCGGGTCGGCGCAACCCCGACGGCTCACTTTTTTTCTCCAAGCCTTTGATCTACAAAGACTTTGAATACGCCGTTATGAGACGTAACGGGTCGGATCGGCAACGCCAGCCTGCTCAAAACCTATTTTCCGCAAGCGGCAACTGTCGCACAAACCGCAGGCCTCACCGGCCACATTCGCCTGGTAACAACTGACCGTCATACTGTAGTCGACCCCTAGCGAGAGCCCCAAATTAACTGTTGCAGCCTTGGTGAGGTTAAGCAAAGGCGCCTGCACCGTAAGTACGTGCCCTTCAACACCCATTCGAGTCGCCAGATTGGCCAGCCGCTCAAAGGCAGAAATAAACTCGGGACGACAATCCGGATAGCCTGAATAATCCACCGCGCTGACACCGATAAACAAGGTCTGAGCTTCAAGCACTTCCGCCCATCCCAGCGCAATCGACAGAAAAACAGTGTTCCTGGCCGGTACATAGGTAGCAGGAATGCCCTCGCTCGCCGTTACGGGCACATCTATGCTGTCATCGGTAAGGGCAGAACCGCCCAATGATCGCAGGTCCATCGGGATCACCTTGTGCTCTCGCACACCCATCGACTTCGCAATACGCCGGGCAGCTTCGAGCTCCACATCATGGCGCTGCCCGTAATCGAAACTCAGGGCATAAACCTCGTAACCGTCAGCAATGGCTTTGGCTAGAACGGTGGTCGAATCCAACCCACCTGACAGCAGTACAACAGCTTTCTTGTTCAATGCTCATGCATCCTGTTAATCATAGCCCTGGCTCGGGCATCAATACCCTGCCTACCTTGCCGGGGGGCCACTGATGTGGCTCACCCTGATTTTGGCAGCAGGTTTGATAAACGAAAAGGTTCAGTAGCGGCTGGTACAGACCCGGTGCTGTTGCTCAGTTGCTCTCAAGCCGAGCCTGAGATAACTTCGCGCTCTGACTGCCCGGATAATCGCTAATAACCCGGTTGAACAACTGAGTCGCCCGGGGTCCCTGCTCCTGCTGCTGAGCGATGACACCCAACTTATAGAGCGAATCGGGAACCTTGGAGTGGCTTCCGAAGTCATCGACTACGGTCTCAAAGGCAGCCTGTGCCTGTGTCACCTCCCGACTGACCAAATGCACTTCACCCAGCCAATACCAGGCGTTGGGCGTCAGTTCATGGTTCGGATGGGCCTGGGCAAAGTCGGACAGGGCTGCAATAGCCCCCGGGAAGTCCCGGTTACGAATGAGTTCCCTCGCCGCGTTGTATTCAGCCAGAACGTCTTCATCGCTGACTGCACTTTCGCTAAGGGAAGAAGATACTTCACGCTCAGCAGGGGCCACGGCTTGCATGTCCAACTGCTGCTGCATATTCAAAAGGCGCTGATCAAGATCGACATAGCGCTCTTTTTGTTCTTGCTGAAGTATCTGAATCTGGTAGTTCAATTCTTCAACCAATCCGCGCTGCTCGGCCACTTGCTGCTCAAGGTCACGTACCTGAAACATCAGGTTTTCGACAAAAGCAGGATCAGGGCCCGGCGTCGAGGAACTCCCCCGAGAAGGCGAATTGGCAAGATGATCGGCTTGGGACTGAACAACAACAGGCTCAGCCATGACCGGTGAAACACAAACAAAAGTGCTGCCGATCACGGCAGCACTTGTCATTACCATTTTTTTAAACATGGTCTCTCGATTACGGATAGACAATCTCTACACGACGGTTTTCAGCGTAGTCACTTTCTGTGCTACCCAGCGCCAGCGGCATTTCTTCACCGTAGCTGACGGTATCGATCTGGCTAGAAGCCACGCCGCGCAACATCATGTAATCAGCGATAGCCTTTGCACGACGCTCACCCAGTGCCAGGTTGTACTCGCGAGTACCGCGCTCATCAGCATGCCCTTCCAGGACAACGCTCATATTCGGGTTCGCTGCCAGGTTCATCGCGTGCGCATTCAGCACGGTACGGAACTCTGAACGGATTGAAGACTCGTCGAAATCGAAGTAAACCAACGTCTGGTCCAGCAGGTCCATAAACTCGCTGGTTACAGCATCGGCCATTTCGTCGTCGCCAGAAGTATCCATTTCAACAGGATCCTGCTGTTCAACTTCGAGTGTCAGATCGCCCAGACCTTCGTCTGTACCGGTTTCAGTCGTTTCCGCACCGCTGGTTTCTTCAACATCGTTGGACGCACAGCCCGCCAAAAACACCGCGAACGTGATAGCAGCAACATGAATCAGTTTGGTTTTAGCCATTTTCCTTTTCCCATCTGTTGTCGATCATTATTATCAGGTGCTCAGCTAAGCACGAGGCCTATTTCGCATCTTGCCTTGCTTGATCACCTAGTTCAAGTACACCGTTATAAAGTGTGACTAGTTCAGGTAAGGAGACCATGATGGTTCAATCACGTCTCCATGAATCGAAGGCATTTCACTGGTGACCTGGCCATCCAGCGACACCCACGCCAAAACGCCTTTACCCCTGGACTTAGTAGCATAGACCAGCATTGTACCGTTGGGAGCAATGCTGGGTGACTCATCCAGGTTGGTCTCAGTCAGTATGCGGATCTCCCGGCTTGCCAGGTCCATTGCGGCAACGTGGAATCGACCGTTCATCTGATGCACAAAGACCAGATACTCGCCGTCGCTACTGTACTGAGCCTTCAGGTTTTGACTGCCTTCAAAGGTTAAGCGTTGCGCACGCTTACTGGCAAGGTCCATTTGATAAATTTGTGGACTCCCGCCCCTTTCTGAAGTGTAGACCAGTGATTTTGAGTCCGGAGAGAAGCTCGGCTCTGTATCAATGTAGTTATTTTGCGTTAATCGGGTGCTGTCACCGCTTGAGAAATCATAGAGATAGAGTTCAGGATTACCCGCTGTGCTGGACACGTATGCCAGGTATTGACCATCGGGTGAGAACGAAGGTGCTGAGGTATAGCCCCGCGGCCCATTGATTGAATTTGACCGACCGGTCGACAACTCCTGAACAAATACCTTCCAGCGATCACCGACTTTGTTGGCAAACGCTAACCGGCGGCCACTGTGTGACCAGGTCGGGGAAATAATGGGTTCACTGGAGCGGTACACGGTACGTGCACGTTGTCCATCGGCATCGGCCACCTGCAATCGGAACTCGAAATTATTGTCCGTCGTCGGCCGACGGGTCACAAAGGCAATTTTGGTCGAAAAGATACCCTTCACCCCGGTAATGCGCTCGTGGATCAAATCAGATACCGAGTGAGCCAGGTCCCTGAGCTGAACAATGCCCACAGTCTGGTTGCCCGAAACAACACGACGGCCTTCAACCACGTCATAGAGGGCAAAGTTAACCTTCACACGCTGATCGCCCATGGGCTCAATGGACCCAATGACCAGGTATTCCTGGTTGAGCAAACGCCAGTCGCGATAAAACACCGCATCTTCCGATGTTGGCTGAGTCAACATATTGCGGGGAGGTAAAGATTCAAACCGTCCGGTTCGGGAAAGGTTCTGGTCAATAATGCTGTGCACCTCTTCTGGCAGGGTTTCACGACCTTCCCAGTAGAACGGAACAATAGCGATCTTTGTCTTGGTGTCGTAGCCCCGGGTTACAACGATATCGAGGTCTTCGGCTTGCACGAGGCCCGAACAGACCATGGACACCAGGGCGAGCAGGCTGACTATCACTGAATCTTTTATTCTCACTACATCAGATCCTCTGGTTTGAAGGTAATGGTAAAGCTGCGAAAATTCTGGTTAAACGCCTGCATGTCTTCAGGCACTTCGAATCGGCGAATTCGTTGCAGGGCTCTGAGCGCCGACTGATCCAGGCTCGCAATGCCACTGCTCGACACGATAACAGGTTCCCCCTGCATTTCCCCCGTCGGCAACAGGTTAATACGCACAACCGTCTCCCTGTCGCGCAGATCCATTACCCTGATTTCCATGGGCCGCGACCAGGCTCGCTGAACCTGCTGTCCAATACGCCCTTTGTAATCGTCTGTTACAGAGGAAATCCGCTCCTCGGTAGCCCGACGCTGCTCAGCCTGCTGCTGTTGCTGTTCAATGACCGCATCTTCTTCATCCAGCCCCGCCAGCAAGTCACTGAACGCATTCTCTGTAGGTGCAGGATCTCTTCTCGGCTCTGGAACTGGCTCAGGTTGTGGAACTGGCTCAGGTTGCGGTGCTGGCTCGGGTTCCGGCTGCGGTGTTGGTGGCTCTGGCTCCGGAGCTGGCTCAGGTTCCGGTTGCGGTGCTGGTGGCTCTGGCTCCGGTTGTGGTGCTGGCTCGGGTTCCGGCTTCGGTGCTGGTGGCTCTGGCTCTGGTACTGGCTCGGGCTCCGGTGCTGGCTCTGGTTGTGGTGCTGGTTCAGGTTTGGGTTGCGCTGCTGCTTGCTGCCGGGGTTCTATTTGCAGACTTGCCTGCATAACGGGCGGCAGTTCAAACTTATCCGCAGTAGGCGACGTAAAGCTAAACCCCACAAGCAATACAAAGCCGATTAACGCATGCAGTACAACGGCCCAACTGACAGGCCCTGCCAGATCCTGCCACCGAGCTGTCTCAGCTTTCATCCGGCGCCTCGGTGATCAGCCCAACCGAGCTGATGCCCGCCTGCTGTAACGCCGACATGACTTGCATGACGGTTCCGTAGGGAACCCGATTATCACCGCGTATGTATACTTCAAGGCTTGGCTGCTGCTGCAATACCCGGAGTGCGTACTCACCTACCGCGCCAACCTGCACTGATTCAGGTGCCTCTTCTCCGCGCTCAATGAATATCTGCCCCTGATCATCGACGGCTACGATCAGGTATTCCTGCTCGTCATCCCGATCCAACGGCCCCGACACTACTTGGGGAACGTCTACTTCTACGCCCTGCATCATCATCGGTGCCGTCACCATAAAAATGATCAGCAACACCAGCATTACGTCGATATACGGCACGACGTTAATGTCAGACATCGGCTTGCGGCCTCGACGCACTGAAATCATGCTGGCACTTCTCGCTGTTTTGCTGGCTGGCTGCCCAACAAATGCGCCTGTCGATGCAGGATCGCGGAAAACTCTTCGGCGAAGGTTTCATAGTTGCCGACCAGTTTATCGGCCTGAGCCGAAAAACGGTTGTAGGCAATGACCGCAGGAATGGCCGCAAACAAGCCCATGGCTGTAGCAATCAACGCTTCGGAAATACCCGGCGCGACCGTAGCCAGTGTCACCTGGGGCACAGAGGCCAGGCCACGAAAGGAGTTCATGATGCCCCAGACAGTACCAAAAAGCCCGATATAAGGACTGGTTGAACCGACCGTCGCCAAAAAAGGCAGGTGATGGTCCAACTTCTCCATTTCCTTGCTACAAGCCACGCGCATGGCGCGCTGGCACCCGGCCATGATGGCATCGGCATCGGTCATATTCTGCTGGCGCAACCGGTTAAATTCCTTAAACCCGACGCGGAAAATATGTTCACCGCCGTTTTGCGGATCCGGATTGGCATTTACCTGGCGATACAGTTGCGCCAAATCCATACCGGACCAAAAGCGTTCCTCAAACCCGGCAAAGCGACGATAAGCCGCACGTAACACTTTGCGACGTTCAAAAATAAAGATCCAGGTCGCGACGGAAGCTGCCAGCAATGTCAACATGACCAACTGCACTAACAGCGAGGCTTCGCTGACCAATTCCCAGATTGACAATTGACTGCCCACACCCAATTCCTCTTGATAACAATGAGCGCTAGGCTAAAGAGTTTTCGGCGTAAATACTAGCAGTGTCCGAAACGGCCCAGGGGCTTTTCGAACCCTTTGCACAGGGCCCGAGCGGGGTTTGACCGAGGTTTGGATCAGCGTTGCAGGTCGAAATGAAGATAGGCTAAATCAGTGACCATTCGCCCTCTGGGTGTCCGGATCAGATACCCCTGCTGAATCAGATAAGGCTCCACGACATCTTCAATGGTATCGCGCTCCTCGCTGAGGGCGGCAGCAAGACTCTCTACGCCAACAGGGCCGCCGGAGAACTTCTCGATCAGCATCAGTAACAACCGACGATCCAGATGATCGAACCCGGCTTTATCAACGTTGAGCATATCGAGTGCCAGGTCCGCGATTTCATGGTCAACCGACCCGTTGTGTTTGACCTCAGCGTAGTCGCGAACCCGGCGTAACAGCCGATTGGCGATCCGTGGGGTACCCCGCGACCGACAAGCAATCTCAGAGGCCCCTTCATGATTGATGGTCACGCCGAGTTTACCGGCAGAGCGCTCAATAATCTGGGTCAGCTCTGAAACACTGTAAAACTCCAACCGCTCGACAATACCAAAGCGATCTCGCAATGGTGACGTCAGCAGACCAGCCCGGGTGGTTGCACCGACCAGGGTAAAGGGGGGCAAATCGAGCTTGATGCTGCGGGCAGCCGGGCCTTCACCGATCATGATGTCCAGTTGATAGTCTTCCATCGCCGGGTACAGCACTTCTTCAATATGTGGCGCCAGACGATGAATTTCATCGATGAACAGAATATCGCCGGATTCGAGATTGGTCAGCATAGCGGCCAGATCTCCCGCCTTTTCAAGCACCGGACCTGAAGTTGTCTTGATGCTGACCCCCATTTCATGAGCGATAATGTTGGCCAGGGTGGTTTTGCCCAGCCCGGGCGGGCCAAACACGAGTGTGTGGTCCAGCGGTTCCCGGCGCATCCGTGCTGCGCTGATAAAAATGTCCATTTTTTCACGCACCACCGCCTGACCGATGTACTCAGCCAGACTGGTAGGGCGTATTGCCCGGTCATACTGCTCTTCACGCGGGCTCTGGGGTTCTGGCGCTATAAAACGATCCGTTTCAATCATGATCAGCTGTCCGGTGTGGAATGGGCCCGTTACATCATGTGCTTCAGGGCAGCGCGAATAAGGGACTGGGAATCCATACCCGGCTCAACTACCCGGGCAATGGCCTTCGATGCCTGAACTGGCTTGTAGCCTAACGCTACCAGGGCGCTTTCCGCGTCTTCTTCGGGTCGCGGCTCGTCAACCTCTGCCTGCCCTACCAGAGGCATTGCCAGCAAGCGCTCAGCGCCGCCGAGATCATTGATTCGATCCCGCATTTCGATGATCAACCGCTCCGCCGTTTTCTTGCCCACACCAGGGATTTTTACCAGGGTACTCGGATCTTCATCATGAATGCACTGCACGAAGCGATCCGGCTCCATACCACTGAGAATAGCGAGCGCCAGCTTGGGCCCGACGCCACTGGTTTTGATCAGAGCCCGGAACAAACTGCGCTCCCGCTGACTGCCAAAACCGAACAACAAATGGGCGTCTTCCCGGACGGCAAGATGAGTGTGCAATACCACCGTCTGGCCGACAGGGGGTAGTTTGAACGCTGTCGACAGAGGCGCCTGAACGTCATAACCGACGCCATGCACATCGATAAGCAAGTCTGGCGCGCGGTTCTCGAGCAATACCCCTTGTAATCGCCCTATCATAAATCCCTCGGGTGGTTGTCTTTTCGATACGCTACGGTACTGAGAAAGCCCGGTAACGACAATCGCCAGTGAATGGCGGCAGACCGCACCGCCAGCACCAGAATGAACCCGGCGAGCCAGAGCCAGGATGAATCGGGCCAGACCTGGTGTCCCAGCCAAACCAACAGAGCACCGCAAAAACTGGCGGTCGCATAGATGTCTCGCCGAAAAATCAGCGGTACCTCGTTAGCCATGATGTCACGAAGAATGCCACCGAAGATGCCAGAGGCCATGCCCATCATCACCACAATTAAACCGGGCAACTCCAGAGCCAGTGCAGCCTGGGTTCCCGATACTGTGAATGCGGCCAGCCCTATGGCATCCGCATAAAGCAGCACCTTGAACGGGACAGCGAAATAGCGAGCCATAAAGAACATCAGTAGGCCGCCGCCAAAGGCCGTATAGGCCAGGGTAACGTCACCTATCCAGGCTAGCGGAGACACATTAAGCAACAGATCGCGGAGTGTGCCGCCACCAAGTGCCGACACAAAGGCAAGCACCAGAACACCAAACAGATCGAGCCGATTACGCGCCGCTTCCAGTGCGCCAGCCATAGCGAAAACGGCCACGCCAAACAGTTCAATGGCATAGAGCACGGTCATTCGAGCCAGCGCCCCCGTCGCGAGTGACGGCTGCCGGCAACGCGAATCAACCCGGCCTGGGTGTTGGCATGACACAAAGCTACAGCCAGAGCATCGGCTGCGTCTTCTTGCGGCAGTCCGGGTAGTTTAAGCAGAAACTGCACCATATGTTGAACCTGCACCTTGTCTGCCCCGCCCTTGCCAACGACCGCCTGCTTAATTTTGCGAGCGGCATATTCACTGACCGGCAGCTTTGACTGCGTTGCGGCCAGCATGGCTACGCCCCTCGCCTGCCCCAGCTTGAGGGCTGAACTGGCACTTCGCCCCATAAACACCTGCTCAATGGCGGCCTCCTGAGGTGACCACTGTTCGATCACCTCCATCAGGCAGCGATAGAGATTGTCCAGGCGCTCGGGGAAGGTGGGAAAAGATTCGAGGCGGATAACCCCGGACGTAACATACTCCTGGCGGGAACCGACCTGGCTAATGATGCCAAAGCCGGTTTTGCGAGATCCCGGGTCGATACCGATGATCAGACTCACAAACCGCCACCCGGTTCAAACTGCCACCGCTTCAAGCTTCCGCTTCTTCCGGAAATACGGCGTTGGAATAGACGGCCTGAACATCATCCAGATCTTCCAGCATGTCGATCAGGCGCTGTACTTTCTCAGCTGTATCCGGGTCCAGCTCGGCCTCCGTACTGGGGATCATCGTCACCTCCCCTTCCACGTCATAACCGGCTTCGATCAAACCTTCCTTAACAGTCAGAAAGTCTTCTGCGGTGGTGCGCACCTCGAAACTGCCGTCGTCATGGTTGACGACATCCTCAGCGCCCGCCTCCAAAGCAGCTTCAAGCACCGCTTCTTCACTGCCCTGTTCGATGAACAACTGACCGGCATTGCTGAACAGGTAGGCGACGGAACCGTCAGTGCCGAGGTTCCCGGCGCACTTGGTAAAGGCATGGCGAACTTCAGACACGGTACGATTCCGGTTATCTGACAGGCATTTGACGTAAATCGCCACACCCCCGGCGCCATAGCCCTCGTAGGTCATGGCTTCGTAATCGTCACCTTCACCGGCACCCACGCCCCGGGCAATCGCCTTGTCGATAGTGTCGCGCTTCATATTTGCCGTCAGCGCTTTATCCATCACACTGCGCAGCGCCGGATTGTCTTCCGGAGCTGCGCCGCCGTTGCGAGCGGCAACGACGAGCTCACGGATCAACTTGGTGAAAATCTTGCCACGCTTGGCATCCTGGGCCGCTTTGCGGTGCTTAATGTTGGCCCACTTACTATGACCTGCCATAAGTTACCTCGTTAATTCAGCCTCCGGCTCCCAGCCCCTCAGGACTCGGCAACCGGCTTGCGCACACGAATGTTCAACTCTTTAAGCTGCTCGTTACTGACTTCACCCGGCGCCCGGGTGAGCAAACAGGCAGCGGTTTGCGTTTTCGGGAAAGCAATGACTTCACGAATCGATTCAGCCCCGGTCATCAGCATTACCAGTCGATCCAGACCGAACGCCAGCCCCCCATGAGGCGGCGCACCAAAACGCAGGGCCGATAACAGGAACCCGAACTTCTCTTCCTGTTCTTCCGGGCTGATACCCAGCACATCAAACACAACGTGCTGCATGGCTTCGTCGTGAATACGAATCGAACCACCGCCAAGCTCGGTACCGTTCAGCACCATATCGTAAGCCCGGGACAAAGCAGCTTCCGGATTTGCCTGCAACTCCTCTGCTGAGCAGGAAGGCGAGGTGAAAGGGTGATGCAATGCGGCCAGGCGACCTTCCCCGGTCGCTTCAAACATGGGGAAATCCACAACCCACAGCGGCGCCCAGTCAGTGGTATACAGATTCAGATCTTCGCCCAGCTTACAACGCAGTGCACCCAGAGCGTCGTTGACGACTCCGGTCTTGTCAGCGCCAAAGAATATGATGTCGCCATTTTTCGCATCAAGACGCGTCATCAGCTCTTTCAATACGCTCTCGGGCATGAACTTGACGATCGGCGACTGCAGGCCGTCCGGTAGCTGGGTCACGTCATTGACCTTGATCCAGGCAAGGCCACGCGCGCCGTATATACTGACGAACTTGGTGTAATCGTCGATTTGCTTGCGGGTCAGCTCGGCACCACCGGTAACTTTCAATGCGGCAACGCGCCCCTTCGGGTCGTTGGCTGGCCCTGAAAAGACCTTAAAATCGACTTCGCTCATCAGATCGCTGACGGTCACCAGTTCCAGCGGAACTCGCAGGTCCGGTTTGTCACTGCCATAACGTTCCATGGCTTCGGCATAGGGCATCCGCGGGAAATCGCCGAGATCAACCTCGAGCACGTCATTAAACAAACCCCGAATCATGCCTTCTGTGATTGACATGATGGTCTGCTCGTCGGCAAACGCCAGTTCCATATCGATCTGAGTAAACTCCGGCTGACGGTCGGCCCGAAGATCTTCGTCACGGAAACACTTGGCGATTTGATAATACCGGTCGAATCCGGAAATCATCAGCAGTTGCTTGAACAACTGAGGGGACTGCGGCAATGCGAAGAATTCACCCGGGTGGGTGCGGCTGGGCACCAGGTAGTCGCGCGCACCCTCTGGCGTTGCACGTGTCAGAATGGGGGTCTCTATGTCCAGAAATCCCTGGTCTTCCAGATTCCGGCGAATACTGGAGGTAATCTTGCTGCGCAAAATCAGTTTTTGCTGCATCTCGGGTCGACGTAAATCCATAAAACGGTAACGCAAACGAACGTCTTCACCGACGTCCGAGTATTCGTCGAGCGGGAAAGGAGGGGTTTTGGCGACATTCAGAACCTTGATATCACGGCCGAGCAGTTCAATTTCGCCAGTGGCCATGTTTTTGTTAACGGTGCCTTCGGGACGCGCCCGCACCAGACCGGTTACTTCAATAACGTATTCACTGCGTACGCGGTCAGCGGTATTGAAACTGGCTTCGAGGTCCGGGTCGAATACAACCTGCAGAATGCCCGCTCGGTCACGCACATCCAGAAAAATCACGCCGCCGTGATCGCGACGACGGTGCACCCAGCCGCTGATGGTAACGGTTTGGTCGATTGAGGCGCTGTCCAGCTCCCCACAATATTGGCTTCGCATAAGATTTCCTGATCTGGCGGTTCAAATTCGAAAAGGGCGGCATTATACCGATTGAGCATGAGTTAGACTACCATGGCCACACCCTGAATTGAGCGCAGGACAGCAGCCGAACAAGCAACTGGCCGGTTTTTGCGATCAGAAGCACACCTGACTTGGTAAACCCGTCGGGTTTTCAGCTAAACTCTCTGCCTTAGATCCAATCCCGAACCAGGAATTACCGTGATACGACCATTGCTGTTCATTGTTACAGCCCTGATGTTTTTGGCACCAGTGCACGCAGAAGAAGCACCAGATCCGCAATTACTGGCCTCTCTGGAGACTGCTCTGGACCAGGATGGATCCTTTGACGACCGTTACGTGGGCCAGGTCTGGCTGGCCAGTATGTCGACGCCGCTGGGGCGCTGGGTAAAACCGGCCGATGAGCGTATCGACCTGCTGAGTCGCATCCATCGGGAAGCAACGGCTGCCGGGCTGGATCCCGGTCTGGTGCTGGCACTGATTCAGGTTGAGAGCAATTTCGACCAATACGCCATTTCTTCAGCCGGTGCCCGGGGTATGATGCAGATCATGCCTTTCTGGACACGGGAGATCGGGCGTGAGGACGATAATCTCTTTGATCTGGACACCAACCTTCGTTACGGCTGTACCATTCTGGCGCATTATCTTGATATCGAGGACGGCAGCCTGATTCGTGCGCTGGCGAGGTACAATGGCAGTCGGGGCCAGACCTGGTATCCGGAGCGGGTCTTGCGCTACTGGCATCAACGGTGGCGCTTCAACGCTGGCTAACATTCACGGATTACCCAAGCATGAACCCTTGCGGCGCCGGCACGTCCGGATCTACGCGCTCTACATCGACACCCAGGACCTGTGAAAAACGGGGTCCCTCATGCAGCGCGTCGAGCATGGCAGCCAGTTGCGGCTCAGTACCGACCATCATCACTTCAACCCGGCCGTCGTCCAGGTTAATGGCGTAACCCTGAATACCCAGCTCGCGCGCCTGGCGACGGCAGAACATCCGATAGCCGACGCCCTGGACCCTGCCATATACCCAGGCTTTCATACACAACATAGCGGCCAACCTTATTCTTCTGTTCGTCAAATTGACTTGTCGCGACAAAGTTTATCGGGGTTTGCACCAGCCTGTCTGTATCTCAATCCGCAAGTTGACCGGACTACCAGAATTTCCGGCCCACTAGAAACCCGACTAACAGCGATCTAAATGTGATATAAATCACATAATTGACAGAATAATGTGAACAGGTACATATTGGAACATCGATCGTGTTTTCCACCGTCTATGTTCAGTTTGGGAGATCAAGCCCAGCGGGTACTCCTCTGAGGTACCCGACAGAAAGAGGGAGACTGTTTCATGAGCTTCGCGGCCCTGCACCTAACGCTGCCGAATCAGGCACTGCACCTCAGCCAGGACACACTGGCGTTGTATCGTGATGTACTGGTCAATCAGGTCATGGATGCAGAGCATGTTGGTGCGCGCCTGGAAAAAATTGCGTCTTATCTGCACAACCTGAACCGGGTTCCCCTTCAGGGCGAAATACGCCAGGAGCTGACCGAGAACCTGATTCAGCATTACCTTATCTACATGCAACAAGCGCCTGTCATAGCTGATCGTGGTCTGTCGACGACTTTACTGGGCGAATGCAACCGGGAGCTGTCTTACGCCACTAAACTGTTGCTGCGCGATTGCACACCCCGCTCCAAGGAGGAATGGGCTCGATTCGTTTACTGGGCCATGTCAGCCTTGTCGATTCACCTGAACGATTTCTCGTCACAGTATCGCAGCCAGCCCGGGGCCCTCTGGGGTGAAATGCACCGACTGTTTCAGTTTGCCAATCAACGACGACTGACCGACTTTCAGGCGCTGACTCCTGACCGTGGCGACATTGAAACCCGCTATAAACACGCCCTGCTGCTGTCTGCAAGCCAGACGGAGCACCTCAGCCACACCGAGCGCATGATCCTCGATGCTTACCTGGGCCATTGGGCATTCCGTGCCCGGCTGAGCCACCAGGAACGAAGGGATTTTAATACCCGCTACTTCTATGTAGACACTGAGACCAACCAGGGCATTCAAACAGCCCGGCAAATAAAAGGCGCCGGTAACGACGAATCCATTCTGGTTCTCAACCCATTACCGGTGATTGAGCAGGCACGCCAGCACATGAAGAACCAGCGCCAGGGCTTATCACCCGAAAAACTGGGGCTACCGGCCGACCTCGACAGCATTGATCTGTTCATGACGCTAAAGAAAGCCATATCCGCCTGGAAACAGGTAGGTTCTCGTCGCTTCGAGCGCGATTCACTCGAACAGCAAACTCAGGCCGCGATCGGCCTGCATTCGGTTCATCAGTACTTGCGGGTCAATGGAACCCGCGAAGAGCAACTGGCTAGCATCACCACCCTGAATTCCAGTAAACAGGGCGCCTGCATTCGGCTAAGAGATGACACCGTCTCGCTGAACGTCGGGGACGTGCTCATGCATCGAGATCAGGATGACAGCCCAGACAGTGAAGGCCGGCTGGGCATTGTTCGCTGGATGCACCGCGACAGCCGGGGCCGCATCTGTGGATTAGAATATCTGACGGGCAACCTTCAACCGGTCGCTGTGCGTATCAAAGACCGTCTGTCCGAAGCCTTACTGATCAGCACCCAGGGCAACGACTCCCTCATCACTCATAAAGGGTATTGCACCAGTAACAGCTCCATTCGGCTGAAAAATTTTAGACATGGCCTCGCCCTGGAGGCCAGAGCGCAATCTTTGTTACAACGCGGAGAGACCACCGATCAGATCCGATTGAAGCGAAGCGCTGTTTGACCGACTAACGCAGGACACAGTTGGTGGCCGGAAAACTGATCATGATTCAAGCAAGCTGGACGTCCTGTTCTACACTCTCGGGAAAGAATCGCAATAAATCGACAAAACAATAACTTATGGCAATGTTATTGACCTGTGTCATTTGCAAATAGCATATCGACTCAGCATACTTTCGCCGCCTAATCCTTTTAACCCTTACACACCCTATCGGAAGCTGATCCATGAGCAACTCTACTACCGTGCCTGAGGAGCAGACGACGTACAATTATACGGTTGTGCGTCAATTCTCCATCATGACTGTTGTCTGGGGGATTGTCGGTATGCTGGTTGGCGTCATCATCGCCGCCCAGATGGCATTCCCGGAACTGAATTTCGGCCCCTACTTTCACTTTGGCCGGTTGCGTCCTTTACACACAAACGCGGTGATCTTTGCCTTCGGCGGGTCTGCGTTGTTTGCCACCTCCTACTACGTGGTTCAACGCACCACCCAGGCAAGGCTGGCGTTCGAAGGGCTGGTTAAGTTTACCTTCTGGGGTTGGCAAGCGGTCATCGTCGCAGCGGTAGTAACGCTTCCACTGGGCCTGACCTCTACCAAAGAATACGCCGAGCTGGAATGGCCTATCGACATTCTGATCGCGCTGGTCTGGCTGTCTTATCTTGCGGTATTCGTCGGCACCATCAGCCGTCGTAAAATGCCACACATATACGTCGGCAACTGGTTCTATCTGGCCTTCATCATCACAGTCGCCGTGCTGCACGTGGTCAATAGCGCGGCCATTCCGGTGTCAATGTTCAAATCCTATTCGGCTTATGCTGGCACCATGGACGCCATGGTTCAGTGGTGGTATGGCCACAATGCTGTTGGTTTCTTCCTGACGGCCGGCTTCCTGGGCATGATGTATTACTATGTACCCAAGCAGGCTGAACGCCCGATTTATTCGTACCGTTTGTCGATCGTCCACTTCTGGGCTCTGATCTCAGTGTACATGTGGGCCGGCGGCCATCACCTGCACTACTCTTCCCTGCCAGACTGGGCTCAAAACCTCGGCATGGTGATGTCGCTTATTCTGCTGGCACCGAGTTGGGGCGGCATGATCAACGGCATGATGACCATGAGCGGGGCCTGGCACAAATTACGGACCGACCCGATACTTCGCTTTCTGGTTGTCTCCCTGTCGTTTTATGGCATGGCAACCTTTGAAGGCCCGATGATGGCCATCAAAACAGTGAACGCGCTGTCTCACAATACAGACTGGACCATCGGTCACGTGCATTCCGGCGCGCTCGGCTGGGTTGCGATGATTTCCATCGGCGCGCTGTATCACACCATTCCACGGCTCTATGGCCAGACACAGATGTACAGCATTTCCCTGATTAATGCGCACTTCTGGCTGGCGACCATCGGCACAGTTCTGTACATCGCAGCCATGTGGGTCAACGGCATTGCCCAGGGCCTGATGTGGCGTGCGGTCAACACAGATGGCACCCTGATGTACAGCTTTGTGCAAGGCGTGGAAGTCAGCTGGCCGGGCTATGTCGTTCGCATGATCGGCGGCATGGTGTTCCTGACGGGCATGTTCCTGATGGCCTATAACGTCTGGATGACCATCCGGAGCGAAAATAAAACCATCGCGGCTGACACCGCCGCTCAGCCCGCTTAACGGTTAGGACGGATACAATGCAACACGAAACGGTTGAAAAGAACGTCGGCCTGATGGTCGCACTGGTGTTGGTAGCCATCAGCTTTGGCGGTCTGGTCGAGATTGTGCCCCTGTTCGCTCAGGATGAAGTGACCGAACCCATCGAAGGCCTGGAGCCACACAACGCTCTGGTGCTGGAAGGTCGTGATATCTACATTCGGGAAGGTTGCCACGTGTGTCACACCCAAATGGTGCGACCGCTGCGCGCTGAAGTAGAGCGTTACGGGCCTTATTCGCAGGCCGGCGAAGACGTCTATGAACACCCTTTCCTCTGGGGTTCAAAACGCACCGGTCCCGATCTCGCCCGCGTCGGTCAGCGCTACAGCGACGAGTGGCAGAAAGCCCACTTATACAACCCACGCTCGGTCGTTCCCGAGTCCAACATGCCGGCTTTTCCCTGGTTGTTTGAATGGACCGTGGATGGATCTAAAACCGGCGCTAAAATGGCGGCTCTGCGCCGTGTAGGGGTGCCCTACACCGATGAACAGATTGCCAACGCCGAGAGTGAAGTCGATGGCGTGGCAGAGATCGATGCGCTGGTTGCCTATTTGCAACAGCTCGGCACGCTTGTGACAGGCCGCTGACCCTATGGATATTAACGATTTCAGAGGCCTGGCCACGATATTCACCATGGTAGCGTTCTTCGGCATTGTGATTTGGGCATACAGCGGCAAGCGCAAAAAGAAATTTGACGAAGCAGCCAATCTGCCATTCGAAGACGAAGCGTTACATAAGAAGACCCAAGCCAGGACAGGAGACGACAACAAATGAGCAGTTTTTGGAGTGCTTACATCTTTATCCTGACGGGTATCTCGATCGTCGGGCTGGCTATTCTGATTACCCTGACCCGGCGCATGAAAGACCCGGGCGGCGAAGGGGCATCCACGACAGGCCATAGCTTCGATGGCATCGAAGAGTTCAACAACCCATTGCCTAAATGGTGGTTGAACCTGTTCTGGATCACCATTGTGTTTGCTGTGCTTTATCTCATTGCTTACCCGGTTGGTAATTGGGATGGCGTGCTCAACTGGACCTCACAAAAAGAACTGACTGACGCCCAGATTGCCCACGATCGCCGGTATGGCGAGATTTATGAGCGCCTGGCCAGCATGCCGGTGGAAGATCTGTCAGATAACCCCCAGGCCATGCGTATTGGTCAGCGATTGTTCGAAGACAACTGTGCCCTGTGTCACGGCCAGGCAGGCCAGGGAAGCTATGGCTTCCCCAACCTGACTGACAATGACTGGCTGTACGGTGGCAGTGGCGAGACCATCAAGGCCAGCCTGGTCAACGGCCGGCGTGGCCAGATGCCAGCCTGGGGTGACGCACTGGGCGCGCAGGGCGTGCGGGCAGTAACCGAATATGTGATGCAACTGTCTAACCAGGACAACGTCAATGCATCGCTCGCTCGTCAGGGTGAAGCCTTGTACAACGCCTCCTGTGTCGCCTGCCACGCTGAAAACGGAACAGGCAACCAGGGCCTGGGTGCCCCCAATCTCACCGACAATGTCTGGCTCTACCGGATTCCCGGCGAATCGATTCGGGATTCAGTACAATACACTCTCAATAATGGTCGGGCCGGAAACATGCCTGCCTGGCAGAACATTCTGGGTGAAGAGCGAGTGCACATTTTGGCCGGTTACGTTTACAACATGAGCAATCAGTAAATAATCTCCTCCCCGGGGAGCAGACCTCTGCTCCCCGCTAATGGGTTTAGGAAACAATCCGGTTGTTCCCCAAGCCTTTTAGTAAGTTCGGACAATGACCCAAAAAATTGAAGTCAAAGACGTCACGGACAACGCCGTTAAAACGGTCGACCTCTACCAGGAACGTGAAAAAATCTATGTCAGGCGAATCAAGGGATTCTATCGTTCCTTGCGCGTCTATGGTGGTGCCCTGCTGTTTGCTGCCTATTTTGGCACCCTGTGGCTGAACTGGAACGGTCGCCAGGGCGTCTGGTTTGATTTGCCCAGCCGCCAGTTTCACGTCTTCGGCATCACTTTCTGGCCACAGGATTTCATGCTGTTGTCATGGGCGTTGATCATCTGTGCCTTCGCGCTTTTCTTTATCACCGTGTTTGCCGGTCGCGTCTGGTGCGGTTATACCTGCCCGCAAAGTGCGTGGACCTGGATATTTATGTTCATCGAGGAAAAGACCGAGGGCAAACGAAACGCTCGTATAAAACTCGATGAACAACCCATGACCTGGTTAAAGTTTGGCCGCAAATTTGCCAAACATCTGCTGTGGGTATTGGTCGCACTGGCAACTGCGGTCACCTTTGTCGGCTACTTCACACCAATCAGGCAACTGATTCCAGACCTGTTTACCTTCGATACCAGCGCCTGGGCGGTTTTCTGGATTGCCTTTTTTACGTTGGCGACTTATGGCAACGCTGGCTGGCTGCGCGAGCAAGTGTGCATTTACATGTGCCCCTATGCCCGTTTCCAGGCCGTTATGTTCGACCAGGATACGCTGATCGTCAGTTACGATGAAAAACGAGGTGAAGCCAGAGGGTCGCGCCGTCGGGGCATTGACCCGCAAGAGCTGAACCTGGGTGATTGCATCGACTGCGATTTGTGCGTTCAGGTTTGCCCGACCGGCATCGATATTCGCGATGGCCTGCAATACGAGTGTATTGGCTGCGCCGCCTGTATCGATGCCTGCGACAGCGTCATGGACAAAATGGGCTATGAACCTGGCCTGATTCGTTACACCACGGAGCATGCACTGGAAGGTAAGCCATCTCGCATACTGAGACCGCGGCTCATTGGCTATGCAGTGGCGCTGACCATCATGATGGTATTGTTCGCCTGGGTAATCGCTACCCGGGTACCCCTGGAGATGTCGATTGAACGGGGCCGCGGTGCGCTGCACCGGATCACCCCTCAGGGAATGGTCGAAAACAGTTACAATATCCAATTGATGAACATGTCCCAGGTTGACCGCAGCTATACCTTAAGTGTTAGCGGGCTCGAAGGCGCGGAACTGATTGCTCCGGAACAAATCGATGTCATTGCGGGAGGAGAGGTGGCGTTTACCGCGAGACTTGTATTGTCTCCCGATGACCTAGCGCTGCCGAATAATGACGTGTTCTTTACCGCCACAGCAGTGGATGACGCCCAGATCAGTACGGACACTGAAAGTCGTTTTTTTGGCCCGGCAAATTTCTGATTTCCGGTCAACGCTGCCCATTTCGAACCCTGTTGCGGCGCATCTGCGTCGCCTGATTGTTTTTGGAGAACCTGAGTGAATCAAACCGCGATAACGCCCTGGTACCGGCAATTCTGGCCATGGCTGGTGTTTAGCCCAATGTTGTTTGTGGTACCCGCCGGTATCTGGATGATCTATATCTCAGTCGTGACCAGCGACGGTTCAGTCATAGACGATGTCTACAAGGATGGCCGCAGCTATATCGTCAGCACCGAAGCAGACGATCTGGCTATTGAGCTGCAGCTACAGGCTCAAATGCAAATGATCGGAGACCGCATCAGTTTGCGTTTGGACGGCAACCTGGAGTCCTGGCCTGAAACGCTGGTCTTGCTATTCGTGTTCGATGCACATGCTCAGCGCGATGTCGAAATAACGCTAAACCGGACGCCAGGTGGTCGTTATACGGGTCTATTAACCGAGTCGATCGAAGGCCAGCGTTCCCTGTTATTGCAACCCTCCGACAGCAAAGCCAATTGGCGGCTGCATGGCAATGTCACGCTGCCCAGCAGCACGATCCAGACGCTGCAACCCCGGGTGCGATGAACCGGGATTGCTTTCACTGTGGCTTGCCAGTATCCGATGAACGTTACCGGCTTAGCGTCGCAGAAGTCTCCCGTACTTTCTGCTGCGCTGGCTGTATGGCGGCGGCTCAGACCATTTTAGACAATGGGCTGGAGGCCTATTATCGCTTTCACGACCCGAATCAGGCACCGGCGTCCCCTCCCGTTTCCGATACGGAGCGCGACAAACTGTTGCTGTATGACCGGCAGGACGTTCAGTCGGAGTTTGTCAGCCGGTCCGATCCTCATAACCTGACAGCCACCCTCATGATCGAGGGCGTCAGTTGCTCAGCCTGCAGCTGGTTGATCGAAAAACACCTGACACAGTTGACGGGCGTATCCCAGGTTCACTTTAACCAAACCAGCCACCGCTGCCAGGTAACCTGGAACCCTGACCAGCAGACACTGAGCAATATCTTTCTGGCCTTGTTTAGCCTGGGTTACCGTGCCCACCCCTACCGGCCGGATCAGGAAGAAGTGCTGCGTCAGAAGTCTCAGCGTCACTATCTATTGCGGCTTGGCATTGCCGGCATTGGCATGATGCAGGCGATGATGAACGCAGTGGCTATTTACAGCGGCAGCATGACCGGAGGCACTGAGCTGCTGGTCCGCTGGGCCAGTCTGGTCCTCACCATACCGGTGGTTGTCATTGCTGCCGGTCCATTTTTCAGGTCGGCCTGGCGCAGCCTGAGAGCTCGCCATTTATCGATGGATGTATCCGTGGCCCTGGCCATCGGCTCAGCCTTTGCGGCCAGTCTCTGGGCAACGCTGAGCAGCGGTGGTGAGGTGTACTATGAATCAGTCAACATGTTCACTTTCTTTCTGGTCCTTGGCCGTTTCCTGGAGTTCCGGGCTCGCAACACCGTGCACGCCAGCGGCAACGCACTGGCCAGCCACTTGCCGGCCACCTGCGAGGTTTGGCGGGACGGTCAGTGGCAGCGCCAGGCTTTGCGCGACATTCAACCCGGCGAACGCATTCTGGTTCAGGCCGGTGAGCTGTGTCCGGTCGATGGCACTGTCAAAACTGGACACAGCGATTTTGACGAATCCCGATTGACCGGCGAGTTCAAGCCGCGCAGCAAAGCTCCGGGCGACACGGTGCTAGCAGGCACTCTGAATCAAAGCCAGGCGATCGAAATCGACGTTGAACGCACGGGGCAGGAAAGTTCAGCCTCCAGCGTGATGCAACTGCTGGAGCGGGCCGCGAGTGAGAAGCCGCGAATGGCCGAACTGGCCGACCGCGGAGCTCACTACTTTGTCGGCTCCACGTTACTGATCACAGCCCTCATTGGACTGATCTGGCTCTGGGTTGCACCAGACAGAGCTTTTTGGGTGGTCATCAGCGTTCTGGTAGTCACCTGCCCCTGTGCTCTGAGCCTTGCAACCCCTACGGTACTGGCACAGGCGACCAACAGCCTGCGGCAGCGTGGTCTGATCATTACTCGCGGCCATACCCTGGATCAACTGGCTTCGGTGACAGACCTGGCGTTTGATAAAACCGGCACCCTAACTGAAGGTCATTTTGTATTAACCGGTGTTCACCTTGAAGCAGAGGCCGAGCGCAAGGGTTATACCCGCGCGGACCTTATCGGTGTGGCGGTTGAACTGGAACGCACCAGTGAACACCCCATAGCCCGGGCGTTCAAACAGGCTCAGGCGAAAGGCGCCCATTCGTCTGAACTGTTCGATCATCAGCGTCACCCGGCAGCCGGTCTGTCTGCGCGTGGTGAGTCCGGACAGTGGCGCCTGGGTCACCGGGCATTTGCCTGTGAGGGTTCAGCGAGCCACCCAACGTCACAATCCGGAACAGTCTGGCTCAGCCTTAACGGTGTGACGCTGGCGGCATTTTCACTCAACGATGACCTTCGCAGTAGCGCGCTGCCCGCCTTAAACGCCCTTGAAACCCTGGGTGTTCGCTGCCACATCCTAACCGGCGACCCCAGTGGAGAGCTGGACCCCCGACTGGCCTATCTGCGTCAAAAAGGCCGGTTTAACTATGGGCTCAGTGCCGAACAAAAACTGGACTGGGTCAACCAGCAAGCCCGTCAGGGTGCACAGGTGGCGGTGGTTGGCGATGGCATCAATGATGCCCCGGTACTGGCCGGTGCGCCGGTATCCGTCGCCATGTCATCCGGAACGGATCTCGCCAAACAAGCCGCTGATGCCTTGTTGCTGAACGAAAACCTGTCAACATTGGCGCTGGCTATTGTGGTCGCTCGTAAAACCCGGCGCATCATCCGGCAAAATATGATCTGGGCTCTGCTGTACAATGGCCTGGCTCTGCCGTTAGCCGCCCTGGGTTGGGTAGCCCCCTGGCAAGCGGCCATCGGCATGTCGCTCAGTTCCCTGCTAGTGGTCGGAAACGCCTTGCGCCTCAGACGCATAGCATGATCCGGCCTGTAGACACCTTCTCCGACGGAGCACAATCATGGATATTCTACTGTTGTTGATTCCGGTTAGCCTGCTATTGCTTTCAGTGGGCGGCGTGCTGTTTTGGTGGACAGTCAACAGCGGCCAATATGATGATCTGGACAGCCCCGCTCGCCGCATTCTGTTTGATGATGACAGTGATATGGTGCCTGGCCGACACCAGAAGTCGGATTCAGCCATCGATTCACCGAACACAGAGAGGGAGGCGAAGGCCGATCAACAAGGATCAACCGGCTCATGATGGTCGATGCACTATCTGCCTTTTTGATCGGCATTATCTCCGCAGGGCATTGCCTGGGAATGTGCGGAGGACTGACCCTGGCATTCGGAGTTAACAGCAAGGGCACAGCTGTTCTGGCAGCCTATAATTTGGGCCGTATATCCACGTACACAGGCCTTGGCTTTCTAATCGGTGCCGGCCTGGCCTGGCTACCAGCCAGTGCTATCCCTGTATTACGATTAATCGCCTCTGCCCTGCTGGTGTTGATTGCGCTCTACTATCTGAACATCGCCTCCTGGATAACCCGGGTGGAACACCTGGCGCTGCCGCTGTGGCGACGTGTGCAACCTCTGGCCAGGCGCTGGTTGCCTGTCACCCGGGTGCGACAGGCTTACCCGCTGGGACTGGTTTGGGGGTTTTTACCCTGCGGTCTGGTCTATTCAGCCCTGGGATTTGCCGCAACGGCTGCTAACCCCTGGGCCAGCGCCAGCCTGATGCTCTGCTTTGGGCTGGGTACCCTGCCCGCTATGATGCTGACCGGTGCCGCAGCCCGCCCCTTCCAGCGTGGATTGAACCTACCCTGGGTGCGCAGATTGCTCGGCATCAGCCTGCTAGCCCTTGCCACCTGGCTAGCCTTCCAGGCCATTTCCATGGGTCATTAGGAGAACCATCATGCATTATATCTTTGGTTACGGCAGCCTGATCTGTGCTGACAGCCGAAGCCGAACCGGTATCAGCGGACTGGCTTATGCCGTTGAAGTCAGCGGCATCGCCAGGCGCTGGTCGGTACCGGTGCCAGATTATGGCGCTACTGCACTGGGCGCCCATCAAGACGACCAGGCTCATTGCAACGGTGTGGTGTTTGCGGTCGATGAAGACAACCTGGCCAGGTTTGACCAGCGCGAGCAAGGCTATGACCGAGTCCGCATAGACTGGCGCCAGGTCGACAACCTGAGTCAGACGCCACTGCCAACGCACCATACCCTGTGGGCCTATGTAGGCACCCAGGCGGACCATCCTTTGCCAGAACGCCCGATACTGCAAACCTACCTGGATGTGATACTGAACGGTTGCCTGGCGATCAGTCCTGATTTTGCCGAACGCTTTATCGATTCAACGACACCCTGGCAACATTTGCACGATGACCGTCAGGCCCCTGGCTATCCGCGTGCCCTGGCCGACCACCGTAGGCACCCCGATATTGATGCCCTGTTACAACGTACCTTGCCGGCTCTGGTCAGTGCTCGAAGCAGAGTCTGCTAGACTCATCAGTTCAGCGCCGCCAGACGACCTGTATACACACCGACCCGGAGAATCACGATGCGATTTGACCAGATCACCCTGAAAAACAGGATCAAAAGCTACCCGGACTGGCCTGTAACCGGCATTACTTTTCGCGACCTGACACCCCTGTTCAATGATAACCGGGCTCTGCATCTATGCGCGCATGCCTTCGTCGAGCGGTATCTTGAGGCAAACATTACCCACGTTGCCGCACTGGAGGCACGTGGCTTTATTCTGGGCAGCATCATTGCCTATCAGCTCAATCTGCCCATTATTCTCGTGCGCAAAGGCGGAAAACTGCCGGGAGCGGTCGCCAGCGAAGACTTTTCCCTGCCTCATGGCAAACGCAGGCTTGAACTGCAAAAAGGCAGCTGTGGTGATGGCGATCGGGTCCTGATTTTCGACGACCTGATTGCAACGGGCGGTTCAGCACTGGCCGCCTCGACACTGATTCAGAGTCAGGGCGCTCGCGTGGTTGAAGCCGCGGCTGTGGTAGACCTACCCGACATGGGCGGTGTCGAGGTGCTGGGCGAAGCCGGCATTCCAACGTTTACCCTGCTTGCTTATGAAGGGAGCTAGAGACTTTTTCTGCACAAGGCTTGTCCCCGGCGGTCGTAGGTGGTAGAAAACGCGCCCGCATTGTTGCTACAGCCACATAGGTATGGATTCAGGCATGACCGTCACCACACACCACGCCCCATCAGGCGCTGAAACTGAAACCTTAACAGAGCCAGCGTCGGATTCGACCCCGGTAACCGCCGAGAAGAAGGCCAAAACCGAGTTCAACAAGGTTCAGAAAAGACTGCGCCGGGAAACTGGCCGGGCCATTGCCGACTTCAATATGATTGAAGAAGGCGACAAAGTCATGGTGTGCCTCTCCGGTGGCAAAGATTCCTATACCCTGCTTGAGATCCTGATCAGCCTACAGCGCAGTGCCCCGGTTGTTTTTGAACTGATCGCCGTGAATCTGGACCAGAAACAGCCCGGATTCCCGGAAGACATACTGCCCAATTACCTGAAGCAACGTGGCGTGCCCTTCCACATTTTGGAGCGGGATACCTACAGCATCGTGCAGGAAATGGTGCCTGAAGGTAAGACTACCTGCGGCATCTGCTCACGCCTGCGTCGCGGCACCATCTACGCGTTTGCCGATCAGATTGGTGCCACCAAAATTGCCATGGGCCACCACCGTGACGACATCATGGAAACCCTGTTTTTGAATATGTTCCATGGTGGCAAACTCAAGGCCATGCCGCCAAAACTGCTGAGCGACAGTGCCACTAACGTCCTGATCAGACCCCTGGCCTACTGCCGGGAAGCTGACATTGAACGCTATGCAGCGTTCATGGAGTTCCCGATTATCCCCTGCAATCTGTGTGGCTCTCAGGAAAACCTGCAGCGCCAGTCAATTAAGGCCATGTTGCGTGGCTGGGAAAAGCAGTTTCCAGGCCGGGTAGAGAACATTTTCAGGGCCATACAGAACGTGGCTCCGTCGCAGTTGGCCGATCGTTCACTGCACGACTTTGTTTCGCTGCAGGCAACCGGTATCCCAATGGCGTCCGTCAGTGACAGCGGTGAATTCAGTCCGATGGCACAAACCTCGGTCAACACCTGGGCTCCTGAAAGCGAGCAGTAAGGCGGGCGACGCCGCTTTACCTGCGCCGGGCTGGTAATGGCCGTTGATTCAGCTACCATGCCTGATAGACAAAACAATCCTCATCCCGGGGGCCTAACCGCACGGAGCCAGTCCAACGTGAAGCTGAATACACATTGCAACACCTGCAGCCTGCACCCCTTGTGTCTGCCGCTGGCGCTGAACGGCCAGGAAATGGACAAACTTGATTCCATTATCCGACGCGGGCGCCCGGTTCATAAAGGTGACGTCCTGTTCCACCAGGGTGAGGAGTTTCACTCTATTTTTGCCGTGCGAACCGGCACCATCAAAACCTACACCCTGACTCAGGAAGGTGAAGAGCAGATTACGGGTTTTCACCTGGCCAGTGAATTGGTTGGACTCGATAGCTATGACGCCATTAGTTACACCGCGACTGCCAGGGCACTGGAAACGTCCAACATTTGTGAAATTCCGGTCGACCGGCTCGATGATCTGTCTGGCCAAATGCCAGAATTGCGCCGTCATCTCATGCGACTGATGGGCAAAGAGTTGCGAGAAGAGCAAAAAATGATGTTGTTGCTGAGCAAAAAGAGTTCGGAAGAACGGCTTGCTTCCTTTTTGCTCAACCTGGCGGCACGTTACAAGCGACGCGGCTATTCTGGAACCAGCTTTCGTTTGACCATGTCACGCGGCGATATTGCCAACTATCTGGGCATGGCCGTAGAAACGGTCAGTCGGGTATTCACCCGTTTTCAGAAACAGAGCATTCTGGGCGAGAGCGACAGTGCCAAAGACATCGTTATTGAGGATTTCACCGCCCTGACCAAGCTGGCCAGTCTGGCCGATTGCGAGCGTGTCGAACTCGGCATCAGCGCCTGAGTCACAGACCAGCCTCCGCCGCCCGGGAACGTTGATACAGATCAAGTATCCCGGCTGTTTTCCCTGACTCGCGTCAAACCTCCCATCCAAACGACTCCCTATACTGTGCTCAAACATAGAGCACAGAGGAGTCTGATCATGTATATGGACACAGTCGTATTCGCTAGCCTGCTAACAGTGGGTCTTATTGTTGGCTTTATGGGTATCTGGGGGTACGTGGTTTATAAAGGTCTGCATAACGATCACGAAAAATAGCCCGGTTATCGCTTAAACCCTGGCAGCAAGCTCTGCCAGGCGGGTCACACTATACCGTCCCGGCCTTCCTGGCCTGACGGTAGCGATTGATCAGCCACCCGGCAATTGAAAACCCGGGTGGCACGGTGGGCAATGCATCCAGTGAAAACCAGCCCGCATCGGCTATTTCGTTTTCCTGAAGCCGGATGTCACCGCCGTTGTAATCGGCCCAGTAGCCCAACATCAATTGATGGGGAAAGGGCCAGGTCTGGCTGCCCTGATAGCGTAAATTCGTGACTTCAACGCCAACCTCCTCCCGTACTTCGCGGTGCACTGCGTGCTCGGCCGACTCACCGGTTTCTATAAAACCCGCCAGCGTGCTGTACCAGCCACGCGAACGGTTACGCACGCCCTGGGCCAGCAATACCTCTGATCCGCGAGTAATCAGGACGATGATGCAGGGACTGACTCTTGGGTAGAATCTAAGACGGCAAGGGTCACATACCATGGCAGGTTCACCAGCCAACGCCAGAGTAGGTTGTCCGCACTGGCCACAAAAACGGTGCTGGCGTCGCCAGTCAAGCAAACCCCGCGCCCGGGCGGCCAACATAAAGGCTGTTTCACTGACCGAGGCGACGTCACGCAAAGCCTGGGTCCGTAAACCGCCTGAGGGATGCAGCCGTGCCGTGTAATAGCTGTGTCCATCCAACAGGCCAACAAACTCTTCCTGTTCCCATTCAAACTGGCAAGCCTGACGCTGATGAATGTGGCTATCGCCGTTCAGTACAAGCTCATCGCCCAGCCAAAGCATCAGACGGTCTGCCGGCGCTGGCGCCGGCGCTTTGCCCGGCAGTTCTATGTTGTGTTGACCCAATTCGTATAGCACTTACTCGCCTCTGTTATCGGGGGTTGGTCCGCCCGGCCGGCGCCTTAGACCTGGCTACCGGGTGCAGACAACGATAATGTCAGACGGACAGTACCGTCTTGTTCATGATGGGCTTTGAAGCCAAATCGACGCCCCAGCATTAACATGGGAATATTCTCCGGCAATACGTCCGCGACGACACTGGCAATCTTCTGTTCAGCGGCATAGGCCAGCGTTTTTTGCATCAGCAGACGACCCAGACCGGTACCCTGAAACGTCGACTCGACCATAATAGCAAACTCCATTTCATTGGTATTGACGTCCGTCCAAAGCCGCATTTCACCGACGATGGCGCGCTTCGACAGAGCAACAAATACCATTTCACGGCGATAATCAATCTGGCACAGAGTTGCCAGTTCACGGTGTTCAAAGTGCAACCGGCTGCCAAAAAAACGCAAGCGCAAAGAATCGGCATCAAAACGACCGTAAAACGCTTTTAACTGTGGCTCATCTTCTCCTTTAATTGGCCTCAGAATAACAGACTGATCGTTCTTCAGGGTAACGGACTCAACCAATTCACTCGGGTACGGATTCAATGCCGGCCGCTGGGGCTCACCAATGCACGCCGCGACACCAATCACCAGTAAGCCTTCGCCGGGTTGCAACAATACGTTGGCTTCAAGCCCGGCCAACTGAGGCCAGTCTATGACCATCTGTGACAATGCTTTCAGCGCCCGCACCAATTGGGCCAGGTCCTGATCCAGATTCTCACTGCGCTCTGCCAACACCTGATAACCGTGCGAACGCATGATCATCTGTCGCGCCAGTGAGCTGTTCAATGGCGGCAGTGCGACCTGGCGGTCAGCCAGCATGTCGGCCCGGGATCCGCCCTCCCCAAATACAATCAGCGGGCCGTAATCATCGTCACGGGTCATCCCCAGGCTGAATTGGAGGTGGTCGATCTTGCGCCGCATGGGTTGTACGCCCCAGCCCAGGGTTCGGCTGTCCGGAAATTGCTCTCCTTTTTCAGCAGCCAGTGACTCACGGGCTTCACGCAGTGCGGCTACATCGGCAAGCTCAATGCGAACACCACGCCAACGTTCGGATGGGGCTTCGTTGTAAGCAAACGGAAAGCAATACGCTTCATGAACCAGACGCAGAGATGCCGGAAAATAGCGTGGCGTGAGGCGCTGTATAACCTGCTCAAAATCAACACCAAAGGTACTGTCGACGAGAGTGAATCCATACAATCGCATCAGTGCCCGGGCTTCAGCCCAGGTAAAGTAACGGCGGCCCTGGTCATCTATCTGACGAAACAGATCCTGCCCCTGCTGTCGATCCGGAGTGAACCCCAATGAAGTGGAACTTGGGGTCTCGCGCAGACGCTCCTGGGCGAGTTCGTGTTTGGCCACTGTAAAGTAGGCTTCAACCGCATCGTTGGGAGAATCGAAGTTCAACAAGCCGGCTTTGTCGAATTCTTTGCGCGCCTCGACAATGCTCACACCGCCCATGAAACAAGTCAGGAACATGCGTCTGCTGCGCTTTATATAAGGCTGTAGTAATCGAGCCACATCGGTACTGTCGGAGCGCTTATTGGGGCTATGTATAACCAGAATGCCGCCGATCGCCGGATCCCGTTCAAGAACTTTGAGCACATCGAGATAGTCTTGCCCGGTAGATTCCGGAGGAAGAATGGCCGGGTTATAACCGGTTTCCTCCGCATACCAGAGCGTTGGCAATTGTGCTTTATGGCCCTTAATTTGGGCTAATTCGCCCCCCAGAGACTGTAATTGCTGACTGGCAAGCATGGCAGTCCCCAGGCCATTACTGACAATAGCCAGGTTCGCCCGGTGCAGCGGCCTGGCCCTGGACAGCACTTCCAGACCACTGAACAAACCATCGGCACTGTCAACCTGCAGCACGCCAGCACGGTTGAAATACTCATCATCCACCGGACGTCGATCCACCAGTCCAGGAGGTACGCTACGCCTGGCCTGAGTACGAATCGCCAATACCTTTTTGGAACGAGCTGCAGCACGCATTGCTATCAGCAATCGGTTGGCATCCCGGATATGTTCCAGGTGAATCAGAATGGATCTTACCCGACGGTCTGTGGATAAATGATCGACAATATCAGAGATACGCAGGTCAGCGCTTGAACCAACCGTCATGAAGTGCGAAAACCCGATACCGCGAGCGCCTGCCCAGTCGAGCAGAGCCGATCCAAGAGAGGCCGAGTGCCCGACATAAGCCGACTGCCCCGGCAATGCGTTGAGGTGAGCAAAACTGGCGTTCAAATGCTCGTCTGGCACCAGAATGCCCAGACAATTCGGTCCGAGAATGCGAATATTCAGTTCCCGGGCCAAACTCAATATTCGCTCATTGCGAGCCGTTCCCAGTGACTGCCTGCGGGATAACCCGCCCGTTAGAATAATGGCGGCTCGAATGCCAACCCGGCCCAACTGACGTAATACCCTCATGAGCGATTCAGGGGGGAGGCAAATGACCGCCAGGTCAACCGGCTTACGAATTTCACGCACATAGCGATACGCCGGATAGCCAAAAACCGAGGTATAGCCTTTGATATTCACGGCATAAAGTGGGTGTGGGTACTCACTCTGGTGAAGGTTCTGGATCACCACGGCGCCCATACTGCCTTCCCGTTCCGATGCCCCGATGACTGCGATGCTTTTGGGTTGAAAAAAGTTACTCAGGTCGGGCATGCTACCACCAAAGTCGAAGAGGTTTGGGTCGGGTGCACAGTGGCCCCCCGACTAATGTAGTCGTATACTGCCTTGCCTTTCAACGGTGATGCCTGATGATTCCAACAGCCTTACTCCATCACGCGGTTTACCACTTACACGACATGGGAAACGACCATCCCGAGTCGCCCCAGCGCCTGGATGCCATTCTCAACCAGCTGGAGTCCAGTGGTGTAAGCCAGCGAATGACCCAGCTCGACGCCCCCCTGGCCAGCAAAGAGGCGGTGCTAAGGGTGCACCATCCGATTTATGTTGAGCAGCTCGACCGGATCAGCCCCTCTCACGGCCTGATTCAGGCAGACCCGGATACGTTGATGGGCCCTTATACCTGGGAAGCGAGCTATCGCGCCGCGGGTGCTGGCATTCAGGCTGTTGACGATATCATGGCCGGTCACTACCAGCGGGCATTCTGTGCAGTACGTCCGCCCGGTCACCATGCTGAGCCAGCCTCTACGATGGGTTTCTGCTTCTTCAACAATATTGCAGTTGCCGCCCAGCATGCCCGCCATCATCACGGGCTAAAGCGAGTGGCGATTATCGATTTCGATGTACACCAGTGCAACGGTACCATCGAAGCCTTTGCCGACGAACCGGATGTGCTGGTCTGCAGCAGCTTTCAACACCCATTCTACCCGAATACGCACTGGCAAAGTGAACACCCGCACATGATCCTCACGCCTCAGGTCGCTTTTGCCACCATAGACGACGTTAAGGAAGACTGGGAGGCTCGCTGGAAGCCTGCACTGCAAGCTCACCGACCAGAAATGATCTTCATATCCGCTGGTTTCGATGCCCACACACTCGACCCCATGGGCCAGCTAAACTGGCAAACCGATGATTACTACTGGATCACCCGGGTGCTAATGGAACAAGCCGAGCAGCTGTGTTCGGGGCGGGTCGTTTCAATGCTGGAAGGTGGCTACCATCTCAAAGCCCTGGCCGAGTCGGCTGAGCAACACATTCGGGCAATGATGGGGCTTGAGTCGAAAGACTAGTGCACTGTAACAGACTAAACAACGCCCCGGTCGCTGCGCACTAACTGAAATGCCCAGGCCCGGGGTTAAAGCAGTGCCGGTTTACCCACCCTGGCTAAGGCATCTGGTGTGGGTCGACGTCCAATTCCCGATAAGGCACCTCCCGGTCGGGCTCTTCCAGGCTGATTCGACCCAGCACTCCACTGCGCATTTCCTTCAGAATAATTTCACTGACTTTATGCCAGTCGACTTCACGGCCTTTGATGCAGGCCCGTTTACGGGCAATAGCTTCCATACACTCCATAGCGCCGTCGGGAATGCTGGCTAATTTGTAACGCTCTATAAGCCGTTCAGGGTAGCGTTGCATGAGGTAATCAATCGCGAACAGGGCAATGTCTTCGTACTCGACCGCAGTATCACGAATCGCTCCGGAGGCAGCAAGACGGTAGCCACCGACCTCCGAGTCCGGCGATGGCCACATGATGCCCGGTGTGTCCATCAGGGTGAAGTCATCCGCGATCTGAATCCGCTGCTGGCGACGCGTCACGGCGGGCTCATCACCCACTTTGGCAATACGCCGTCCGACCAAACCGTTGATCAGTGTCGATTTACCGACATTGGGAATACCGACTACGACCGCCCGAACCGGCTTGCCGATGCCACCCCGATAGGGAGCAAGTTTGCGACACAGGTCGGGTATGCGGGCCAGTTGGCGGCGGTCAGTCATTACGATGGGCAATACCGTCATATTGACATCATCGCTGTAATGCCGACGCCAGGCCTCGGTGATCTCCGGGTCAGCCAGGTCGTCTTTACTGAGCAGGCGCACGACTGGTTTGTCGCCACGGGCTTTGGCGATTACCGGATTCATACTTGACTTCGGCAAACGCGCATCCAGCACTTCAATGACCACATCAATGGCGGGCATGATCTCTTTGATTTGTCGCCGGGCTTTGTTCATGTGCCCGGGAAACCAGTTAATTTTCGCCATCGAGCCTGTTACCTGCAGGTTAAAAACGCGCAGTGTATCACAGCCCGATCTGGCTGCGCCGTCCCTGCAACCCTCCCGTATGCAGAATACCCAGCCGTTGTTCGCGAAGATCAGAGTCAAAGCTCAGGCAATGCTGCAATGCATGGAAGGTCTTAGCGGTATATACCGGATCCAGTGCGATATTCTCACGCTGTTCGAAATCGGCCATAAACCCTCTCTGTTCAGCGCTCAACCGGCCAAAGCCTCTTCCGGCAAAACCTGTCCAAAGGGTGTATTGACCGGCATCTACACCAGCAGCCGCAAGCTTTTCGATCAACGTCGCGTAGTGATCCGGATCGCGATAGACGGGAACGCCAATAACCCGGGTCGATTGAGGAGCAGAGCGGACCAGCCCTGCCAGAGTGGTTCCAGACCCGACGGGGCAAATCAACGCATCCAGGTCAACCCCGGCCAGGCGCCACCAGGCGCTGGATCCATCGATGGCTTCAGGCGACCAGCCCCCTTCCGGAATGAACATAGCAGATTCAAGACCACGACAGGCCCATTCGGCAAACTCAGCAGTTTCTCGCTGACGGTAGTGCTCACGGTCAATGAAATTCAGGGCCATGCCCCAACCCTGGCAATCGACTAGAGTCGGTGACAGGTGTTTGGGCGCCGGGCCACGCACCCAGCCTGTGGTAGCCAGCCCCAGTACATGGCCAGCGTAGGCCAGAGCGTGCAAATGATTGGAATATGGCCCCCCGACCGACACCAGATGCCTGACGGACTGTTGATGCGCCAACATCAGCCAGGCCCGCAGCTTAAACCACTTGTTACCGGAAATGATGGGATGCAGGCGGTCCCCGCGGACACTGAAGACCCGAGGTGCAGCCAACCAGGGGGTTCGATCGGTTGCTATGCGGCCTGGCTCTGGTGGCAAGCGAGGATCGTTGAACTGGGCCAATGTCGCCTCAGTATCGTAGATCAACTCGACTTGCGGAAAGCCGTGACGTTACCGGAGACCACCCGGTGTCGGGAACAGAAATTATGCGTTCCCGGTTCAAAATCACCAGGTTGGTCTACCCGCTTAACCGGTACACCGCATTCATTGCACTCAGGGCTGTCATAGTGAATCAGCCAGGCCTTATATTGCTCCAGCGTCACACCGCATTTCTGAGCGGCAAACGCCAGAGGCCGCTCCAGATAATCGGCCAGCTGCCTGGAAGGCATGCTGATGTGACCTGCACCGGGGTGATAGGCCACAAAGACCAGATCGAGCCCATCAAGACGATCCATCAGGTCGTCATTGGTGTCTTCGCTTTGTTCGAGCTCAGCCACTTGCTCCGTCAACGCCTGAATCTGAGCCTCCGAATTGCGCAACGTTTCTTTGTGTTCGTCGATCTCGAAATTCTTTTCCGTCAACGCCTCTTTCAGCTCTACGACCTTGTCCTGTTCGCTAGCGGTAGAAGATTGCTGGGAGTGCAAAGCGGCAAGGTGTTCAGTTTTCAGCTCGTCATGCCGCTCCTTAAGCGTATCAAACTGCTCCTGCAGCACCAGATTATCCCGTTCCAGCTTGCGAAAGCTGCTTTGGAGTTTATCGCCCAGGACACTCGACTGATTGGTCTGCTGCTCCAGCTCCTGTATTCGGTTACGGTAGGTTTGCGCTTCATTGCGCATGGCTCGTTTGACCTGCTCAACCTCTTCTTTGTGCTGCTCTTCGAGGCCGTGGATACGCTGTTTCTGGCGTCGCGTCAGTAAAGCGAGTTTTTCCTGAAAGTCCCGGGCTTGCTTGCCCAGCTCTGCTTTCAGGTCTGCTTCACTGTATCCGCTCAGTGTCTGGGGCTCCACCTGGTCGGAAATGACCGGCAGGTCCTCAAAGTCACCAACATCATCGACCTGCTCACTGATCGTGGGCGGATCCACAGGGGCTTTTGCGGTGGGTGCTTGCATAGGCGTGGCGCTGAGCTGCGAGGGCTCGTCTTCGGTGATAATACCCAGTTTATTGCGCTTCACAGCTTCGTGAATCAATTGAAAATGGTTAAGACCATCCCGCACCTTGGGTTCCCAAAGCTCTCGCTGGTACCAGGAGACTGAGCACTGACTGCGGCAAGCGAGCCGGATCGGCCCCTGACCGAGATTGGGACCGGGGCCTGCGGTGTCGGCCAGGTGGCGCAGCGGGATGTTCCAATCCTGATCGGCAAAACCACGATCATCAAATTCGATCAGAAACAATACGACGCTGTGTACTTCCAGGGTGGGAGTGATTTTCAGGTAGGCTGCCTGAATTTCTCGAGATGACAAGCCGGTAATGCCGACCACGCCATCCAGAACGGCTTCGAACTCGGTATAACGCATTTCTTTGGTAATGCCTTTGCGACCAAAGAAAAAGACCGCTTCGATCAGTTCTTTGCTGTTGCGATATGCCATACCTTACCTCTATCCGTCCCCATACTATTCGACAGCAACCCGAAACCAGATCGGTCGCCATCAAAAAGACCTGCGCCTGTTCAGGCGAACCTGCCTGAGACTCAGAGTAGCACGCATGCTTGGCATACGTAATTTCAGAGAGTGACCCCAGGCGAACAAGTCTAACCTCTGGCGGTCACCAGAAGTGTGACCTGATCGTCAATTGGATCGCCCCACTAGGGGCAAAGCGCCAGAGTGTGACCAATGTTGTGGTAAAAGTGTCGATTCAACAGGGTGAGAACCCTATTGCAGTGGGCTTGGGGCTAGAAAGACTCTGAATGATACCTGCGAACCAATGCCAGAGCCGTGACGAATCTCGCCAACACACCTATCCTCCGGCAAAGAACGATGTCGGCCAGGTCATTGATTTCAAAAAACCAGTGACAAATCACATTGCTGGTTATCGCGTTGTGGACCGATTCGGCTGGAGCAAATCAACAGGCAACAAGCCAGGCTGAGCTACATGTATGTAGCTCATACAACGCAGGATGGTTTTTTCGGCAACCCGTTAAAGTTCAGCTGCGAGTTCTGACCCTTGCCGGATGGCCCGCTTGGCGTCCAGCTCACCGGCTTGCATGGCCCCGCCGACCCGGTGAGCCGCGATCCCGAGCTTCTCAAGTGCGTCAAACAACTCCAGACGCGACTCCTGACCCGCGCAAATCACGACCTGATCAACCGGCAAGCACTGGTATTCACCCCCGACCATCAGGTGCAAGCCATCGTCGTCGATGCGCTGATAGTCGACGCCGGTCATAAAATGGACACCCTTGGCTTTTAACGTGGCCCGGTGAATCCAGCCCGTCGTTTTCCCCAGATTCTTCCCTATTTTGCTGGCTTTGCGCTGCAACAACCACACTTCCCTCGGGCTCGGCTCAGGCTGAGCGGCTATCAGTCCACCGCGACCCGACACCGTCAGATCCACACCCCACTCGCGTGAAAACGCGTCGATATCGAGGCTGGGTGACTGGCCACCGTGAATCAGTACCTCGCTGACATCAAAACCGATGCCACCGGCGCCCACCACGGCTACCCGGCTGCCTGGCGCAACCACGCCACTGACCAAATCGGTATAGGACACAACCATGGGGTGATCGATACCGGCGATGTCTGGTGTTCGCGGCACGATTCCCGTAGCGATAACGACCTCATCAAACCCCGCCAGATCGGCTCCGGACACCCGTTGACCCAACTTGAGTTCAACCTGGTTCCGCTGCAGCTGGACCCGGAAGTAGCGCAGCGTCTCAAAAAACTCTTCTTTTCCGGGAATTCGTTTTGCGAGATTAAACTGCCCGCCAATATCATCATGCTCGTCAAACAAGGTAACCTGATGGCCACGTTGAGCGGCAACCGTTGCCGTCGCCAGACCACCCGGGCCTGCCCCGACAACCGCTATTCGCCGGGGTTCGGTCACCGGAACATAGTTCAGTTCAGTTTCACGACAGGCTCGCGGGTTGACCAGGCATGACGTCAGCTTCATCTCAAATATATGATCCAGGCAGGCCTGATTGCAGGCGATGCAGGTATTGATTGCCTCTGCGTCGCCCTGCTCTGCCTTGTTGACGAAATCGGAATCTGCGAGGAACGGGCGCGCCATGGACACCATATCGGCCTGCCCGGAAGCAACAATGGTTTCAGCCACCTCAGGCGTGTTGATACGGTTGCAGGCCACCACAGGAATGCTGACTTCTTTGCGAATGCGCTCAGTTACCCGGGCAAAGGCAGCCCGGGGTACCGAGGTAACAATGGTAGGAACACGCGCTTCATGCCAGCCAATACCTGTGTTGAGCAAATTGACACCCGCCGCTTGAAGTAGCTTGGCCTGTATGACGATTTCATCCCAGGTATTGCCATCGTCAACCAGGTCGATCATCGACAACCGGTAGATCACCAGAAAATTGTCACCGCAGGCGTCGCGAATCGCGCGAACAATGCGCTCGGCCAATGTGATTCGGTGTTCAATATCACCGCCCCACTCATCATCGCGCTGGTTGGTTCGCAAGGCGGTGAACTGATTGATCAGATAACCCTCCGATCCCATGACCTCAACACCGTCGTAGCCTGCTTGCTGGGCCAGCCGGGCACAGCGAGCGAAATCGGCAATGGTTTGCTCAATATCGTCAGACGTCAGTTCGCGCGGTTTAAAAGGGTTAATAGGCGCCTGCAAAGCCGAGGCAGACACATTATTCGGGACATAAGCGTAGCGCCCGGTATGAAGTATCTGCAGACAAATTCGGCCCCCTTCTGCCTGCACTGCCCGGGTAATCAGGCGGTGCGACTCCACATCGGCCTCGCTGGTTAGCTTTGCTGCACCCGGATACGTCACACCCTCCTCATTCGGGGCGATACCACCCGTCACGATCAGCGCCACGCCGCCTCGCGCCCGTTCAGCGTAAAACGCCGCCATACGCTCAAAACCTTGCTTGGCTTCTTCCAAACCAGTGTGCATCGACCCCATGAGAAACCGGTTTTTCAGGGTAAAAGGACCTACATCAAGGGGGGTGAACAGGGCTGGGTATGTCTGCGTCATGGCAAAACCTATTATCCGTTTCAAACGATCGTTTTAATCAGCTAATAGAGCCATATGCAGTGCGGTGAGTCAAGCAGGATCAGTTCAAAAACAACCACACTCAATAGCAAATCCAACAAGTACAAGCTAGGGAGCCTCTGAATAGGATATCAGGAGCGTTGAACGCGAATGGTTCAGAACAGAGAAAGCCCGACTAACGTTTCAGCTCAAGAACAGGGACTCACCTGGAAGTGGTTAGTAAATGGCGGAGCAGACGGGACGCAACCGAGCTGACGGCTCCAGCTCTCAACCAGGGTCTTGCTTGAAACCAAGAAACTTAATGGCGGAACGGACGTGACGCGATCGGGCTGGCGTTCCAGCTCGCGACCAGGGTCTTGCTTGAAACTTAATGGCGGAACGGACGAGACTCGAACTCGCGACCCCCGGCGTGACAGGCCGGTATTCTAACCAACTGAACTACCGCTCCACGGTATGGTGGGTGTGAACGGGATCGAACCGCTGACCCTCGCCTTGTAAGGGCGATGCTCTCCCAGCTGAGCTACACACCCAGTACTAATGGATACGAAGCCTCCCGGCTTACTGCCTCACTGTCCAATTAAGGACGTGACCCGACCGGGCTGGCGCTCCAGCTCGCGACCTTGGTCTTACCTTTCCTTCCTTACCTTTTCACTTTTCATAAGAAAAGTGGCGGAACGGACGAGACTCGAACTCGCGACCCCCGGCGTGACAGGCCGGTATTCTAACCAACTGAACTACCGCTCCACACTTAGTTTTAAGTCCTGCGACTTGGCCTTACTTTTTCTACCTTTTCACTTCTCGCTTGACGAAGTGGCGGAACGGACGAGACTCGAACTCGCGACCCCCGGCGTGACAGGCCGGTATTCTAACCAACTGAACTACCGCTCCACGGTATGGTGGGTGTGAACGGGATCGAACCGCTGACCCTCGCCTTGTAAGGGCGATGCTCTCCCAGCTGAGCTACACACCCACACCTTTTGGATACAACGCCTCCCGGCTACATCCGAAGCCCACACTGTGAACCTTGAAAGTGGAGCGCATTTTAGCGATTTTCCCAATTAAGTCAAACGTTTAGCGCAGATTATTTTACCAGAAACAACACCATGTCAGGCCAGTAGGTAATCAGCAATACGACTCCCATCAACACCAGCATCATTGGCAAGGTGGCGACGTACAGCTCGGTTATTGAGCGTTTAAACCGGTAACTGGCGATGAACAGGTTCATTCCAACCGGTGGCGTAAAATAGCCAATCTGCATATTGGCAACAAATATAATGCCCAGATGAACCGGATCGATACCATATTCCAGCGCAACCGGGAGAATCAACGGAACGATGATAATCAAGGCGGCGAAGATGTCCAGAACAGCGCCCAATGCCAGCAATCCGACGTTTAAAAACAGCAAAAACACCCACCGACTGTCTATGTGCGTACTGACCCAGTCGAACACCTGAGCCGGCACTTGCAGATCAATCAGTAGATTGGTGAACGCCAGTGCCACGCCCAGTATCAGCAGGATCCCGCCCACCATTTTCATTGATTCAGCCGCTACTGCAGGCAGGCGTCGAAGCGGTATTTCACGATAGATCGCCACTTCAATGATCAGTACATAGAGCGCCGTGATCGCCGCTATATCGGACACCACCAGCCAGCCGCTGAACAGCCCTCCCATAACGATGGCCGGAATGCCCAGCTCCCACTTGGACTCCCACAGTGCACTGCCCAGTTCACGCAGGTTAAACGGCGTCAGAGGTACAGGTTGATGACGTTGTTGCCACAAGCCAAGCAACCACAAAGAGACGATCATGATAAGGGCTGGAATGAATCCGGCCAGAAACAGAGACTGAATGTCGACCCCTTGCACATCCATTTGCTGGGCGACAATGCCGTACAGAATCAGTGGAATGGCCGGCGGCAGCAACAACCCCAAACTGCCTGAGGTGGTGATCAGTCCAAGGGCAAAACGCTCGGAATAGCCAGCCTGAGTTAACGCAGGTAACAACAGAGCCCCAAGAGCAACGATGGTTACCCCGGAGCCGCCGGTCAACATGGTAAAAAAGGCGCAGGCAAGCAAAGCAATCAATATCATGCCTCCTGGCAGCCACCCCATAGCTGCCCGGGATACCCTGACCAACCGCTCTGCGGTGCGGGATTCACTGAGCAAAAAGCCAGCAAAGGCAAAAAGTGGCAGCGCCATCAACAACGTGTTTTCCGTTAGCCGATAGAGTTCTATTGGCAGAACCATGAGGTCAATGCCGATGACCCAGAAGCCCCAGGCTGCAGCGGCCAGGATGATGACAAACAGGGGCGCGCCCAGCGCAGCGATCAGCGCCAGTAGTGCAGAAACTAAAGCATTCATATCGCGGGTTTCACCGGAGGTTTAAGGGTATTGAGCCCGAAGCGGAAGCACATCCAGGCAAACCCCAGGGGCATGATCAGCTCGAACGGCCAGACTGGCAATCCGGAAAAGGTGGTACCTCCATACTGCCATTCATCCAGGACAAACCGGGCAGCGTGCCAAGCCATTAGCCCCGTAACCAGGGCTGCGAACGCATTGGCCAGGGCACTCACCAACCGGGCCAACCCGGGCTTCAGAAAGTGCCCCAACGCATCAATGGCGATGTGCTCTCCGGTACGGGTCGCCACCATGGCACCCAGTACAGCCAGCCAAAGCACCAGCAGCCGGGTGAAGGGATCAATCCAATACCAACTGGTGTCAGCCACATTGCGTAACCCAATCTGCAAAACGCTCAGACTGATCATCGTTAGCAGTATTGCCGCCAGCAGCAAACGCTCCAGTGTGGCCATCCAACGGTCCAGAAAGCGCCAGACTGTCACAGCGCATCCCGGTGGCGGACCAATATATCGCTGACTTTCTCATAGATGCCGGCCGAGAACTGATCACGCTCGATCAGCAAACGAGTCGCGGCTTCGGATTCTGCCTCCAGGGCTGACCGGTCGGCTTCTCCAGGCTCGACAATCTCGATGCCCAATGTTTCCAGTGCCGCGAAGGAACGCAGATTGTCCTGACGGGTCTGTCGATCAATCGTGGCACTGGCGTTACCAAACTCGGCCTCAACAATGGCCTGATCCGCAGCTGTCAACTGGCTAAAGGCTCGATCTGAGAGCGCCAGAACGCCATAGGTGTACATGAAAGGGGCATCCGTCAGGTAGTCCACCCGACTGTACCACTGCAGCGTTATGGCGCCGACAGGAGGGGCCACAATGGCATCAATAGCACCGGTTTGCAGCGCGGTGAGCACATCGCCAATATTCAGCACAATCGGGTTGATACCAAACGCCCTGGCGATCTGCTCGGAAAATGGGTCGTTGGCCGGTAGCCAGAGTTTGCGGGCCTTCAAACTGTCCATGGATGTTATGGGTTGCTGGCTCATGCCGTAGGCAAAACCAGCTTCAATAAGCCCAAAGGTTTGCCAGCCACCCTCTGCGAAGCCTTGCTCAATATCACCATCCAATTGCGCCCGAACCGCATCGACCTCATCGTAGTTCCGAAACAACAGCGGGGCGTTGAGCACCTGGGAATCGCGAAAAGCGTTTGCCAAAGCGCCGCTTTGAACAAAGGCACCCTGTAACTGACCAATACGGATTTTCCGCTGAACGGCCTGGTCATCGCCCATCACCCCACCCGGGTAATAACGGATGTCGACCCGTCCCTCGGTTTGCGCCTTGATCGCTTCCCCGGCTCGACGCAGTTCATTTAGAACCGCATTACCATCAGGGTACTGGGTGGAGATTTTCAGCTCTTCAGCCTGAGCCATCACCGCGGTAATGGACAGTATGGCGGTGACCGTCAAGCTACGCATGGATATCATAGAGTCCTCACAGGGGTGCGTGCACCCCGAATAGGTCGTCTGGATTGGGCTTATGGCCCGTTCCGGACTAAAGAAAGATTAACAAAGGCATCCTGTCTTTTATGAACTACATCCCTATAGAGAGAGTAGGCAGGTAGTACTCTTTGCCAGTAAACCGCCCGCTAAAAGTAATCATCAGCGCTGGCCAGCAGCCGCTCGGCTTGTTGCTGGGCGTATCGGTTTTGCAATGTCAGACCATCAACATACGGATCCCGGCTTAACGCATCCTGAAGCAGCCGGTCGTGCAGCTCCCGGTCAAAGATCAGGCGGGCAAACTGAGACGCATAATACACGTGAATGATCAGGTTCTGGCCATCGGCTGCGGTAAGGGCTTGCTCATAATAGGCTTGAGCAACATCAGGCTTACCGCCCAGGCTTGGAGGCAGAATGCTGTTCATGACGCCAAGATACAACAACGCCGTTCCTCGCTCGTAGCCGGGCTCTATAGCAACCGTGCGCTCTAGCACCGCCTGAGCCTGGCCCAGTTGTGCAACAGCTAACCAGTCGTCGCTGTTGTTTTGGATGTAGCTGGCCCAGGCGGTTCCCAGGGTGTAAAGGAAGGGTAAGTCATCGGGGTGATCCCACTGAGCCAGGGCGATTTCGATCCGATCCGGTTTCACATCCCGAAGGCCACAAGCTTCATCATCGTAGGTGCAAAACGCCGAAAAGGCATATTCGAGCGCCTTAGTGGACATGGCACGGCGCCGATCAGTCTGCTCCGGCGGAATAAAAACACCCGCGTAAGCACTGTTCAAAGAGGCGGCGGTTAACTGCATTTGCTCACTGTCGGGATAGGTCTCGACCAGCGCATCGATCATCAACAGGTAGCTGGGCAGTCCATCCTCAACGGTTTGTAAGTCATCGCTGTTAAGAATGGCACTGGAGAGATTGGCCGGCAGCTGACGGGTTGCACAGCCGCTTAGAAAGAACACCGCCAACACCAGCCAAAACCACAGCATTATTGGGTGTTGAACCCGGTTGTAACAAGAAAAGCGCATCGATACGGCTCCCCACTCTGTGAGTATGCATGGGATGAATGATGACAAAGCCCCCCAAATGGGGTGTCCTGAATACCGGCCAAATAGCCGCCACGGTGGTCTCATTATGCGCAGACTCGTGTTACTTTTGTGAGTCTCTACCCGATCGGATTACTGGTCGGCGGTCCTTCTACGCCTTCCGACCGGTCTATTGGTTTTACTTTTTCCCGATCCCGGTTCAGTGGGTACGGTACATAGTCAGACCAAAAGGCCTCCAGTGAGAACTGCTGCAGTACCTGACGGTTATAGTACTCTTTGCGGGCCTTTTGTTCGTCATATCCCTGATAATTCAGAACCTGCAAGCAGGCCGAACAGACGACCGTCGGTGCGTCAAAAGCCTGCTCACTGGTTCCAACCCGGTATTGGTCACGGTCGGGAAACTGGTCACAGTTCGCCAGATGCAGGGTGTCTTCGTCAACTATCGCAACCCTTGAATTCTTATAACACAGGCAGTGATCCAGTAGCCGGCCCAGCATAGACCGGGGCAGTTGCAACCCCTGGCGCGCCAGTACAGATCGCTCGTCGCCGGTTAAGTGGCGATCCGGATCAAAAAGTTCAAACTGACCGAGCTGATCGGTGCCCATCAGTTCACGCAACCGGTTAAACGGCTCGAATTCAAGAAAGTCGTACAATTCCACGCTACAAATCCTGCTCTTCGAGCATGGTGGCGATGCGACTTTCAGCGTCCGTGCGCAGTCGAAATTCAACGCGTCTCGACCGTTCACCATCTTCCTCGCCAGAGTTGTCGGTAATGGGTTTTGAGGAAGACAGTCCATTGGCTGTCATGTGCTCTTTGAGCCAATCCCGCTGATTGCTCACTGCGGGTAAATTTAGCACATAGGCCAACGTCGAACGGGTTCGCTCCTGGCTCAGCCCCATGTTCAGGATGTAGGCTTCATCTTCGGTTTGTCCGAGCCAGCCACTGGAGGTGTGACCCTCGATCCGGACTTCAGCGATATCATCCCGGTATTGATCGGAGGTGATGATGCGCATGTAGCGCGGAAAAAACTCCGCAAGAATGGTTTCAAACGCTGCGCTCAGATCGCTCTCCCCGCGACCAAAGATCAGGGATTCGCGATTGAACCGGATACTGAGATCAGGGTTAACCTCGGCACCCCAG
The DNA here is from genome assembly GCF_000423605.1 of Saccharospirillum impatiens DSM 12546. Classification (GTDB taxonomy): domain Bacteria; phylum Pseudomonadota; class Gammaproteobacteria; order Pseudomonadales; family Natronospirillaceae; genus Saccharospirillum; species Saccharospirillum impatiens. Next base: position 91,499 of record NZ_AUIH01000006.1, read on the forward strand.
CGCTCCAGATCCGGCTCAAACTCTTCGACCAAATCCTGGTATAACTGGGTTCGCAGACGGTCGTAGAGCACAGCAACCTCACTGACCTTGTTGCGTTCGATTTCAGCATCCACCATGAACACGATAGCGACCAGCAAGAACACCATCATCAGGCCAGCCATCAGGTCACTGACCGAGACCCAGTGCTCCTCCTGCTCAATATGCTCGCCATCATCTCTCATTTCGACTGCTCGGCCAGCCTGACCAAATCATGCAACTTGTCAGTCAGCGGCGTATAGTCGTTGACAAATTTTTCCGACAAAGCCGTCAACTGGTAACCAAAGGATTTCATCGCCTGGTTCAGCTCGGCTTCGAGCGTTTGGTCCATTTGCTGCATTTGTTTATCGTTGCGTTCCAGCAACTGCGTCAACTGCGTACCCATGGTTTGCTGGGCTCGCTCGGTGCCTTCCATCAGAACATCACTGACGTTTTTCACGGTATCGCGAATATCGGTCGCCGACCCTTCGAGCAAAGTGCGCATTTGCCGCCCCTGCGTTTCCACCAGTTGCTGCATACCTTCGGTCAATTGCAGTATTCGCGTTTCCAGCTGTGGCAGGCCCTGCTGGGCATCGACCACCAGGTTTGAAAAGGTCGACAGGTATTCCCGCAGGTTTTCGCTTTGAGTCTGCAGCGTCGACAGCAGTGCCTCCATGTCTTCCGCCACACTGGTGAACGACCGGGTTTGCTGTATCAGCCTTTCAAACGACTCCGCGCCCAGCTTGGCGCTTTCAGCACTCTGGCGATTGCTCTCGACGAGCGCCTCTATCGATTCACGATGCTCTTTTTGCCAGACGATCATCTGGCCGACGGCTTCATTCAATTGCCTGAAGTTCTCACCGTACTGTTCTTCAATGCGGGTATTGAACTCGCGCATCACATGGCCTATGGCTTGCTGCAATGCCTGCTGATTGGCCTCAGTCATGTCTGACTGGTAGTTGCGAATGGTGCTTTCAAGCTGTTTTTGCTGTGCCAGTTGAGCCCCGTGTTGCTGTTTCAACAGTGAACTGACCGGTTCAGCATCCTCAGTCGCCAAATGATTGGATATACGCTCAAGATGCCAGGCCAGGTCATCCATGGTCGCGGTTTGTTTCGCTTCCCGATGAGCACGCACACGCATACTGGCGACGGCATAGCGAAACTTGATGGTCAGTGCGCCCAGCAAACCGGCTATCGAAGTCCAGAAGGCTGTTTTAAGCCCCTCCAGCAGCGCAGGCACACTCGACTGAATGGCGTTTGTGTCAAACTCGGCAAGACCCAGCGCTACACCCAGGAAGGTACCAAAGATACCGATACTGGTCAGGATACTGGGAGTGTAGTTCGCCGTATGGGCGGAGTAGACAGGGCCATGAAAATAGAGCAACAAAACGCCAATGACACCGATAAATACCCAGGTCAGGGTCGAAAATGACGCGATTATTTCCATGCCACACCTATTCCTAAGAAAGCGATGGGCAGTATGCCACTGGCAAGCGCTCGCCTCAAAGGCTGAATGTCATGCCATGACCCGAATTAACCCTACAAAAAAAGGCGACCCAAGGTCGCCTTTGCGGTAACTCTGGGGATCAGCCGAGGTAACTGAGCAACACACCCGCTGCGACCGCAGAGCCAACAACACCGGCCACATTGGGGCCCATGGCATGCATCAGCAGGAAGTTCTGGTTGTTGTTCTCCAGACCCACTTTGTTGGATACGCGGGCTGCCATTGGCACGGCTGAAACGCCAGCCGAGCCAATCAGCGGGTTGATCGGTGTTTTACTCATCAGGTTCATCAGTTTGGCCATCAATACACCCGTAGCTGTGCCGACACAGAATGCGGCTAAACCAAGCACCAGAATACCCAGTGTCTCGACATTCAGGAAAGCATCAGCACTCAGCTTGGAACCTACCGCCAGCCCGAGAAAGATCGTGACCGTGTTCATCAGAGCGTTTTGAGCCGTATCGCTCAGGCGCTCTACCACACCGCTTTCTTTCATCAGGTTGCCGAAACAAAACATACCCAACAAAGGTGCCGCAGAGGGCAAAAACATGGCGACGACTACCAGGACCATCAGCGGAAAGACGATCTTTTCTCGCTTGCTTACAACACGCAGCTGAGTCATGGTGATCTTGCGCTCAGCCTTGGTCGTCAGAGCCCGCATGATAGGGGGCTGTATCAGCGGAACAAGGGCCATATAGCTGTAGGCGGCTACCGCAATGGCACCCAGCAAATCTGGCGCCAGTCGACTGGCTACGAAAATGGAAGTTGGCCCATCAGCCCCGCCGATGATGCCAATGGCCGCTGCGTCTGCCAGCGAGAAATCCATCCAGCCCATTGAAGACATCCAGACGGCACCAATAATGGTGCCAAAGATACCAAATTGAGCTGCAGCCCCGAGAAACAGCGTCTTGGGGTTAGCCAGCATGGGACCAAAGTCAGTCATGGCACCAACGCCCATGAAGATGAGCAATGGAAAGACCCCGCTTTCGATGCCAATGCTGTAAACGTAATACAGCAAGCCGCCCGCAGCCTCCAGGTGTCCATCAGCCGCATAGATGGGCTCGGCATACATGCCAGCCCCGGGTATATTGACCAGAATGGCTCCAAAACCGATAGGCAACAGCAACAACGGCTCGAACCGTTTGTTGATCGCCAGATACAGCAACACCAACCCTATGATGATCATACTGAACTGACCCAGGGTAAGGTTGGCGAGCCCCGATTGCCCCAATAATACGTTGAGCTTATCCATTCGTTATTCCCTCACAACGTCAGCAGGGTATCGCCTACGGACACCGAGTCACCTTCTTTCACCTGGACGGTTCCAACCGTTCCGGCCTGGGGAGCACTGACTTCGGTTTCCATCTTCATGGCTTCCAGAATCATGACCACCTGCCCTTCATCAACGGTGTCGCCTGGCTGAACCAGAATCTTGAAAATATTGCCAGCAAGCGGAGCCGGAACGTCCGTTCCACTTTCAGCAGGTGCCGCCGGGGTCGAGGAGACCTCACCGCCTTCACTGATGTCCGTCTTATAGGTTTTGCCGTTGATGGACACGCTGACACCACCGGACGCATCGACCTGGGCGACGTATGACTTACCGTTTATTGCGACCGTGTAAGTAGCTGCTTCGGCCTTACCAGCCTTGGCTGGCGTGGCTACAGCGGCAGTGGGCACTGGCTCAAAGGCGTCGGCATTACCGCGATTCTGCAGGAACTTCAGACCGATTTGCGGAAACAGAGCATAGGTAAGAACATCATCGACCACGTCATGAGCAAGCTGGATATCCTTTTCTTTGGCGATATCTTTAAGTTCAGACGTCAGCTTGTCCATCTCGTCATCAATCATATCAGCCGGACGACAGGTGATCGCTTCACCACCGTTAAGGACCTTGGCTTGTAACTCAGTATCAAAAGGCGCTGGCGCGGAGCCGTACTCACCTTTAAGGATAGCCTGTGTTTCCTTGGAGATGGACTTGTACCGTTCGCCGGTTAGAACGTTCAGCACCGCTTGGGTGCCCACGATCTGGGAGGTGGGTGTTACCAGGGGGATGTAGCCGAGGTCTTTACGAACCTTCGGGATCTCATCCAGAACCGCGTCGAATTTATCGCCAGCGCCCTGCTCTTTCAACTGACTTTCCATGTTAGTCAGCATGCCACCTGGCACCTGGGCGACCAGAATACGTGAATCCACGCCACGTAGCTGCCCTTCAAAAGCCGCGTATTTCTTACGCACCGTGCGAAAATAGGAGGCGATTTCCTCCAGTTTGAGCAGGTCAAAGCCAGGATCACGATCAGTACCCTGCAAGGCCGAAACAATGGACTCCGTTGGCGAGTGCCCATAGGTCATCGACATGGACGAAATTGCGGTGTCCACATGATCAATACCGGCCTCAATAGCTTTGAGCAAGGTCATCGAGGACAACCCAGCCGTCGCGTGGCAATGCAGGCTGATCGGAATGTCCAGGGCCGCCTTCAACTTGGTGACCAGCTCAAAAGCGTCGTACGGCGTCAGAATACCGGACATGTCTTTGATCGCCAGCGAGTCGGCTCCCATGTCTTCGATTTCACGGGCCAGTTGAACCCAGTTCTCAGTGTTGTGAACCGGGCTGGTCGTATAGGAGATCGTACCTTGTGCGTGCGCGCCATTGGCTTTTACCGCGGCCATGGCACGCTGCAAATTACGGGGGTCATTCATTGCGTCGAAAACGCGGAACACGTCAACGCCGTTGGTTACCGCACGCTCAACAAACCGGTCAACCACGTCGTCTGCATAATGGCGATATCCGAGCAGGTTTTGACCGCGCAGCAACATTTGCTGACGGGTATTGGGCATGGCTTTTTTCAACTCGCGGATCCGATCCCAGGGATCTTCACCCAGATACCGGATGCAGGCATCAAATGTTGCCCCGCCCCAGGACTCCAAAGACCAGTAGCCGATGTTATCGAGTTTCTCGCAGACTGGCAGCATGTCGTCGATGCGCAACCGAGTCGCGAACAGCGACTGATGAGCATCACGCAGTACGACATCGGTCAGCTTGATTGGATTTTTGTTAGCACTCATGGCAATCGCCCTTAGCGTTCAGTGAAATGGGTTGGCAATGGTCAGTGGCCGTGTACGGCCTTGACTGCAGCGGCCACAGCCGCCAGTTCAGACAAATCTTCTGCAGTTGAAGGCCGCCGTTTGCCCTTGGCTTCCGGTTCTGGAAGGCCGAAGAAGCGGTTGATGATTTTGGACATCAAAGTAGTGCCAATCACCAAAACGGTTAAGAATACGAATACAGTACCCATTCCCATGAACAGCAGCGAAAAACCTTCTCTTAGAAATTCGGACATCAGGAGATCCTTAATGTTGGCCGGCCGCAGAGACACCCTTCAAATCATCGATGAAACGGTGCGTTCGGCACCCTGTTCGACGATCTGAATTCTGACTCTGAATGGTTGATTGTGGCTGATCTTGCCGTAAGCAGCACAGCGCCGAGCGTCGGTAGGGTACCCCAAACCCGAGAATTGGCGCAACAGAGGTCAGTTCAGCAACTTTCGCAACAAACTGTTGCAATATGCTGAATTGACAGGGATTTTCGACCTTGATTCGACCTTGGTCTCAGGTAGACTCCGCGCCTGTTTTTCATACAATTCAAGAGCAGTCAGACATGAAAGTGAGCCAACAATGCGCCTGATACTGGCCCCGATGGAAGGGCTTGCCGATGTGTACCTGCGCCGGTTGATTACCGCCCAGGGCGGCTTCGATCGCGTAATCTCAGAATTTGTTCGTGTCGTGGATCAATTACTGCCGGAAAGTGTTTTTTACAGCATCTGCCCGGAACTTCTGCAGGGCAGCCGAACAGACAGCGGCACACCCGTTCGAGTTCAACTTCTGGGTAATCATCTGGAGGCTCTGGCGGCCAATGCACAGCGCGCCATAGCGTTGGGGTCTGATGGTATTGATCTGAATTTTGGCTGCCCCAGCAAGACGGTTAATCGCAGCCAGGGTGGCGCTGTATTGTTACGCGAACCGGATACCCTGTATCAGGTAGTCAAGGCTGTCAGAGAGGCACTGCCTGAGCACATCACCGTCTCAGCCAAAATGCGACTGGGTTATGATGATACCGAACTGATGCTGGACAATGCCCGGGCGATCGCCGATGCCGGGGCCACAGAATTGACCGTTCATGCCCGAACCCGGGCTCAGGGTTACGCGCCACCCGCCCACTGGCACGAGCTGGCGCGCATACGCAGCGCCATCTCCATTCCGCTGATCGCAAACGGCGATGTCTGGTCACCCGCCGATTACCAGGCCTGCAGCCAGATAGCCGGCACCCAGGACGTTATGCTGGGGCGAGGCGCCATCCGGCATCCGGATCTGGCCCATCGAATCCGCCAAAATAATGAAACCACCCTGGATTGGCAGCGCCTGTGCGGGCTGATTGTTCAGTTCTGGCGCGAAGTACGGGCAGACATGCCGGAAAAATACTGTGCAGGACGTCTGAAGCAGTGGCTCAATCACCTTAGAGTCGCGCATTCGGGTGCCGAGCGCTTGTGGCTGGAGGTAAGAGCTGAGCGCTCCACCCAGGCACTGGATCGCCTGATTCACAACCTGGAGCCTGATTCCGACCCTGTACGCAATTCATCAGGCCAGCCATAGGCCTGACCATAACGCGATTAACCAGTAACGCCAGCCGATAACATAGCGGTAACTGACCATCACAACCGACACGGGAAGACTGAAAAACTAGGGGGGAGAAAAATGGCGCGCCCGGCACGATTCGAACGTGCGACCGCCTGGTTCGTAGCCAGGTACTCTATCCAGCTGAGCTACGGGCGCGTACATCACCGATGTTTTACCTCACCGGCCTGGAGGGATCTTATAGCAGGGAGGCCTAGCGCCTTGCCCTTTTTACTCGTTACTTATTCTTACCAATGATCAACACATTGTGCATTGCTGAAACCAGTAAGAATGGCGCGCCCGGCACGATTCGAACGTGCGACCGCCTGGTTCGTAGCCAGGTACTCTATCCAGCTGAGCTACGGGCGCGTAACTTGGCGAAACCGTTTCCGCCTTGCTTTCCTGATTGAGACTGACGGGTTAGCACCCTTTTATCCCAACGAAAAACAATGGCGGAGAGAGAGGGATTCGAACCCTCGATAGGATTTCTCCTATACACCCTTAGCAGGGGTGCGCCTTCAGCCACTCGGCCATCTCTCCAAACAACGGCGCGCATGTTATCATGTTTTTCACAAAAGAAAAGGAAAAACTTCAATAAAATGAAGCGATTAGCTCCATTTCATTAACATGCCCCGGCCCGGGCTAACTACAGGTCATCCTCACCTTCAGGGTGACCCATCTCGCGTTGAATACGCTGATAGATTTCTTCACGGTGCACAGCTACGTCCTTGGGGGCATTCACACCAATACGAACCTGATTACCCTTGACCCCCAACACAGTCACAGTGACTTCATCACCGATCATGAGTGTTTCACCTACACGGCGCGTCAAAATAAGCATCTAAACTCTCCTAAATGTTCTGGAAACTTCCAGTATCCAGCTCCTGATTGTGCAATTTGCTAGCGGCGGCCCAATCCTGAGACCAACATCCTTTTAACAAATACACCTCAGAGTATTGACCACATACATTAAAAATAAAGCCGGACTGTCCACATTTCTGCAATAATCCGCCTCTATCCGCACTTTATAGCCTGTCATTCCGGGCAGTGGAATGCAGACCTTTACCATCGAAACCGGCAAACAACCGATTTAACGATCTTGCTCACGCGCATCCAGCTCAAAAGCCGAGTGAAGCGCACGCACCGCCAGCTCAAGGTAGCGTTCAGCAATAACGACCGCAACCTTGATCTCAGACGTAGAAATCATTTGTATATTGATATTCTCAGCCGCCAGTGTATCGAACATTTTCGAGGCCACGCCGGCGTGTGACCGCATGCCAACACCAACAATCGATACCTTGGCAATATTGGCATCGCCCCGAACTTCGCGAGCACCCAGATCATTGCCAACTTCATTCAGGACTTTCTTGACCCGTTCGAAATCGTTGCGATGGACCGTAAAGGTGAAATCTGTGGAGTTATCATCCGCCACGTTTTGCACAATCATATCCACTTCAATGTTTGCGGCACTGACAGGCCCCAGAATACGACTGGCCACACCGGGGATGTCCGGCACGCCCAACACAGTCAGTTTGGCTTCATCGCGGTTAAAGGCAATGCCTGAAATTACCGGCTGTTCCATGGGCTGTTCTTCCTCCAGCGTAATCAAAGTGCCCGGACCATCGACGAAACTCGATAATACCCGCAGCGGAACGTTGTATTTGCCAGCAAATTCAACCGACCGGATCTGTAACACCTTAGATCCCTGACTGGCCATTTCCAGCATTTCTTCAAAGGTTATCTTGTCGAGCCGACGAGCACTGTCGACCACCCTGGGGTCGGTGGTGTATACGCCGTCGACATCGGTGTAAATCTGGCATTCATCGGCCTTCAATGCCGCAGCCAGCGCCACGGCCGTGGTATCGGACCCGCCACGCCCCAGCGTTGTTGTATTGCCGAGCTCATCCACCCCCTGAAAACCGGCAACCACAACGACTCGCCCGGTTTTCAGATCGTTCTGAATCGATTCAACATCAATGTGCTTGATGCGGGCCTTGGTATGGGCACTGTCCGTTACGATCCGCACCTGATCACCGGTGTAGGAGCGAGCTGAGCAACCGCGCTTTTGCAAAGCCATGCTCAGCAGGGCGATGGTCACCTGCTCGCCAGTAGAGACCAGTACGTCCATCTCACGGGGGTTGGGCTGGTCTGTAATCGCAGACGCCAAAGACAACAGCCGATTCGTTTCCCCACTCATAGCAGATACAACGACCACAACATCATGGCCATTATCGCAAAACGTTTTCACTTTATCAGCGACATGCTCAATCCGGTCAGTTGTGCCAACCGAGGTGCCGCCGTATTTCTGGACGTACAGAGCCATGGGACCCGTTCCAAAACCTATGCTATGAATCAAACAGGGGGAAAGCCACCCTGCCCCTTTTTATCGCCGCTGCCGGTGAATGACCCCCGGCTGCCCGCGACGATTAACGCTCAGGTAAGTCGCTCGGTGACCCAGGGCACTACCGAGGCCAGCGCGTCAGCCAGGTGCTCAGGCTCACTGCCACCGGCCATGGCCATATCCGGCTTGCCGCCGCCCTTACCGCCTACCTGGCCGGCAACATGATTGACCAGGTCTCCAGCCTTGATCTTACCGAGCGTATCTTTTGTCACTCCTGCTGCTATCTGGACTTTGGCACCCTCTTTTGCGGCCAACACGATAACGGCCGAACCGAGCTTGTTCTTGAGCTGATCCATGGTGGAGCGCAATGTCTTCGCATCAGCCCCTTCCAGCTCGGCCGACAACACGCTAACGCCGTTGATGGCCTGGGCGCTTGCCGCAAGATCACTACCCGCTGCTGAAGCCAGCTTGGCGTGCGCCTGCTCCAGATGCTTTTCAAGCTCACGAATACGTTGCTGGGACTGCTGAGTCCGGTCGATCAACTGATCTGGTGCGCATTTGAGTGACGCTGCCAGTTGCTGCAGCAACACATCCTGTTGCTGCACACTGGCCACTGCATAAGGCCCGGCCACCGCTTCAATCCGCCGCACGCCAGAAGCAATACCGCTCTCAGAAACAATCCGGAACAAGCCAATATCGCCTGTCCGACTGACGTGGGTACCACCGCACAATTCCTTGGAGAAACCATCGGGGCCCATGCTAAGCACTCGAACTTCGCTGTCGTATTTCTCACCAAAAAGGGCCATGGCCCCGGCAGCTTTGGCTGCGTCAATGCTCATCAACTCAGTCTGGACTGGTGTATTGGCCAGAATCTGATCGTTAACACGCTGTTCGATCGCCGTTATTTGAGCTGAAGTAACCGGCTCAAGGTTGGAAAAGTCAAAGCGTAGCTTGTCGAAAGTGACCAGAGAGCCCTTTTGCTGGACGTGCTCACCAAGAATTTCCCGCAGTGCAGCATGCAGTAAATGGGTGGCGCTGTGGTGGCGGGCCGTGTTGCTGCGCTCTTCGCGCGCTACGGTGGCAGTCAAACGGTCGCCTACAGCGATACCACCCTGAACCACCTCAACATGATGCAGGTGATGACCCTGTAGCTTTGTGCAATCGTCTACGTTGATGACGACGCCTTGCGTACCTAGCTGGCCATGATCACCCACCTGCCCGCCAGATTCGCCGTAAAATGGCGTCTGATCCAGGATTACCACCCCAGACTCACCGGATTGCAGACGGTCGACCCGTTCACTGTCACGCAGCAGCGCCATTACCGTGCCTTCGCCCAACAGGGAGTCATAGCCGAGAAATTGCGTCTGCCCGGCGAGCCCCAGATCCAGATTGCGGTCCATCTTGAATTTATTGGCCGACCGAGCCCGATCACGCTGGGCTTCCATTTGCTGGTCAAAGCCTGCCTGATCAATCTCAAGATCCCGCTCTCGGGCGACATCGGCTGTTAGATCGGCCGGAAACCCATAGGTGTCATAAAGCCGGAACACCAGCTCTCCTGGTAAAACCTGACCATTGAGGGCAGCAATGCCATCTTCAAGCACCTGCATGCCATGCTCGAGCGTGCGGGCAAACTGTTCCTCTTCGAGGCGAAGCACCTTTTTAACGTGATCTTTCAGCGTCACCAGTTCCGGGTAGGCGGCGCCCATCTCGGTAGCCAGTGCATCAACAAGACGAAAGAAGAAGGCGTCATTCTGACCCAGTTTGTGACCATGCCGAATAGCGCGCCGAATGATCCGACGCAGTACGTAGCCGCGGCCTTCATTGGACGGGACAATGCCATCAACAATCAGAAACGCACTGGAACGAATGTGATCAGCGATAACGCGTAACGACCGGTTTTCAATATCCGTGCAGCCGGTTACGTCCATGGTCGCCCGAATCAATTGTTGAAACAGGTCGATTTCGTAGTTTGAATGCACTGACTGGAGCACAGCCGCCAACCGCTCAAGACCCATACCAGTATCGACAGACGGCTTCGGCAGGGGTACCCGGGAACCGTCTTCCAACTGGTCGTACTGCATGAAAACCAGGTTCCAAATCTCGATATAGCGGTCCAGGTCATCATCCGGGCTGCCCGGAGGGCCACCGGGAACCTCGGGACCGTGGTCGTAGAAGATCTCCGAACAAGGGCCACAGGGTCCGGTATCACCCATCATCCAGAAGTTGTCTTTCTCACCGAGTCGGGACAACCGGTCAGCCGGCACACCGATTTCGTTGATCCAGATATCGGCGGCTTCATCATCGTCGTGGAACACCGTTACCCAAAGACGTTCTTTCGGCAGACCCAACTCTTCAGTCAGAAACGTCCAGGCAAACCCTATGGCATCCCGTTTGAAATAGTCGCCAAAGCTGAAGTTGCCAAGCATCTCGAAGAAGGTGTGATGGCGTGCGGTGTAACCGACGTTTTCCAGGTCATTGTGCTTGCCACCGGCTCGAACGCACCGCTGCGAGGTCGTCGCCCGATGGTAATCACGTTTGTCGGTTCCCAGAAAAACGTCTTTAAACTGAACCATACCCGCATTGGTGAACAACAGTGTAGGGTCATTGCCCGGTATCAATGGGGCACTGTCGACTTCGCTGTGACCCTGGCTGACAAAATAATCCAAGAAGCGCCGGCGTATTTCAGAGGTTTTCATGGTCAGTCTGACGTCCTGTTCCGCACGTGAATAAACTAGCTTTCGGGATTGGGTTTAGCCCGAAAAATGCAATACACAACCCGATACGCAATGCGTGACCTGATTGGTTGCCTTCGGCGCAAATAACCCGGAATTACTGCCTGCAAGTAAGGAGAACTGCTGGCAGAGCTTAAAGGGCGCAATAGTACACAGATGCCGGGGCCGACACCAGTAGGGACGCCCTTTGACAGGCAGATGGAATGAACTGAGGAAAACGACAGGGCACACGCGAGGTGCTTTGATGATACAGACACATGGAGCAATGTGCCTGTATCAGGATTAAAGCGGAACAGTCAGCCAGTATGGCAAGGAGTGAAAGTCAGGCATGCCTTTCATCAGTGTTGTCGGTGTTCAGCAAAGCTTCCAGCGAGTAGCGGACGTGCTCGCCCGTAAACCCCCGGTAAGCTAAAAAGCGCGCGATACGCGCCCGGTTCTTTTGCTCGGCGGGGTCGGAGGACCCCAGCTTGCGACGAGCTGCTGCCAGCGCCAGCTCAAACCAGTCTATATCCCAGTCGTCTAAGAGCGACAGCACCGGCTCGGCCACACCCTTCTGACGAGCTTCGTGTTTGATCCGCACCGGCCCTCGCGACCGGTTAATCTGCGATCGCAAAAACGCTTCTGCGTAGCGTTCATCGTTTTGCAAGCCAGTGTCAATCAGGCGCAGCAGTGCCGCCTCCATCGCGTCAGGCTGTTCCGGAAAACGCTCAGTTAAACGGGTACGCAACTCGGCCTGGCTGTACTCTCTGCGAGCCAGCATGTTCAGCGCCGTGTTCCAGGGGGTCTTTTCAGTCATGCTGCATTAGCCGGGAGCCCGCTTCAGCGAGCTCCCGGCCTGACAAGGACGGTGCAAACAGATCATAGACTCAGACTTCAGCCTTACCTTTCTTCGCCGGTGTAACTGCCGTATCAGTACTGGCTTCAGTCACATCACCCTCAGGCTTGGCGGCATCTTCTTTGGGTGCATTGCTGACCAAATAGGCATCGCGAATTTTGCTTTCAATGGTCTTTGCAATCTCCAGGTTGTCTTCCAGAAACTTGGCCGCGTTAGCTTTGCCCTGACCTATCTTGTCACCCTGATAGCTATACCAGGCGCCGGCTTTTTCAATCAGCCCCAGTTTCACACCCAAATCAATCACCTCACCCATATGGTAAATACCCTTACCATAGTGGATCTGGAACTCGGCTTGTTTGAATGGCGGAGCAATCTTGTTCTTGACGACTTTTACCCGAGTCTCGGAACCGACGACTTCATCACCTTCCTTGATGGTACCGGTGCGTCGAATATCGAGACGAACCGATGAGTAGAATTTAAGGGCATTACCGCCAGTGGTGGTTTCCGGGCTACCAAACATAACGCCAATTTTCATACGGATCTGGTTGATGAAGATAACCAGGCAATTGGCGGTTTTGATGTTACCGGTGATTTTGCGCAGCGCCTGGGACATCAGACGAGCCTGAAGCCCTACGTGCATGTCACCCATTTCGCCTTCAATTTCCGCTTTGGGTACCAGCGCCGCAACCGAGTCGATCACAATCACGTCGACAGCATTGGAGCGCACCAGCATATCGGCGATTTCCAAAGCCTGCTCACCCGTGTCCGGCTGGGACACCAGCAGATCATCGACGTTCACACCCAGCTTGTTGGCGTATGAAGGATCCAGCGCATGTTCAGCATCGACAAAAGCGCACGTTCCGCCGGCTTTTTGGGCTTCGGCAATGACCTGCAACGTCAGGGTGGTTTTACCGGAGGATTCAGGACCGTAAATTTCGACAACCCGCCCCTTGGGCAGACCACCAATGCCTAACGCGATATCCAGCCCCAGAGAGCCGGTTGAAATGGACGGGATCTGAACGTGCTTCTGATCCCCCATGCGCATGACCGAGCCTTTGCCAAACTGACGCTCAATTTGGCTGAGTGCGGCCGTTAGCGCTTTTTCTTTATTCGCGTCCATGGTGTTCTCCCATCAAAAGGCTGTATGAATGACCAGTATTCTTACACAGGGTGACCGACCATGACAAGCCGGACTGCCCGATTAATTCAAAGTCTTTGCTGCAGGCCATGTAATGCCTGCAGTGTTGCCTGCTCGCGCACCGCACTGCGGTCTCCGTCAAAGTAGAAAACCTCGGCTTCAGCCCCCCCGGGCCAGGCCCAGGCAATCCAAACCATGCCAACCGGTTTGCCGGGGCTTCCGCCCGCCGGGCCTGCGACGCCGGTTACAGACACAGCGATATCGACCTCTGCACGCAACCGGCCCTGCTCGGCCATGGCTCGGGCTACTTGTTCGCTGACCGCTCCATGCCGGTCAATGTCGATAGCAGGCACACCCAACTGAACCTTAAGGGCGTTCGAATAGGTAATCCACCCACCCTCATACCAGTCGGAGCTGCCCGCGCGATCCGTGATCAGCGAGCCGATGGCGCCTCCGGTACAGCTCTCTACCGACACCATTCGCCAACCCGATGACGTCAGCCGCTGCGCCAGCACCGCGACCAGTTCCTCCCCTGCAGGCATTTCTGAAGCCGTCATGCATTTCATCCTGTCGGTGATTCGAATACCATGGGCGGTCGATTTCAAGCCAGCCATCAAGCCGACCTTATGCCGCCAACCAGTGCCAGTAAAATGCAACACACCCCCATGATGCAACAGTACCTGCAAATAAAGCAGGCGCACCCGGACGATCTGGTGTTCTATCGGATGGGGGACTTTTATGAGTTGTTTTACCAGGATGCCAAACAGGCCGCCCGCCTGTTGGACATCACCCTGACTCAGCGTGGCCAAAGTGCCGGCGAACCCATACCCATGGCCGGTATTCCTTACCACGCCGCCGAGGGCTACATAGCACGCCTGGTTCGTCAGGGCCACACTGTGGCCATCGCTGAGCAAATTGGCGATCCGGCTGCCAGCAAAGGGCCGGTGGAACGCAAAGTTGTGCGCGTTCTAACGCCGGGTACCCTAAGCGATGAGGCCTTCCTGAGTGACCGGCAAGAGAGTTTGCTGGTGGCCGTCTGGCCCGGCGCCGACGACTACGGACTGGCCGCGCTGGATATGGCCTCAGGCCGCTTTACCGTTCAATTACTGCCTGACCAGGAAGCCCTGAGCGCGGAACTCGAGCGATTGCGCCCAAGCGAATTGCTGTTACCCGAAGATCACCCGGCACCCGAACTCATTACCCGAACCGCCATTCGCCACCAACCGGTCTGGCTATTCGATCTCGACAGCGCCCGCCAATCACTCTGCCAACAGATGGGTACCCGTGATCTGAGCGGTTTCGGCGTCGAGGATATGCCTCTGGCACTGCAGGCAGCCGGTTGCCTGCTCAATTATGCCAGCGACACCCAGAAAAGCGCTTTACCCCACATTCGCGCCATTGTCCCCGAGCGACAGGATGAAGCCGTGATTCTGGATGCTGCGTCGCGCCGCAACCTTGAGATCGACATCAATGTACGCGGTGAAGAAGACAATACCCTGTTCCAATTGATGGATCATTGCGCCACCACCATGGGCAGTCGATTGCTGCGCCGCTGGCTAGGACGACCCCTTCGTGACCGGAGCGAGCTACAACACCGCCATCATGCAGTGACCACCCTGCTAACCGACTTCCATTTCGAAACGGTTAAATCGACTCTTAAGCCCATTGGTGACATCGAACGGGTGTTGTCTCGCATCGCCCTGGGCTCCGCCCGGCCCCGCGACCTTATTCGCCTGCGCAGTACATTAACGCAACTTCCTGACCTGCAGCGATTGCTGACCCCACTGGACTCGCCTCGCCTGCAACACCTGCGCGATGACCTCAAGGAACAGCCGATCTGGCTCGATACGCTGGAACGGGCGTTGATCGACAACCCGCCCGTGGTCATCCGCGATGGAGGCGTTATCGCACCTGGCTTCGATGAGGAGCTGGATGAGCTGCGCGGGCTCGATACCCATGCCAGCGACTTTCTGCTTCAGTTGGAGACCCGGGAACGCGAACGCACTGGCCTCAGTACACTCAAGGTCGGCTACAACCGGGTTCATGGATACTACATAGAAATCAGCAAGGCGCAGTCAGCGCAGGCGCCGGTTGATTACAGCCGACGTCAAACCCTGAAGAACGCTGAACGCTTTATTACCCCCGAACTCAAGCAATTTGAAGACAAGGCGCTCAGCGCCAAAAGCCGGGCGCTGTCGCGTGAAAAATATCTGTACGAGCAACTGGTCCGATCTCTTGCAGACGACCTGCTGACACTGCAGCAACTGGGCCGTGCCCTGGCTCAACTGGATACGTTAATGGCCCTGGCCTCGTGTGCCGACCGCTATCAATGGACGGCCCCCACTCTGACCAACGAAGCCGAGCTGGTGATACGGGAGGGTCGCCATCCGGTTGTTGAAGCGGTAACTGAAACGCCTTTTGTACCGAATGATCTGGAGTTGAACAGCGACATCACGCTCAAAGTAATCACCGGGCCGAACATGGGCGGTAAGAGCACCTACATGCGACAGGCGGCCGTCATCGCGTTACTGGCTCATGTGGGCAGCTTTGTGCCGGCCCGCGAAGCGCGGATTGGCAATCTGGACCGGATTTTTACCCGCATGGGGTCCTCCGACGACATTGCCGGAGGCCGGTCGACCTTTATGGTGGAAATGACCGAAACCGCCAACATCCTGCACAATGCAACACCCAATAGCCTGGTGATTATGGATGAAGTTGGCCGTGGCACCAGTACCTTTGACGGCTTGTCACTGGCCTGGGCGGCAGCTGAACATCTGGTGCAACACACTCATGCGTTGACCCTGTTCGCGACGCACTATTTCGAAATGACGTCCCTGCCCGAGCACAACAGTCAGGCCAGCAACCTGCATCTCGACGCTACTGAACACGACGACAAACTGGTGTTTCTGCATCGGGTTCAGGCCGGTCCGGCCAGTCAGAGCTTTGGTATTCAAGTGGCTCGGTTAGCCGGTGTTCCGGACGGGGTAATTGCCAGTGCCCGCTTGAAATTGAGTGACCTGGAGCGGTCGCCGGCGGTGGGCCGAACGGAGTACCGCTCCGGCAACCGGGATAACCCGGCTCCAGCACCCATGCAAAACGACCTCTTCGCCGCCGAAACTCACCCGCTGGTGGAAGCGTTGCAGCAACTCGACCTGAACCAGATGACACCGCTGCAGGCGCTGAACTGGCTGGCCGAACAGCAGGAAAAACGGTAAGCTGCCGGTTTTATAGTATTTGAAGTCTAAAAACTTAATTTATATTCTAATTGGCTATAAAGCCTTGGATAATTGGTCTTAGATCTCACTTGAGGGGGTCGGAACCTGCCACTAGAATACGCACACACTCAGCATCAGGTATTGGGAGAAGGGCCCGATGACATTCGTTGTTCTCGAGAACTGCATCAAGTGCAAATACACCGACTGCGTAGAAGTCTGCCCGGTGGATTGCTTCTACGAAGGCCCGAACTTTCTGGTCATTCATCCGGACGAGTGCATCGATTGCGCCCTGTGTGAACCTGAATGCCCGGCCGAAGCCATCCTGTCAGAGGATGAAGTGCCTGAAGATCAAATCGAATTTGTGGAATTAAACGCAGAACTGGCTGAAGTCTGGCCCAACATTACCGAACGCAAAGACCCACCTGCGGACGCCGATGAGCAAAATGGCGTCGCTGGCAAACGAGCGGCACTGGCTCGATAGGCGCCCCCGTTGCAGACCCATAAAAAAAGCGCCTGAAGGCGCTTTTTTTATGAATAGCGTTACCCTGACCGCTGACCGACCGCCAGTCTCAGGCCCCAAACAAAGCTGTCGCAGACAGACCCTGTTTTTCCATGATGTCACGCAACCGGCGCAGAGCTTCTACCTGAATTTGCCGGACTCGTTCTCGTGTAAGGCCAATCTCACGACCCACTTCTTCAAGCGTACTGGTTTCAAAACCCCGCAAACCGAACCGGCGCGCAACGACCTCACGCTGTTTTTCTGACAACTCATCGAGCCAGTGATCGATGCTGAGTCGCAGGTTGTCGTCTTGCAGCGATTCTGACGGGTCGACCGACTTGTCATCGGCAATCGTATCCAGCAGATTCTTCTCGGAAGATGGCCCCAGAGGGGTATCTACTGAGGTTACACGCTCGTTTAACGCCAGCATGCGCTTCACATCTTCAATGGGACGTTCGAGCAGGTCGGCGATGTCTTCCGCCGTAGGCTCGTGATCGAGTTTTTGAGTCAGCTCCCGGGCAGCACGCAAATAAACATTCAACTCTTTGACCACATGAATGGGTAAGCGAATGGTGCGCGTCTGGTTCATGATGGCACGCTCAATAGTCTGGCGTATCCACCAGGTCGCGTAGGTTGAAAAGCGAAAGCCCCGCTCCGGGTCAAATTTCTCGACCGCACGAATCAGGCCGAGATTGCCCTCTTCAATCAGGTCGAGCAGAGTAAGCCCTCGATTGAGGTAACGGCGCGCGATTTTAACAACCAACCTCAGGTTGCTTTCGATCATGCGCTTGCGGCCAGCCGGCTCCCCTTTCTGAGCCAGTCGGGCGAAATACACCTCCTCCTCAGGGCTGAGCAGAGGCGAAAAACCAATCTCGTTCAAATACATTTGCGTGGCGTCAAGCGAGCGTTGCATGCCACTCAGATTGTTAACGGCGTCGCGAAATTCGGTGTCGGTATCACCTTCGTAATCCAATTCTGCAGAGTCGCCCGCTTCCGCTTTTTCAGCGGCGCTGACTTCATCATTGGGGGTATCGAGCAGATTTGTATACGGAGTGAAGGTGTCTTCCGCGGTTGCCGTGCTGAGTTCCCGGAGTGCTGCCATAGTCATTCACCTGTGCGATATAGGGCGTGCGCCCTGTGGCCGGAAGAACCCGACTACCGACGAGGCAAAAACCTCATTGGATCGACGGGCTTACCCTCTTGCCTTATCTCGAAGTGCAGGCTGGGCTGGTCACCCTGCCTGCCCATTCGGGCAATGGCCTGCCCTGCGGTGACCCGATCCTGCTCCGACACCAGCAATTCCTGATTGAATGCATAGGCACTCAACAGAGAGCCCTGATGTTCCAGAATGATCAGGTTGCCATAACCAGGCAAACCATTTCCTGCGTAGACAACGGAACCCGCTGCCGCCGCAACCACAGAATCACCAATCTCACCGGTCAGATCAACGCCTTTACGATCGGACACATTAGAGTCAAATGTTCGCACTATTTTCCCGTCGTGTGGCCAAACCCATGCTAACTGATTATTATTACTGGCATTTCCCGACGAAGACGATGGCGACGATGGCGCTGGCGTTGCGTTTGTAACTGTTTGTGAAGACCTGCTATTGGCTGAAGGTTGTGCCGGTGGTGACGCAGTGGATGGCCGGGACGGGGCCGCAGCAACCACGGGAGCATCGGCCTCTCTGAGCATCAATATCTGGCCGGGGAAGATGGTATAGCGCCGATCGATGTCATTGGCCGCCGCCAGGCGCCGAAAATCAAGACCAAACCGAAAAGCAATCGAATAGAGGGTATCCCCCCGACGAACCTGATACTGATCAGGGCGCGACGCTGGCGAGGCAGTACGGGCGTTTGATGCCGGCGCCGCGCTGGCAGGGCGAGACTGGATCACTGGCGACCCGGTATTGTGGGTGGTCGTACCCCGTGCACTGCTTCCTGCCGGATCCAGCGAACGATAGGCACTGCTGGTACACCCCACTAACACGACAAGGGTGCTCAGGCATGTCCAGAAAATTGACGCCTTCCAGACGTGAATCATCACGTCGGTTTCCTTCTCAAACAAAGATTCATCCACCCCTCAAACGCTGTTCATGACCCTGCAATATAGCCCAACCTTAATACAGGGTAATTTATTAGGTGTAATTAATCTAAAAACGGGCAGATACCAGGTTCAAATCGAGGACTGCTTCATGTTTCTGATTTGACAACCCTGGAACCGCCCGTTTTCAGACTCAGCAAGGTCACCAGCGCCGCCCCTGCTAACGCCGCCAGTATGGCGCCGACAAACCAGGATGGCTGACCGGAGAGTCGAGTGTACAGCTCCGGTGTGAGCCACTGCTGATCATGCTGCCAGGGCCAGACCTTAAGCAAGGCCCCCATGACAAACCCCAGCATGAAGCCCATAACCCGATCATGCCAACGGGCAAGCACCCACTGCAAGAACCGGCTGAACACCAGCAGGCCGATCAGACAACCCAACGCAACCCAGGCAATAGTGACCACATCGCGCGCGTGCACCGCTTCTGTAATGGCCGGATACAAACCCAGCAACAACAGAATGAAACTGCCGGATATACCGGGCAGTAACATGGCAGATATCGCGAGCGCACCGCCGAACACCAGGGTCACCGGAGTGACGGCCAGTGCCATTTCACCCGCAAAGGAAATACTCGCCGCAATAGCGGTACCAACTAGAAACAGGCCAACATCAACACGGTGCCAACGGTGTTGCTTGAGCAACATAACCAGCGACGCGACAATCAAGCCACAAAAGAACGCCCACAATATTGGCGGTGCGGCGATTAACAGCCACTGAACAAGATTCAGAACCGTCACCAGACTGACCAGAATGCCCAGACCCAGACTGGCCAGAAAGGTACCGTCGATCTCACGCCAGACGGCCGCAATCTGCCCTTTCGACAGACCCACCAGTAAACCGGGCCGGAATGAGGCCAGCGCATTGATCAGCCGCTCATAGATGCCCGTGATCAGCGCCATGGTGCCACCGGATACGCCGGGTACAGCATCCGCCGCACCCATGACAGCACCTTTGAAAAACCAGCTCAGTATCAACTTAATCACTCAGTGACTCCCTATTGATGGGTAATATCCCTGCCCGGTTACAAGCACTACAGGCCGGAAAATGTTCATTCACAGCCTCAGCGTATCGGTTTCGCCCGTTTGAATGCCAGCGAGCATCGGAACAAAGTGCACGGGTTCAATGCGCCGCTCGGTAAACTCATCACCCTGGCGTTCGACCACGGTTAAATACTGCTCGGCGGCACCCACGGGCAGGATCAGTTGTCCGCCGTCAGGCACCAGTTGGTCGAGCAGGGATTGCGGTGGCGAGTCGGGAGCGGCGGTTCCAATGATCACATCGAATGGTCCGGCATCGGGCCAGCCCAGAAAGCCGTCATCCAGTTTGAGGCGCACATTGTAAAGCTTTTGCAGTCGCAACCGTTCCCGCGCTTTCAACTGCAATGGTTTAATCCGCTCTACCGAGTAAATCTCATCGACCAGGTGCGCCAGCACGGAGGTTTGGAAGCCCGATCCGGTGCCGATCTCCAAAATACGCTCATGGTGTGGTGCCGCCAGCACCAGTTCACTCATACGTGCCACGATGTAGGGTTGCGACAATGTCTGACCATAGCCAATTGGCACAGCGATGTCTTCGTAGGCTTTGTGCCCCAATGCCTCATCAACAAAGATGTGGCGGGGCACTTTCATGAAACATTCCATAACACGGGGGTCGCGGATGCCCTTGGCAAACAGCCGTTCAATCAGCCGCTGTCGGGTCCGCTGGGAAGTCATGCCGATGCCGGTCAGATTCAAGGAGTTACCTCCTCATCACAACCCGATACCTCTCGCAGCAACGCAGTGGCGTAACTGCCTGCCGGTAAAAAGAACCGAAATTGCGGATCGCTCCCCTGCCATTCCAATTGCCCGTGTTCAGGGTAAACACGCAACTTGCGCAAACTGCGCTGAATGCGCAGCCGTACCAACGCCTGAGTCCATTCCGACTCGGCACTCAGCAGCGTCGATTCACGCTCATCAAGCAGAGCAAACACTTCCGACTGCTCTCCGGGCAGGCTGGCGCTAGGGGAGAGCTGGCCAGACGCCACGCGTGACCACTCGCTATCAGTCGGTTCAAGACATTCAAACCCGCGCTTACCTTCTTTGAACTGGAGAAAATCGCCAGGCAACAACTGGTTCCAGGTTCCCTGCCCGACACGTTCTGCCAGCAAAGCATTGAACAGAAAGCTGCGCATCGCGGAGACGTGTATGCCTTGTTGTCCCCGCGGCAATCTGCCCTCACCGCGAATCCAGGCCAGTGCCCGACTCAGGTTCTGACCCTGATCGCCAAACCGCTGCGGGCCAAAATAATTTGGAAATCCCTGCTCGACGACCCGTTGCCAGCGTTGCGCCAGCGCATCGGTGTCGCCTTGCCAGTCGCGCAAGCGAATCACAAATTGGTTGCCAATCAACTGGCCCGTACGCAGTTTGCGACCATGTCGCTTGAGGGCCAGCACCTGAACGCCATCCAGACGCAGAGGTTCGGATGGGTCTGGCTTGCCCGGCAGGTGCAAGGAGAAGGTCTGGCGGGTCACGGCATGGCGATCTTTTAACCCGGCGTAACTGACATCCCGGGGCGCAATTCCGGCCCAACGTGCCAGTTGCTTGCCAACCCAGGCGGTATTCTGTCCTGTTTTTTCAAGGGTGACCCATAAGTGCTCACCCTCACCGGAGGCCGACTCCGGCAGAGCCTCATCTACGTAAAAATCGGCCGGCTCGGCTTTTAGTCGACCCGCCCCGACAACATCACCCCAGGCTCTGGGCCATTGCGGCAGCTCCATCAAGACGCCACCTCCAGCAAACACACCGCTTCGGTGGCGATGCCCTCTTTGCGACCGGTAAAGCCAAGTTTCTCGGTCGTGGTCGCCTTAATGTTCACCTGTGCCGGATCACAGTGCAGCGTTTCAGCGATGGTCAGTTTCATCGCAGCTTTGTAACTTCCCAAGCGAGGGGCCTGGGCGATGACGGTGACATCCAGATTCAACAGCCGATACCCCTGACTGACGATGCGGTGATAAACATTGGCCAGCAAAGCCCGACTGTCCGCACCGGCCCATTGCGTGTCTGTGTCCGGAAACCACTCACCAATGTCGCCCAGGGCTGCCGCACCCAGCAGCGCATCAGCGATAGCGTGCAGCACGACATCGCCATCGGAATGCGCCAGCAATGGATGCTCAGCGGGCACAAGCACCCCGCCCAGCCTTATGTCCGTCGGACCGGCATCCGGATCAAACCGGTGTACGTCAAAACCATGGCCTATTCGCATGCCTTGCCTCGTTGAAGCGATCGCTGTTTGTGACCGTCAGGTCGAGCTCAGCCGACCCTGTTGTTCCAGATAAAACGCCACCAGTGCCAAATCGTCCGGGTGCGTCACTTTGATGTTGTCGCCACTGCCACTGACCAAACCCACCGGTTCACCCAACGCTTCCATGGCCGAGGCTTCGTCGGTCAGATATGTAGCCTCGGCCAGACCGAATGACAAGGCATTGTGCAGTTGCCCATGGCGAAAGCATTGGGGGGTCATGGCTGCCCATAGCTGCCGGCGGTCAACCGTCGACACCTGCTCACCCGTTTTACGCTTAATGGTATCTGTCAACGGGCGCGCCAGCAGTGCACCTTGCCCTGCGGACTGACAATGAGCCAGTAACGCCAGAATATCGGCCCGGCGCACACAAGGGCGAGCGATGTCATGCACCATAACCCAATCGTCTGTCGCCGCGTTGATGGCCGACAGCCCTGCCAGTACCGACTCGGCGCGTTCTGCTCCGCCTTCGACACAGCGCAACCCAGGGTAACGGGTCGCCAGGGCATGTCCCTGAGCATCATTACCGGACAACACCAGTATGCGCTCACCCTGAAAAGGCAAATCACTCCAGGCGTCAAGCGTCCATTCCAGCAAGGTTTTGCCAGCCAATTGAGTATATTGCTTGGGGTGTGGCTGGCCAAAACGCTGCCCGATTCCGGCCGCAGGAAATACCAGGTGCACACGAGGGAAATCAGTTAGGTCCATAGTGTCCAAATCAACCGTCGCACTGCCACTATTCAGCGGGTATGACGTAGAAAACCTCGCCTGGCTTGATCAGCCCGAGGTCACTGCGACCCAGCTCTTCGACGGCATCCAGTCCGGACTTAAGATCCGCTACCCGGGCACTGAGAACATCATTGCGCGCCTGGCGATCGGCATTGATTCGCTGTTGGTCGGCCACATCGGTTTGCAGGCGAGTCACATCAACCCAGCTGTTTTCGCCCAACCACCAGCGATATTGCAACATGACCAGTAACACCAACAAGACAACTTGCAGCCAGCGCAGCGGGTTTTGGCGTTGCAGTTGTGGCACAGCACTGGTTTTCACCGGTTGGCTTCTCTCTGTCAGGCCACGCAACGGTGGCAGTGTGTGACCTCCCGGTTCGGTTCGGTTCGGGAGGGGGGCGCTTGCTCGGCACCATTGTACAACTCTGGCGGCATTCTGACTCAAACAAAAAAGGGGGCCAAGCCCCCTTTTGCATTTA
The DNA here is from genome assembly GCF_000423605.1 of Saccharospirillum impatiens DSM 12546. Lineage (GTDB taxonomy): Bacteria > Pseudomonadota > Gammaproteobacteria > Pseudomonadales > Natronospirillaceae > Saccharospirillum > Saccharospirillum impatiens. The sequence goes on from NZ_AUIH01000006.1 coordinate 115,027, forward strand.
CTGTTCAATTCTCACCCAAACAGGCAACAGAACCGGCTTAACCCTGACCTTTTATCTCTTTCAGGCCATTGTAAACCGCCTTGTCGCCCAATTCTTCCTCAATGCGCAGCAATTGGTTGTACTTGGCGACACGGTCTGAACGGCACAACGAACCGGTTTTAATCTGGCCAGCCGCCGTACCCACCGCGAGATCGGCAATGGTTGCGTCTTCGGTTTCGCCCGACCGGTGTGAGATAACCGCGGTATAACCGGCATCCTTGGCCATCTTAATGGCCGCCAGTGTTTCGGTCAGCGATCCGATCTGGTTGAACTTGATCAGGATCGAGTTGGCGATACCCTTGTCGATGCCTTCCTGCAGGATCTTGGTGTTGGTTACGAACAGGTCGTCGCCCACCAGCTGGATTTTGTCACCCATCAGGCGTGTCTGGTAGGCAAAACCGTCCCAGTCAGACTCGTCCAGACCATCTTCAATTGACACGATGGGGTATTCCCGAGTCAGCTGCTGCAAGTAGTTGGAAAACTCTTCAGAGGTAAAGACCTTGCCTTCGCCTTTGAGGTTGTACTGGCCGTTTTCGTAGAACTCGGATGCCGCACAGTCCATCGCCAGGGTAATGTCTTTACCCAACTCATAGCCTGCGGCTTCAACCGCTTCTTTGATGGCAGCCAGTGCCGCAGAGTTACTCTCCAGATTCGGAGCGAAGCCCCCTTCATCACCAACTGCGGTATTCTGGCCTTTGGCACTGAGCACCTTCTTCAGCGCGTGAAATATCTCCGCACCCATGCGCAAGGCTTCACTGAACGACTTGGCACCCACGGGCTGCACCATGAATTCCTGAATATCGACGTTATTGTCGGCGTGCTCGCCACCGTTAATGATGTTCATCATCGGAACGGGCAGACTGTACTGGCCGGGCGTACCGTTCAGGTCGGCAATGTGTACATAGAGCTCCACGCCTTTGGACAGCGCGGCCGCTTTGGCCGCTGCAAGAGACACAGCGAGAATCGCGTTTGCACCGAAGTTGGATTTATTTTCGGTGCCATCAAGCGTGATCATGGTGGCGTCGAGACCTGATTGATTCAGGGCATCAAATCCCAGCAGAGCATCGCGAATCGGACCATTAATGGCAGCGACAGCCTTCAGTACGCCTTTGCCCAGGTAACGGCTCTTGTCGCCATCGCGCAGCTCCAGAGCCTCGCGTGAGCCGGTAGAGGCGCCTGATGGCGCGCAGGCACGGCCGCGAATGCCGCCTTCGACGATAACGTCCGCCTCAACGGTCGGGTTACCGCGTGAATCGAGCACTTCACGTGCTTTGATGTCTAGAATCTTGGCCATCTGTGACTCTCCTGATTGTTCAATAAGCCGTGTTGCGGCGCCCGAGCTCCAGCCACTGCATGGCCACCCTGGTTTTTCAACCGTGACCGGCCGGAAACTCGACCGCACAAAATGTAGTTTTATTACAAAACGGACAGCGCCGGATTATAGGGGAAAACCCCTTGATTGCCACCCCTGATCACTGTCGTTCACTGTGCCATGGCGCGCACAGCGCCGATAAAACCACTGAACAAACCATGGCCATCACGCGGTGTAGAGGTAAACTCCGGGTGAAACTGGCAGGCTACGAACCAGGGGTGGTCAGGCACTTCGATGATTTCAACCAGTGCGCCATCGACCGAACGACCGGCGATGATCAGACCGGATTTCTGTAAGTCTTCTACATAATGGTTGTTGACTTCGTACCGGTGCCGGTGCCGTTCGACAATGCGCGGCTTGCCATAACAGGCTGCAGACCGCGAGCCTTCGGTCAGCATGCACTCCTGCCCGCCCAGTCGCATGGTACCGCCCAGGTCGGTTTTATCGTCTCGCTCAACCTTTTTGCCGTCGGCTTCAATCCATTCGGTGATCAGGCCAACCACGGGATGGCGAGTCTGGCGATCAAACTCAGTGGAGTGAGCACCGTCGAAGCCAGCAACGTTGCGCGCAAATTCGATGACAGCAACTTGCATACCCAGGCAGATGCCCAGGTAGGGAATCTTGTTTTCGCGGGCATAACGGGCCGTCGCAATCTTGCCTTCCACACCGCGGTAACCAAACCCGCCCGGCACCAGCAAGCCTTGCACACCGGCCAGGCAATCAGTGCCCTGCTTTTCGACCTCTTCTGCGTCGATGAAGCGGATATTGACTTTGGTACGTGACCGGATGCCGGCGTGATCAATGGCTTCAATCAGGGATTTGTAGGCATCCAGCAGCTCCATGTACTTGCCGACCATGGCAATGGTCACTTCACCGTCCGGGTTCAGCTTGCGGTCGGTGACGTCTTCCCAGTCGGCCAGATCCGGTTGCGGGCAATCCAGACCAAACTTTTCAACAACGATGTCATCCAGGCCTGAGCGGTGCAACATACCGGGGATGCGATAAATGGTATCGGCATCCGGAAGCGGAATAACCGCGCGCTCTTCGACGTTGGTAAACAACGAGATCTTGCGCAGTTCGCTTTTTCCAATGGGGCGCTCTGAGCGGCACACCAGAATATCGGGCTGCAGGCCAATGGTGCGCAACTCTTTCACTGAATGCTGAGTCGGCTTGGTTTTTACTTCACCGGCGGTGGCGATGTACGGCACCAGCGTCAGGTGCATTGACAGCGCCCGGCGACTGCCAAGCTCAACCTTCAACTGTCGCACGGCTTCCAGAAATGGCAGCGATTCGATATCGCCCACGGTACCACCAACTTCGACCAGGGCGACATCGGCATCGCCGGCGCCTTCAATGACGCGACGCTTGATTTCATCGGTGATGTGCGGAATAACCTGAACGGTACCGCCCAGATAATCGCCCCGGCGCTCTTTGCGCAAGACATCCTGATAGATACGGCCAGTGGTGAAGTTGTTGCGACGGGTCATGGTGGTTCGTACGAAGCGTTCGTAGTGGCCAAGGTCGAGGTCAGTTTCGGCGCCGTCTTCTGTAACAAAGACTTCACCGTGCTGAAATGGGCTCATGGTGCCCGGGTCAACGTTGATGTAGGGATCCAGCTTGAGCATGGTCACCGACAACCCGCGCGCCTGCAAAATAGCGCCCAGCGAGGCCGATGCAATGCCCTTACCCAGTGAAGACACCACACCGCCGGTGACAAAAATGTAACGCGTCATAATAGATCCCATCCGATAGTCGCAAAGTTGGCCTGCCGCAATCAATCACCCACCACAACGCAAAAGCCCGCCCGATGGCGTTTTTAAGGGCCACAAGACGTGTTGCAGGTGTGGGAATTTGTGCGACTTAAGATGGGACGCCAGATTAGCAAAAAAGCCCTTCTGCCTCAATCATTAATCGCTGTTATCGCTTTGCGATTGCAGGTCTTGTACACCATCCGGAGGTGATGCCTGCCAGTCCAGCAACCACCCTGGCTCACCTGGCTTCGCTTGCCAGGCGGCATCCACAGTCAGGTTCGCAACCGCCACCAGTTCATCACCCGCGAAAACCAGCGGTACCCGGTCACGCTGCCAGGAGGGCAACCGGTATTCCTGCAGCAGCCGTTTCAAATCCCGCCGCGCCGAGCGCCCGGCGGGCCAAAGCGACTCCCCTCCTTCACGCAGGCGCCAGTGCCAGTCGGCGGGTTCGCCGCGAATTCGACCAGGGCCTTCGCTGCTTTGCCGCAGGTGCAACCAGCCGACGCCTGCCCAGTGTTGCCATTGGTCACTCACAACATCGGGCGGGGCGGTCGGTTCACCGACATTGGGCACCCAGTAAAGGGCGGTTCGGAAGCGTCTTACTGAACCGTTGGCAAAGGCAACTTCTGGTTGGGCATCAACGCGAGCATTGACCACTTCGCTGACAATGCGCTGCAACACGGCTGCGCTGGGTGATCTGACATTTTGCCGATAAAGCCAGCGATGAATCAGCGCCTGAACCTGCTCCGTGGACCAGTCGTCCAGTTGCACGGCCTTCAGGGCCCCATCGTGAGCCAGACGATGCTCAAGCTGAGCGTCAAGTTGGCTGTGTTGCTGTCGGGCGGCCTGATCAAGGTGGCCGAGCGAGCGCGCCAGGGTTTGACGATACTGGGGCCAGCGAGTGGCTATGAGCGGCAATACCTGCAGACGTAAAAAATTGCGATCAAAGCGAAGGTCGGTATTGCTGTCGTCGTTAATCCAATGCAGCCCCAATTGATCAGCCCGGCGCTCAATGCTTTGACGAGACGTTGTCAACAGGGGCCTCAACAGTTGCCGCTGCTGCCGGTCAACGCGATCGGCCATAGCCGACAGCCCGGTCAAGCCACTGCCACGCAGCAGTCTCAGCATCAGGGTCTCTAGCTGGTCATCAAGATGATGTCCGAGCCATACGCTGTAGCCCCGGGGGACACGGTCAAGCAAAACCCGATATCGCTCCTTTCGGGCCGCCGCCTCAAGACCTTCGCCGCGGGTCGTAACCGCCACCGAAAACGCCTCGAAACCACAGCCAAGTTGCTGGCATTGCTGTTCACAATGCGTTTGCCAGGCTTCTGCGTGGGGGCTAAGGCCATGATTGACGTGCAGAGCGACAACATCCCCCGGAGGAAGCCGAAGGCAAAGTTCGTGCAACAGAAGATGGGAGTCCAGGCCGCCACTGTAACCGACAAAGACTGGCCGCCTGGTTGACTCGGCCAGCCAGGCGTCAAAACACCGGGCGGCGGGGTAATCTGGCTCGGTCATGCCTCGATCCGGTCTGACAGACCCCAGCGATAGCGCAATTTCTCACGATCACCACGGCGCCAGAGCTCGGTACCGCGGGGAACTGACACGCGCTCCACAAACCGGGCGCCAATACGTTCGCAGGTACGCACGGAAGCAATGTTGTCGGGGTTACAGGTGATCCAGAGTGCTTGCATGCCATGATCGAGCGCCACGGTTCGAAGCAACTCACAGGCTTTGGCCGCATAATGATGTCCGCGGTACGGGCGGTCGATGCCGTAGCCAATCTGGCCCGCGTAGGTCACCAGGGCAGGCGTGTCACCGACACGCAGGTCAATCTGACCAATCAGGGTGCCATCGAGCAGCACCACATCGAACAAGTAGGCGGGTGCGCCTTCCAGTGCACGCTCACCCTCCAAATAGCGGTTCAGCAACAGAGCAATGTCGCCTGAGACCAGGGGGTCGTACTGTCGAAACGCAAAGGAATAAGCCGCCGTCATCAGTTTCTGCCATGCTTCGATCTGTCATCCGGGCTTTGGCGACCGGAGCCGGTTTCATTTTACGGACTGCCGCCAGTAGCAGACCAAAGCAAAAACGACGTCGCCAGACGTCGCTTCAGAATAGTCGTTTAACCGCCAGCTTTCGAGTCAGGCTGTTTCAAGCCCGAACGACATCAATCGCTGGTAGCGGCTTTCCAGCAAGTCGTCGACCGCAACACCGCGCAGTTTATCGAGTTGACCAATCAGGGCGTGGCGCAAGTCAGCCGCCATGGCTTCAGGGTTGCGGTGTGCCCCCCCCAGCGGTTCCTTGATGACGGTATCGACCAGGCCCAACTCGCGCAACTTCGGCGCGGTAATGCCCATGGCCTCAGCTGCATCTGATGCTCGCTCGGCGGTTTTCCAGAGGATAGACGCACAACCCTCAGGCGAAATCACCGAATAGGTGCTGTATTGCAGCATGTTCAAATGATCGCAGACGCCAATGGCGAGCGCGCCACCGGAGCCACCTTCACCAATAACGGTCGAGATAATCGGGGTTTTCAGCGATGACAATTTCAACAAATTGTAGGCAATCGCCTCACTTTGCCCACGCTCTTCCGCACCAATGCCCGGGTAAGCACCGGGTGTATCAATGAAGGTCAGCACCGGCATCTTGAAACGCTCTGCCATTTGCATCAGTCGCAATGCCTTGCGATAGCCTTCGGGCTTGGGCATACCAAAATTACGACGCACCTTTTCTTTCACATCGCGGCCTTTCTGGTGGCCAACGATGAGCACCGGTTCTTCGTTCAGCCGGGCAACGCCTGAGACGATGGCAGCATCGTCGCCATAGTGACGGTCACCGTGCAGTTCATCCCAGTCAGTAAAGACATGGTTGATGTAATCGAGCGTATAGGGCCGTTTTGGATGGCGAGCCAACTGGGAAACCTGCCAGGAGCTCAGGTTGGAAAAAATTTGTTCGGTCAATTTGACCGACTGAGCATTCAGCTTTTCGATTTCCGCTGAGATATTAAGATCATTGCGGTTACCAACCAGCCGCAATTCTTCGATTTTGGCAATCAGGTCTGCAATGGGTTGTTCAAATTCCAAATAATCTGGATTCATGCCTTTTCCCTAGTGTGCCCTTAAATGGTGTACTGCGTGTCCGCCAACCGCCAAGTAAAGCAGGCTGGGCGTCGGCGTCAACTGTTGAATCAGGTTGACATCGCCGATCAGGACCGCCGCACACCCCGGGCGGTTCAATTCGTTGTTGCAATCAGCCTAATGGGCAGACTGCCATTGAGCAAGCGCATCAAACCTTATTGAGCTTTGAACAAACGGAAACAATCTACAGATGGAGTGCCGATTGTCGCCCCTAACCTGCCTCTGTGCAGGATCAATCCTGATAACGAAAGCGGTAGGCCGCATCATCAAATGTCTGTCGAATGCGGTGCAACACCTCATCCTCCAGCGGAATCCGGTGTGCCGGGTCCAGCCGCACCTGTCCCTTGGCCACCCTTGATTCATAGCTGATCCAGACCGGTGTGCCCTGACCCTCCTCCAGGTCGCTGCGCACCAGGTCGTTCAGCCGCTGAAGGAAGTCCTGCGCCTGGGCTTCGGTTACCCGAAACTCAATGCTACGAATCAGTTCCTGGCGGGCCTGCGCCAGGGTGTAAATATTCTGCGCCCGGATCCGGGCCCGCTCGGCGTAGTCGTCCCAGCCAATCTCAGCTTCCACAAAAATCACCTGATCCGGCTCCAGCAAAGGTTTGAAACGCTGGTAATCGTCTCCGAATAGCGTCATCTCAATGCGTCCGGTACGGTCATCAAGTGAGACGATGGCCATGGTATCGCCGCGCTGTGTCTGTCGGGTACGAACACCCAACACCAGACCAGCCAGGGTTTTGGTCTGCTTGCGCAGGCGCCGCAGTTCCTCCGGAGGCATGTCCAGTTCGCCGAGACGCATTGAGGCGATTTTGTTAACTTCCGATTCGTATTCATCAATCGGGTGCCCGGTCAGATACAGACCCAGCGTTTCTTTTTCGCCGATCAGCCGCTCTTTCAGTGAATGCTGCATGACCTGCTCATAAGGCGCATAAGGCGCTTTCTGGCTTTCCACCTGCATGTCGTTGAACAGATCGATCATGCCTGCGGCCTGGTTACTGGCCGACTGCTCGGCCGTGCGCGCCGCATCGTCCATAGCCGCCAGCAACATAGCCCGGTGCGGCGCAAGCTGGTCCAGGGCACCCGCCTTTATCAGCGCTTCAATACAGCGTTTGTTGACTTTGCGGCTGTCGACCCGTTCACAGAAATCGAAGAGGTCGGTAAAAGGTCCGCCGCTGGATCGAGCTGCGACAATGGCCTCTACAGGCCCTTCGCCGACGCCTTTGATCGCACCCAGGCCGTAAATGATCTGGTCGGTTTGATTCACCGTGAACATATAGTCACCGGCATTTACATCCGGTGGCAGGACATCAATACCCAGTTGCCGGCAGTCCTCTATAAAAATGACCACCTTGTCCGTGTTATCCAGCTCGGAGGACATGGTTGCCGCCATAAACGCGGCGGGATAATGCGCCTTGAGCCATAGGGTCTGATAGGACACCAGGGCATAGGCGGCCGAGTGTGACTTGTTGAAACCGTAGCCGGCGAACTTCTCCACCAGGTCAAAGATTTTGGTGGCCAGGTCGGCATCAACCCCTTTGGAGGCCGCACCAGCGGCGAAGACCTCACGCTGCTTGGCCATCTCTTCCAGGTTTTTCTTGCCCATGGCCCGGCGTAGCAGGTCAGCACCGCCCAGTGTATAGCCCGCAAGCTCCTGGGCGATCTGCATCACCTGTTCCTGATACAGAATGATCCCGTAAGTGGGCGCCAGTATCGGTTTGAGCCACTCATGCTGGTACTGTGGATCCGGGTAGGCCATTTCCTCGCGTTCGTGTTTGCGGTTGATGAAGTTATCAACCATGCCCGATTGCAGCGGCCCGGGCCGAAACAAGGCGACCAGGGCGATCATGTCTTCCAGGCAATCTGGCTTCAAACGCTTGATCAGGTCTTTCATGCCCCGTGATTCGAGCTGGAACACCGCCGTGGTCTGGGCTTTCTGCAACAGCTGAAAGGAGGGTTCGTCGTCGAGCGGAATGTGCGCAATATCAATGGCAGACTGGCCTTTGGCGGCCAGCCTGGGGTTGATGATCTTTAACGCCCAGTCAATGATGGTCAGGGTCCGTAACCCGAGAAAGTCGAATTTGACCAGACCTGCGGATTCCACGTCGTTTTTATCGTACTGAGTAACCAGGCCACTCCCGTCTTCTTCGCACAGCAAGGGAGAAAAGTCAGTCAGCTTGGTCGGCGCGATGACCACGCCCCCGGCATGCTTGCCGGTCTGGCGGGTAATGCCCTCCAGTTTGAGCGCCATTTCCCAGATTTCCATGCCTTCTTCGTCATCGGCCAGGAATTCCTTGAGTTCGGCAACGTCCTCAATCGCTTTGGTCAGCGTCATGCCCGGATCAGCGGGGATCATCTTGGAAATACGGTCAGCCAGGCCATAGGCCTTGCCCTGCACCCGTGCCACATCGCGCACCACCGCCTTGGCGGCCAGGGTGCCGAAAGTGACGATCTGGGACACTGCCTGTCGGCCATACTGATCGGCCACATACTGGATAACGCGGTCGCGCTTTTCCATGCAAAAGTCGACGTCGAAGTCAGGCATGGAGACCCGTTCCGGATTCAGGAAACGTTCGAACAGCAGATCGTATTCCAGCGGGTCCAGATCGGTGATATCCAGCGAATAGGCAACCAGTGAACCGGCACCGGACCCCCGCCCTGGCCCCACGGGTATGTCGTGCTCCTTGGCCCAGCGAATAAAGTCCATCACGATCAGAAAGTAGCCGGGAAACCCCATCTGAATGATGATGTTCAGTTCGAATTCGAGCCGTGTCACGTACTCGGCATGCTTGCTGGCATACTCTGGATCGTCTTTTTTCAGGCTGACGGCCAGTCGTCGCTCCAACCCTTCAAAGCTCAGTTGGCGGAAGTACTCATCCATGGTCATGCCATCTGGGATGGGGTAATCCGGCAGGAAGTACTCACCCAGTTTCACCGTGGTTGAACAACGCTCGGCAATCAGCAGGCTGTTATCGATGGCTTCGGGCACATCAGAGAACAGCTGTGCCATCTCGTCAGCGCTTTTCAGATACTGCTGGTCGGAATAACGGCGTGGGCGCCTGGGGTCGTCTACCGTCACGCCATCGTTGATGCAGACCCGGGCTTCATGGGCGTCAAAGTCGTCCTGAGTCAGAAACATGACATCGTTGGTGGCCACCACCGCAATGTCGAGCTCGCGCGCCAGCAATAAACCACCCTGAACAATGACTTCATCCTGATCTCGCCCGGTACGTTGCAACTCCAGGTAATAGCGATCACCAAATATCGACTGCCAGTGCCGGGCAAGCTCGCCGGCAACGTCCGCTTTGCCACGACTCAATGCTTCACCGACGTCTCCGAAGCGACCGCCACTGAGCAGAATCAGACCTGCGTTCTTTTGTGCAAGCCATTCCGGTTTTATGACCGCGCGGTCGTGTACCTGGTGCGTCTGATAAGCGTCGGAAATCAGTTCAGTCAGATGACGGTAACCCTGTGCGTTTTGTGACAACACGGTCATTCGGAAGGGGGTTGCTGGATCCGCCGGATTCTCTAGCCACAAGTCAGCCCCCAGCAAGGGCTTGATGCCAGCACCCAGGGCGGCGTTGTAAAACTTGATCAAACCGAAAAAGTTGGTGATATCCGTGATCGCCACGGCTGGCATGCTTTGCTTGAGCGCCGCCTGCACCAGGGCCTTGGGACGGATCAGGCCATCGACCAGGGAATATTCGGTATGAACTCTGAGATGTACAAATTGAGCGGACACGCGGGGCTTTCTCCTTCTTGACCGATACCCATGGTACTACTTGAAGCGGCCGGTTGGCAGGTACTGGTTCAGACAATTAACGATTCAAGTATAAGGGTCAGTGCAGAGCGAGCGGTGGATGCCCGTGGTGCCTCTGCGGGGGAGTCCGCAGCAGGGACTAAAACGCCAGGAGCGTTTTAGCATGGGTACAGCTCGCCCGGGGTGGCGGGCCAGAGGTACCACCCTCGACCGATTGAGTGAGCGGCATTCCGACCGACCCCGCCGAGGCACTGCCGGTATCCGACGCGGGCCATCGTCTCCAAACTTGAATGATGCGTTACCTGGCTTCCGCCAGAATGGCTTTAACCGGCGCATAACTGCGCCGATGCTCGGCAATGACGCCGTGAACCTGCAACGCCGCCAGGTGCACCGGAGTCGGGTAGCCTTTGTGGCGGGCGAAACCGTACTGTGGGTAGCGCTGGTCGAGAGCAACCATCTCGGCATCGCGCTGAACCTTAGCCAGTATGGACGCCGCACCAATGGCAGCGATCAGGCCATCCCCTTTAACAATGGCCTCGGCCGGGCAAGGCAGGCCTTCAGGCAACTTATTGCCATCAACCTGGCAGAAACCGGGCACTACCGACAGGCCCGCCACCGCACGGCGCATGGCCAGCAGGCTTGCCTGCAAAATGTTCAATTCGTCAATTTCAGCGACACTGGCGCGAGCAACACACCAGCTCAGGGCCCGAGCCTTGATAAGGTCACTGAGCTGTTCACGACGTTTTGCCGAGAGCGCTTTGGAATCTGTTAGCCCTTCAATCGGCTGCCTGGGGTCCAAAATAACCGCCGCTGCGACTACATCGCCCGCCAGTGGGCCTCGTCCAACTTCATCGACACCGGCGACCAGGTCTCCGGCCTTTTGAAACGCTAGGCCTTGCTGAGTCATTCGGCGGTGACTCCGGCTACCGCCAGAACGGCCTGCGCAGCCTGTTCGTCAGCACCCCTTGCCAACTGACGATGGAGGAACCGAGAGCGCTGTTCAAACTGATCGCGGTAATTGGAATCGGTCAGCACCCTGATCAGATCTGTTGCCAGGCGCCCAGGCGTTGCGTCATCCTGAAGTCGCTCTGGCACCCAGTCACTCTGCGTTAGAATATTAGGCAAGGAAACCCAGCGAGTGGTCGCCATGGCCCGCATAATGCGGAAGGTCAGTGCCGTGAGTCGATAGGACACTACCATGGGCCGTTTCAGCAACATAGCCTCCAGCGCGGCTGTGCCGGAAGCGAGTAGAACGCCATCACTGGCAACCATGACATCAGTCGACTGACCGGCATAAAGCTGAATATGCAACCCATTGCCATGTTGGCGCACCGCGGCTTCAATTTGCTCACGGCGAAACTCATTGGCAGCGGGAATGAGGACATTGAGGGGGCCGAGCGTTTCCTGAGCCAGTGTTGCCGCTTGCAAAAACAGTGGCGCTAGTCGCCCGACCTCACTGCCCCGGCTACCGGGCAATATCGCCAGGCAAAGGCCCTGCTGCGGTACACCCAAACGGTCCCTTGCGGCCGACCGATCCGGCTCCATTGGCAACTGATCAGCCAGGGTATGGCCGACAAAGGTGACTGGTACCTGGTGTTGTCGGTAGAAATCCGCTTCGAAAGGCAGAAGCGTCAGCATGTGATCGACACTTCGACGTATCTTTTTAATCCGACCCTGGCGCCAGGCCCAGACGGAAGGCGAGACATAATGTACGGTTTTGATGCCCGCATCGCGCAACTGACGCTCGAGACCCAGGTTAAAGTCCGGGGCATCTATGCCGACGAACACATCGGGCTGCCAGTGTATGCACCAGTCCCGGTAGGCGGCCCGAATGCGGAACAATTCACGTAACCGACCCAATACTTCAGTCAGCCCCATAACCGACAACCGCTCCATCGAAACTCGACTGTCCAGGCCCTGTGCAACCATGCGTTCGCCGCCGATACCACCAAATTCGACATCGGGGTAGCGCGCGCGCAATGCACGCATCAGACCCGCACCGAGAATGTCGCCACTGGCTTCACCGGCCAGCACGGCTACACGCAACCGTCGGGACATCAGCGCACAATACCCCGACTGGCCGATTCGATGCTGCGTACGAATACCGCCACTTCCGGAAACTGCTCGGCAACCGGTGCCAATTCAGCCAGTGCAGCCTTGGCAGTCTTACTTTCCCGGTATACGGTTTTGTAGGCGTTTCGTAACGCTTTGATGGCTTCAGCGGAGAAACCCCGTCGACGCAATCCTTCGGTATTCATCCCATGAGGTGCCGCCGGGTAGCCCTGAACGGTGACATAGGCCGGTACGTCTTTCAGTACCGTGGAGCCAGCACCAATAAACGTATGCTCGCCGATCGATACGTACTGATGTATGCCGGACTGCCCCCCGACAATGGCGTAATCACCCACTTTCACGTGGCCTGCCAGTTGGGCGGAGTTGGCCAGAATCACCCGATCCCCCAGCACTACATCGTGGGCGACATGTGAATAGGCCATCAGCAGGCAATGGCTGCCTACCCGGGTTTCTCCGTTGTCCTGGATGGTACCCCGATGCAAGGTCGCGCTTTCTCGAATGGTGTTGTGATCACCGATGACCAGCCGCGTGGGCTCACCCTTGTATTTCAAGTCCTGGCAAGCTTCGCCAACGCTGGCAAACTGAAAAATTTTGTTATGCCGCCCAATGGTCGTCGGCCCGTTAATGACGACATGCGGACCTATCCAGCACCCTTCCCCAATCTCGACATCCGGGCCGATGATGGTATACGGGCCGATAACAGCGCCATCCGCAATTCGGGCCGTTTGATCGACCAGTGCAGTAGGATGAATCACGACGTTGACTTCCGTTCTGCACAGACAATGTCGGCCGTGGCCGCCAGCTTCCCGTCCACTTCCGCCCGGCAATTGAATTTGAAAATCCCACGACGCTCCGAAACCAATGTACTGAACAAATCGAGGCGGTCTCCGGGCACAACCTGTTTCTTGAATTTGACGTTGTCGAGGCCGGCAAATAGATACAAATAGCCCTCATCCGGGCGATTCCCGGACGTTGCAAACCCAAGAATCGCCGATACCTGAGCCATGGCTTCGCACATCAGCACGCCTGGGAAAATAGACTGCCCGGGAAAATGCCCGTTAAACAGCTCTTCGTTCCCCGTTACATTCTTGAACCCCACGATGGCTTCACCCGGCGTCAGTTCCGTGACTCGGTCGACCAGCAGGAACGGATACCGATGCGGCAGGAATTCTTTAATGGCTTCGTGATCCAGTGGCAGTTCAATGCTCATTCAGAGTCCTCAGATTCCGGAGCGGCGGGTCGCGTTGCCAGCGCCTTCTCCAATGACTTCAATCGTTGTTCATACTGCTCTAACTGACGCAAGCGCGCAACGGTGCGGCGCCACTCCCGACTCGGTTGAGCTGGCCAGCCGGAGGAATATACACCGGGGTCCGTAAGTGTTTTAGTGACCATCGCCTGACCCGTAAAATGCGACCCGGAGGCGACAGTAATATGGCCGGCAAAACCGGCTTGGCCGCCCACGGTACAGCCGGCACCCAGGGTCGTGCTGCCTGCGATACCGACCTGACCGGCCAGAGCCGTTGACCTGCCGATGACGACGTTGTGTGCGATCTGCACCAGATTATCAATGATGACATCGTCTTCAATGCGCGTGTCGCTTATCGCACCCCGGTCGATACTCACATTGGCACCGATGTCGACCCGATCACCAATGCGCACGGTCCCCACCTGCGCGATCCTCTGCCAACGCTCTCCGTCCGGCGCAAATCCGAAGCCATCCGAGCCGATGACCGTACCTGACTGTACCCGACAATCATCGCCCATCACCACACCGTGGCAGAGTGTCACATTCGCCATGATCCGGGTGTTACTACCAACTCTCACACCGGCTTCCAATACAGCCCCCGCACCGATATCACTGCCCGCTCCGATATGAACGCCTGAGCCGATGACAGCCCCGGGGCCGATCGATACGCCCTCAGCGACGACGGCATCCCCGGCCACCGTAGCGCTGACATGAACCAGACCGTTTGGCTTGGGCTCCCGACTGAAACGGTGAGATATACGGGCGTAGGCCAAGTAGGGGTCGGGTACCATGATCAGCGCAGCCGTCGCCGGTGCCTGATCAGCTACATCCGGCCTCAGAACAATCACGGTGGCCTGGCTGCCTGATAAACCAGCCAGGAACTGGCGGGAGGCCAGAAAAGTAAGACTCCCGGACGTAGCCTGGTCGAGAGCAGATACTCTCTCCAGCGGCTCGTCCCAGAACTGTTCATTGCCACCCAGCTCGGCATCGAGCTGCTCAGCCAATTGTCGGGCAGTAATCATCCGTCTGACTCGCCAGCTTATTGTTGCGCCTGGTACAGCGCGTTGAATTCTTCCAGTACCGCGTCGGTAATGTCCAGGGAATTACGATGGTAGACAACCGCTGCCTTGTCCAGAATTACATCGAATTCACTGCCATCGACCGCTGTCTCAATCGCCTGCGCCATCATCGGCTGGTACTGCTCAATAAACGCATTGCGGCGCTCGCCCTGAACTTGCTGTAACTGACGGACCAGTTGTTCACGCTGACGCGCCCGCTGCTGCAACTCGTCTTCAAGTTCGGCGAGTTCAGTGTCTGTCATGATGTCAGCGTCGGTTCGTGCCCGGCTCTGCAATTGCTGGATCGACTGCCCCAACGTCTGCACTTGCTGCTCTTCCTGTTCAAACTCACGCTTCAATTCAGCCGTTGCATCCTGAGCAGCTTCACTGTTGAACAGTACGTAATTCTGGTCCAGGAGCGCTACTTCAGTTGCTTGTACAGAGGCGGCCAATCCAATAGCGACCAGTGCGAGCGCCAACCGGTTTAGCCAGGACGTCGCCCGCTGTGTATTGATTGCTCTGCTGGGGACTATTCGTTGTGCTGAAATCTTCATGCTCTCTCCTGTTCAGTTCGAGTGATGCTGCACAAACCTGCCAGACACCCTGGCGGTTATTCTAGTGCGAAAGGCCAAACCTGAGTAGTGGGCCCTGCCTTTCGCCATTTCAACCGGAATGTTCTGCTCAGTAGCCAATACCAATCGTAAAGGCAAAGTTCTTTTCAAGATCGCCATCACGCGCGTTCAGGGGCCAGGCGTAGCTAAAGCTCAGCGGCGCGATGGGGGTAATCCAGGTAATGTCGATACCGGCGGCGTACCGCAGATCGGACAAATCAACGCCATTGGTGCAATTGGTGTTGCCGGTGCGGCACTCGTCGGAATAGACGTTGCCACCGTCCACAAAGAGTGATGCCCTGAACGCATCCTGGCTTTGCACAAACGGCAGAGGCACCAGCAGCTCAGCACCGTATTCGATCTTGATGTTACCCCCTATCGGAGAAGGGTCATCCAGGGGATTACCGGGTGTGCTCAGGGGACCAAGAGACCCGTACTGATAGCCGCGTACTGATCTGACCCCACCCGAATAGAAGTGTTTGTAAAACGGAAGTCGATCCGCATCGCCATAGCCGCTGCCATAACCGACATCGGAATGAAGCCTGATGCTGTATTGATCGTTAATGGGGAAATACTGTTCGGCACTGCCGGTCAGACGGTAGTAGGTCAGATCTCCCAGCGGTGTGGCGACTTCGCTTGACAAGGTTATCTGACGTCCGCGATTGGCCTTAAAGGTGCCGTTCAGGCTGTTGAGGTTCCAGGTCAACCGGGTGTCGATGATTTCATAGTCACTGCCGTTGTTGTCACGGAATTCTGTCATTTCCAGAGGAGCACTGTCGCTCAGGAACAACTCATCCTGACTGTAACCGATACCGTAGGTGATACGCTGGTTTTCAGACAACGGATAACCCAGGCGCAATCGTCCACCGGCTGTGTTAGTCGCATAAGTGCTGAACGTTTGTTCACTGAAATCGGTACGACGGTAGTACAGGTCGATGCCGCGGCTGACGCCATAAATCGTAAAATAAGGGTCTTCGAACGACAGGTTATAGTTTTGCTCGGCGTTATTCACTGTTACCGAAGCCGAAAAATCATAGCCCTTGCCCTGAAAGTTCTTCTGCTCAACCTTGGCTTCGGTAAAAAAGCCACCGGCGTCTGAATAACCGATGGAACCGGTGATCTGACTATTCGTGGTTTCCTCAACGGTGACAATCAAATCAACGAGATCATCCCGCCCTTCGATGCGCTGCGTTCGAATCTCGACCCGACTGAAGTAACCGAGTCGTTCGAGACGCTGGCGCGACAACCGGATATTGCTGTTGATCACCAGAGCACGCTCCAACTGACGCATTTCCCGGCGGATCACTTCGTCATTGGTTTCCGAGTTACCACGAATCTCAATGCGATTCACATAGACTGGCTTGCCCGGATTGACACGCAGGGTGACATCCACCGTTCGTGCGTCGCGATCAGGGTCAAGCTCACTGTTGACCTCAGCAAAGGCATACCCCTGATTACCCAGTACATCGTTCATTCGCGAAGCCAGATCACTGATTTCAACGCGGGAGTACACATCCCCTTCGGTGACATCAATCAGGGCTTCAAGCTCATCATCCAGATCCACCAGGTCGCCGGTCACAGACAGCCCTGACACCTGATAGGGCTCACCTTCAAACAGATTGAGAATCAGCGTGATATCCGCTTTATTGTCGGATATCGACACCTGGTGGGACTCCAGACGAAAATCCAGATAACCGCGATCCAGGTAATAGTCTTCCAGACGCGCCAGGTCACCGGTCAGTTGAGCCTGTCCAAACCGGTTACGGCGTGCGATGAATTGAAAGGGATAGCGTTTGCTGGTCTCGCGTAGCCGCAGCGAGCTTTGTAACTCTGCATCGGTAAATACCGAGTTTCCGGTAATCTCAATGTGATTAATCTTGGCAACCGGGCCCTCACTGATCACCAGTTCGACATCAACCCGATTCAGCGACAATGGGGTTACCTCAGGCACCACGGTTGCATTGTACCGGCCCTGAATACTGTATTGACGCTCCAGCTCCAGCTCAATGCCTTCGAGCAGGGACTGATTGAAAATCTCACCTTCTTCCAATCCCACATCGGACATCACTCGTTCCAGCGTATCGGTTGGAATGACTTTGTTGCCGGAAAACTCGACACTGTTGATGGCCGGGCGCTCGGTCACGGCAAACACCAGCGCATCCCCATCACGCAGTACCTGCACATCGCTGAAGTAGCCGGTCGCATAAACCGCGCGCAGCCAATCGTCGGCAGAGTCGGAGTCAACCTGGTCACCCTCCTGAATCGGCAGTGCCTGCAATACCGACCCCAGCGACACTCGCTGCAGGCCATTGACGGTCAGAGCATCGACCCGAAACGACTCCGCCATGGCACCTGCACTGAACACCAGCGCAAGGGCTGCCGCGACAACAAATCTCATAGTTACTCCTGTTGGTTACAATCGGGCTGTCTGGGCAGCAGCCGGGACAAGCCACACGACCGATCACTGACCGTTATAATCGGCCGATATCATTCACAAATGCCAATACCATCAACCCGACAATCAACATCAGGCCAATCTGAGACCCTATCACCTGCAAACGCTCTGATAAGGGTTTGCCGCGCATCCATTCAACGGCGTACATCACAATATGGCCGCCATCCAGGATCGGAATGGGCAGCAAATTAACGACACCCAGGCTGATGCTGATAAAGGCCAGAAACCGGATAAAACTCTCGACGCCGCCCTCAACCGAATCACCCGCCAACTGGGCCATGGAAATGGGACCGCCAATTTGCTCTACGGACACCAGACCTGTCACCATTTTGCCAAGCATCGCAAAGCTGAGCCCGACCATTTCTGCCGTATCCTGCAGGCCGAGCCAGACACCCGTCCAGGGCCACTCCCGCTGGACGATGATTTGTTCTTCAGGCCAGGAAACCGGCGCTGCAATAGCGCCGATATAGCCCTGGTTTTGCCCTTCCACATCTCGCTCTGCCGGCGTGACAGTCAATGTTTGCCGACTCTGGTCGCGTTCGAGCAAGACCGATAACGACCGGCCGCCATTGGGCTGAATAATGGCGACCCAGTCCACCCAATTTTCGATCATTTGACCATTGACCGAGACAATCCGGTCACCGGCCTGCAAACCAGAGGTTTCGGCAGCCCCGCCCGGAACCACCTGACCGATCACGGCCGGTGTATCAGGGCGGCTGGGATACAAGCCAAGGCTGGCCATGGGGTTGGGTTCGCTGTCACGCGCCATCCATTGGTTGATGGGCACTGACAGGCGCTGAACCTGCCCTTCCCGGCGCACCGTCAGTTCAATGACACCAGTGTCTCCTACTCGCCGGGTCAGAGCGAGGTTGATGTCGGTCCAGTCGTCAACATTACGACCGTCGACCTGCTCTATCACATCACCACGCTGAACGCCGGCTTCAGCCGCAGGCGTTTGCGCCGGAGGTGCGTCCGCCCAGGGAGCGAGCCCCTGCACCCCGATACTGTACAACAGCGCGAAAGCGAGAATGGCGAACAAAAAATTGGCAATCGGACCGGCAGAAGCAACCGCGATGCGCTGGGCCGGCGACTTACGGGTAAAGGCCTGGTTGAGGTCTGCTTCATCGACCGGGCCTTCACGTTCATCGAGCATTTTTACGTAGCCGCCCAGCGGAATCCAGGCGATAACAAACTCGGTACCATGGCGGTCATACCAACGACAAAGCGGTTGACCAAAACCCACTGAAAAACGCAAAACCCGAATCCCATTGCGTCGGGCGACCCAGAAATGACCGTATTCGTGCACCGTCACCAGAATACCGAGCGCCACCAGAATACCGAGAACGTTTGTCACAATTGCCATCATGCTCGTGCCTCAATCGCAGCCTTCGCCAGTACCCGGGCGCGCGCGTCAATACCCAACAATTGCTCAACAGACAGCACTGGTTCGTGCACCAGTTGATTGAGCACCTGCTCATTAATGTGGGCGATTTGATGAAATGACAATCGCCGCTGCAAGAAGGCCTCAACGCTGACTTCATTAGCGGCATTTAACACCGCCGGGCAGGTTCCGCCGACGGCGATAGCCTCTTCAGCCAACCGCAGACACGGAAACCGGGCCCGGTCCGGCTGATCGAAACTCAGACCAAGCTCAGTCGTAAACGCCAGTGTGGCGCTGCCACTGTCAATGCGATCCGGATAAGCGAGGCCATACGCGATGGGCGTTCGCATATCAGGAGTGCCCATCTGCGCGATCACCGAACCATCGATATAACGCACCATGGAATGGATGACACTTTGCGGGTGCACCACCACTTCCACATCGGCGGGCTGGAGGCCAAACAGCCAGCAGGCTTCGATCAGCTCCAAGCCTTTGTTCATGAGCGTCGCGGAGTCGACTGAAATCTTCTGACCCATGGACCAGTTGGGGTGGGCAACCGCCTGTTCGGGCGTTACTTGTTGCAATTGATCTGCCGTAAAGTTCAAAAAAGGACCGCCCGAGGCCGTCAGCAAGACAGACGCAACACCCTGACGACGATGCTCACCGGGCATGCACTGAAAAATGGCATTGTGCTCACTGTCGATCGGCAGCAACTGCGCACCGGATTGCTGAACCGCCGACATCAGCAAATCACCGGCCACAACCAGGCTCTCTTTATTGGCCAGTAGCAATCGTTTGCCCGCCCGAGCGGCAGCCAGCGACGACAACAAACCGGCTGAACCAACTATGGCGGCCATTACCACCTGAACATCCGGGTGCTCCGCCATGGCTTCCAGCGCGGCGGTGCCAACCAGTATTTCGGTATGGCTGTCAGACAATCGCGCCGCCAGCTCACGCTGACTCTGGTTGTCTGCCACAACAGCATAGCGGGGCCGGTGCTGTTCAATCTGTTGCGCCAGCAACTCGATGTTGCGATGTCCGGACAGCGCGAAAACCCCGAATCGATCGGGGTGGCGGGAGATAACATCGAGTGTGTTACAGCCTACAGATCCGGTTGAGCCCAACACGGTCACCCATTGACGAGCGTCAGTAGCAGGCAAAGATTCACTGATGGAAAGGGTCATGGCTAAAGGATCACTACCAGCAAGAGCACACAAAACATCGGGGTCGCAGCGCACAGACTGTCGATCCGGTCGAGAATCCCACCGTGTCCGGGTAGCAGGCCGGAGCTGTCCTTTATCCCCCGGAATCGTTTGAGCAGGCTTTCAAACAAATCACCCAGTACCGATATCGCGACCACCAGTGCACTGATTACCAGCAACAAGAGCCACTGCAGTGCCGACAGATCCGGCAGGAAAATCAGCGCCATCACCGCCGACAGCACGACGGATGTTGCCATACCACCGTAAACACCGGCCCAGGTTTTGCCCGGGCTCACTGAGGGTGCCAGCTTGCGATTGCCAAACGTCTTACCGGCAAAATAAGCGCCAATGTCCGCACCCCAGACCAGCAACATCAGCCAGGTGAGCACCAGATTGGCATTCGGCTGCCCCTTAAGCACATTCAATCCTAGCCACAGGGGCAACAAAACCGGTAGAGCCATCAACAGTCGCACCCAGCGATCGTGGATCCAGTGTTGACTGGCCGGGTAACGAATGACCAGAATCAAGGCAAACAACCACCACAGCAATGACCACAACGTCAGTTGTAGCCAGGTAACGGCGGTGCGGGTTTGCAACCACCACAACAGGCCAAGCGCAGCGGCGGTCAGTGCGGCCATACCCAGGCGCGTGGTCAGTCGCTGAAACCCGGCCAGATTCGTCCATTCCCAGGCTCCCAGAACGACAATCGCGCCAATAAAGGCGGAAAAACCGGTTTCCGGTAGCCAATAAATACCGGCCAACATCAACGGGGCCAGTACCAGCGCGGTCATCACGCGTGTGATCAACATAGTCAGGAATTCACTCTTTGTTCCAATTGCTCGTCGGTCCGGCCAAACCGGCGCACGCGCCCGGCGAAACTGGCGAAGGCTCGCTGCAATGATTCATTATTAAAATCGGGCCAAAACTCGTCAGTAAAGTAGAATTCGGTATAGGCAAACTGCCACAACAGGAAGTTTGAAATTCGCTGCTCGCCAGCAGTCCGTATGCACAAGTCAGGAGGCGGCAAATCACCCAGCGCGACTCGGGCCTGCATGGCGGGTTCTGTCACTTCGTCCGGTGACAGCCGGCCACAGGCCACATCACGAGCCAGACTTCTGGCCGCTTGTGTAATGTCCCAGTGCCCGCCATAGTTGGCCGCGATAACCAGCGTCATTCCGGTGTTGTTAACCGTCAGTGCCTCAGATCGGGCTATCGCCGCCTGGATGGCAGCGCTGAATCCGGTCTTGTCGCCAATGATGCGCAATTTCAAATTATTCTCATGCAGCTTTTTGACTTCACGGTTCAGCGCCATCAGAAACAACTCCATCAGAGCGTTAACCTCGTCTTTGGGACGACGCCAGTTTTCGGAGCTGAAAGCATACAAGGTAAGCACCTCAACACCGGCTCTGGCACTGTGCTCAACGACCGTTCTTACCGCTTTGGCACCGGCTTTATGCCCTGAAATACCGCCCAGCAATCGCTTTTTCGCCCAGCGATTGTTTCCATCCATGATAATGGCCACATGGCGAGGAACAGAACTGACTCCTGCTGAGTGTGCTGTGGTCATAGGTGTCCTTTAACGGTTCAGAGCCTTGCCTGCGGAGGTCTGCTCGCGGGCAGCCAACCTGAACCTGGCTGTTCATTTCAGCGGCGACGGCACTCTTTTTGTTTGTGCTACGCCGTCCCTACAAAAAACAAAGGCAACATGGGGCTACCATGCTGCCTGAGTCGAGGCCCTGTAACGGTGTTAAACCGTCATCAGTTCCTTTTCCTTACTGGCCAGATGCCCCTCAACCTGAGCGGTAGCGGCGTCAGTCAGCTTCTGAATATCGTCTTCTGCACCGCGGCCTTCATCTTCAGACAACTCTTTCTCTTTAACCAGTTCCTTGATGGTGGCGTTAGCATCACGACGACCGCTGCGGATCGACACACGCGCCTTCTCAGCTTCTGAACGCGCCACCTTAATCATGTCCTTACGGGACTCTTCGGTGAGCGACGGCATGACCACGCGAATCTTATCACCCGAAGTCGCCGGGTTAAGACCTAGGTCGGCCTTCATGATGCCACGTTCGATTTCCGGCACCAGATTTTTTTCCCAGGGCACAATGGCCAGGGTACGGCCGTCTTCAACGTTGATGTTCGCCACTTGCTTCAATTGAGTGGGCGTACCGTAATAGTTGACCATGACGCTGTCGAGTATGGCGGGGTTGGCCCGGCCAGTACGTATCTTGTTGAAACCGTCATCCAGAGCACCAATCGCTCTGCGGTTGTGCGCCTCAACCTCTTTTTTAATGTCTTCGATCATGCAGTTATATCCTCTACCATCAGCGTTCCTTCATTACCGCCTACCATCAGCGATATCAACGCCCCTGGTTTGTTCATATTAAAGACCCGGACCGGCATTTTATGGTCCCGCACCAGACAAACAGCGGTCAAATCCATCACACCCAACTGTTTCTCTAGAGCCTCGTCGTAGGTGAGACGATCATATTTTACCGCATCCGGATTGGTTCGGGGATCATCATTATACACACCGTCGACATTCGTTGCCTTGAGGACCAGATCGGCCTCGATTTCGATGCCGCGCAAGCACGCGGCCGAATCGGTGGTAAAGAAAGGGTTGCCGGTCCCTGCTGCAAAAATAACCACGTCACCCTGAGTCAGGTAGCGAATGGCGCTGCGCCGGTCATAGTGCTCAACGATCCCGGACATGGGGATGGCTGACATCACCCGGCTGCGAATGTTGGAGCGCTCCAGCGCGTCCCGCATCGCCAGAGCGTTCATCACGGTCGCCAGCATACCCATATGATCACCCGTAACGCGATCCAACCCGGCCTCGTTCAGCGCTTTGCCGCGAAACAAATTGCCACCCCCGATCACCAGCCCCACCTGTACACCTATACCGACCAGCTGCCCGATCTCCAGCGCCATACGATCCAGCACCCTGGGATCAATCCCAAAGCCCTGCTCTCCGGACAGTGCTTCGCCACTGAGCTTAAGCAGAATGCGTTTGTGACGCGGGTGAGGGTCTTTCGTAGGCATGGTTATCTCCAAAACAAGGTCGCTGAAACGTAATACTGAAGGGGACTGTCAATCCGCGCCGCTACTGTGCGACGCGAACGTCGCCGGTGCAAGCGAGATTCGCGTAAACGGGCCATCGGGCGAGCCTGCCGCACTGAGTACAGATCAGCACAGGCGTGCCGTTCAGGCAAAAAAAAGGGCAGTCAAACTGCCCCTTTGCAACGCTTGATCAGCTGCCTTTGGCAGCGGCAGCGACTTCGGCTGCGAAGTCGACTTCTTCGCGCTCTATGCCCTCACCCACTTCCAGGCGAAGGAAGCTGAGGATCTCGGCACCGGCGTTCTTGGCCAGAGTCCCGACTTTGGTGTCAGGGTCTTTGACAAACGGCTGTTCCAGCAGAGAGATCTCGGCAACAAACTTCTTCAAGCGGCCCTGAACCATCTTCTCGATGATTTCAGCCGGCTTACCGGAGTTCTCAGCCTGGGCAGAAACCACTTCTTTCTCACGGTCCAGCACATCCTGAGGCACTTCACTTGCAGACACGAACTGCGGGTTGATCGCCGCCACATGCATGGCAACATCGCGACCCAGGTCTTCGTTACCACCGTTCATTTCAACGGCTACACCGATACGGCCACCGTGAACGTAAGTGGCGACTGTTTTGCCTTCACCACCCAGCAGAACCACGCGACGCACTGAGATATTCTCTCCAATTTTCTGCACCAGCGCTTCACGTGCTGATTCCAGTTCACCCGCCATCAGGGCAGCAACATCACTCTGTTGATCGGCGAAGGCTTTATCAGCAACGGTATTGGCAAAATCCAGGAAGTTGTCGTCACGGGCAACAAAATCAGTCTCGCTGTTGACTTCCAGCAGCATGGCACGGCTGTTGTCAGCGGACTGGCGCGTCACAATGATGCCTTCAGCGGCAGTACGGCCCGCCTTTTTGGCCGCTTTCAGGCCGGATTCCTTGCGCATGGTATCGATGGCAGCTTCGATATCGCCGTTCGATTCAACCAGCGCCTTCTTGCACTCCATCATGCCAAGACCGGTACGCTCACGCAGTTCTTTTACCAGGGCTGCAGTGATGTTAGCCATAGTGTATTCCTCGTTCATCAATTGGATTCGGTTCATCCACCGATGCCTGCGGCATTCGATGGTCCCTTCAATTCGTTGCACGGGCTGCGACTGACTCAATCGTCGCATTTCAGGTGTCTGTATAGCAAAAAGGGGCCTAGGCCCCTTGTTCGCTTGCCTGAGCCGTACGCCGATTACTCGGCAGGGGTGTCTACGACAGCGTCTGCAACTTCAACGAATTCGTCAGCCTGAGTGGCGTTGGCCGCCTTGGCTTCCAGAACAGCGTTAGCAACAGAGCTTGCATAGATTTCGATAGCGCGAATGGCGTCATCGTTACCCGGGATTACAATGTCCACACCATCGGGGTTGGAGTTACTGTCCACAACGCCGATAACCGGAATGCCCAGTTTGTTGGCTTCAAGAATGGCGATGCGCTCATGATCAACATCGATCACGAACAGGGCATCGGGCAAGCCGCCCATGTCCTTGATACCACCGATGGTGCGTTCCAGTTTCTCGATTTCGCGCTCACGCATGAGACGCTCTTTCTTGGTCAGCTTGTCGAAGGTGCCGTCTTTGCTTTCGGCATCCAGGTCGCGAAGACGTTTGATCGACTGGCGGATGGTCTTGTAGTTGGTCAGCATGCCACCCAACCAGCGGTGTGCCACATACGGCATACCGGCGCGGGTCGCTTCCTCGCGGATGATGTTGCTGGCAGAGCGCTTTGTGCCCACGAACAATACCTTGTTCTTGGCCGCAGCAAGTTCGCCGATCTGCACCAGCGCCTTATTCAGGGCCGGAACAGTATGCTCAAGGTTGATGATGTGAATCTTGTTACGAGCACCAAAGATGTACTTGCCCATCTTCGGGTTCCAGTAACGGGTCTGGTGACCGAAGTGAACACCTGCTTTGAGCAGGTCACGCATAGAAACAGTAGCCATAATATCCTCACTGGTTCGGGTTA
The DNA here is from genome assembly GCF_000423605.1 of Saccharospirillum impatiens DSM 12546. GTDB lineage: Bacteria > Pseudomonadota > Gammaproteobacteria > Pseudomonadales > Natronospirillaceae > Saccharospirillum > Saccharospirillum impatiens. The sequence goes on from NZ_AUIH01000006.1 coordinate 140,175, forward strand.
AGCCTCCACACACCCCATGATTCAACCCCAGTCCTGAATGGCCAGGGGCACCCGAAATCATGTGCCGGTGCATGTGAGAGTTAATAGACACTGCCTGATTCTTGATCAATCCAGGCAGCATTCCTTTGAACAGTCCGTCCAAAGCGGCGCGCTTTATACCATAAACGGACACTGAATCAAAGTTTTTTGGCACCCACCCAACCTGCCACAAGCGCGTTAAGAGCACCTATCAGGGCGGTATGGTGCGGCTTCGTGGCAGCGTTGCTGCAAGTCGCCGCCAAAAGCTTTAGAATGTGGCGCCACTATTAACGTTCGCCTGGGAAACTCATGTCTGTAACCATTAAGACCGCCGAAGAAATTGAAAAAATGCGCGTGGCGGGACGCCTCGCCGCTGAAGTTCTTGAGATGATAGGCGAATACGTTCAGCCGGGTGTCAGCACCGGGGAGCTGGACAGAATCTGCCACAACCACATTGTTGACGTTCAGGGGGGCATACCGGCGCCACTCAATTATGGCAACCCGCCCTTTCCGAAGTCGATTTGCACCTCAGTGAATCACGTAATTTGCCACGGCATACCCAGTGACGACAAGATTCTCAAAAAAGGCGATATCGTCAATATTGATGTGACCGTCATTAAAGACGGATACCATGGCGATACCAGTAAAATGTATTTTGTCGGTGACCCTCAACCACACTTGGAACGACTGGTGCGAATTACCCAGGAATGCCTGTATAAAGGCATTGAGCTGGTCCGCCCGGGAACCCGACTGGGCGACATTGGTCATGTGATCCAGCAACACGCTGAAGCCAATTACTATTCCATTGTCCGTGAATACTGTGGTCACGGCATCGGCGCTGTCTTTCATGAAGAGCCTCAGGTTCTGCACTACGGTCGTCCGGGCACGGGCATGGAACTCAAAGAAGGCATGACCTTCACCATTGAGCCGATGGTTAATGCGGGCAAGCCACAATCGAAAATGCTCGGTGATCAGTGGACGGTTATCACTCGCGATCGCAAGGCTTCCGCCCAGTGGGAGCATACGCTGCTGGTAACAGCGACTGGCGTAGAGGTACTGACCCGTCGTCAGGAAGAAACGTTTTAACCCAAGATATGACCCAAACACCTCAAACGGACTTTGTTAACGCACCGTGATGTCGTCTCTTTAGGATGAGTGCATGAATCTGAACGATTATGCCGATGCTGACCTGATTGATACAGACAGCCTGACGCAGGTAAAGACCCAGCAACCGCCCATCAAAGCTTTGCGTCAGGCCCTGGATCATCTCTATCAGACACTGGACCGCCGATTCCTGCAGGGGGAACCGATTCGCACCCTGGTGTTTGGCCGGACCTGGGCCATGGATCAGATTATTACCGCAGCCTGGCAGCATTTTGACTGGAAACGCGACCAGAACATCGCACTGATCGCTGTGGGTGGTTACGGCCGGGGCGAGTTGCTGCCCAAGTCCGACATTGACTTGTTGCTCCTGTTCGACGAAGAAGCCGATATCGACGCAAACGTTGATTCGATTCAGGCTTTTCTGACCCTGATGTGGGACCTGAAACTGGACGTCGGACACAGTGTACGCACCCTGGCAGCCTGCCAGGAGGAGGCCAGGGGCGACGTCACCATCACCACCAATCTGATGGAAAGCCGCACTCTGACCGGAAACCCGACGCTGCGCCAGCGCGTCTCCGGCCTGATCAGTCAGGCCCACATCTGGCCCAGCGACGACTTCTACAAAGCCAAGCTGAACGAACAGACCCACCGTCACCAGAAATACAATGAGACCGAATACAACCTGGAACCCAACGTTAAAGCTGGTCCGGGCGGGTTACGGGATATTCAAACCATTGCCTGGGTGGCGAAACGGCATTTTGGCGATACCGATTTGGCTGAATTGGTTGAACGGGGCTTCCTCACCGATGCGGAATATCAGGCTCTGATCGACGGCCAGGACTATCTGTGGCGCATCCGCTACGCCCTGCACTATTTCAGTGGCCGGGAGGAAGACCGCTTGCTGTTCGACCTGCAGGAAAAGGTCGCCGAACAGTTCGGCTATCAGGATCGCGAAGGTCAACTGGCCGTCGAACACCTGATGCAAGATTACTTTCGTCAGGTGTTCAAACTCCGCGCCCTGAACATCATGTTGCTGCAACTGTTCGATGAAGCCATTCTGCACCAGAATGAGGACGACCAGCTGATCCCGATCAACTCACGGTTTCAGGTTCGCAACGGTTATATTGAGACGCTGCACGAGACGGTGTTCGTTCGCACCCCGTCCGCCCTGCTGGAAATCTTCGTGCTCTGTGCACAGCGACCCGATACCAAAGGCATCCGCGCCTCCACAATTCGCCAGATTTTCGCCAACCGGCATCGAATAAACGGTAAATTCCGCCAGGATTTACGCAACATCACCTTTTTCATGGAATTGCTGCGCAGCCCGGCCGGCGTATCGACCAACCTGATGCGCATGAACCAATACGGCATCCTGGGTCGTTACCTGCCCGAATTCGGACTGATCGTCGGGCAAATGCAGTATGACCTGTTTCATGTGTTCACCGTTGACGCCCACACCCTGCTAACCATTCGTAACCTGCGCCGTTTCCGTCACGCCAACAACACCGCAGAGTTCCCGATCGCCACCAAGGTGATCCACCAGTTGCCAAAGGTCGAGCTGGCCTACATTGCAGCGTTGTATCACGACATTGGCAAAGGGCGCGGTACCGACCATTCCGTCGAAGGTGCCGAAGAAGTGAGGCGGTTTGCACTGCGCCACAGAATGACCGCCTGGGAAGGCGACCTGGTCGTCTGGCTGGTACGCAATCACCTGTTAATGTCGATCACGGCACAACGACTCGACATCTCCGATCCCGAAGTGATTAACCACTTCACCCAGCAGGTGGGCGACATTCACCGGCTCAACTACCTGTACGTATTGACGGTAGCCGACATCTACGCGACCAACCCCAATCTGTGGAACAGCTGGCGAGCCTCGCTGCTGAAGAAACTCTACAACGAAGCTATGGCGGCCCTGCGACGCGGGCTGGAAAACCCGATGGACAAGGAAGAACGCATACGGGATGTGAAATCAGCTGCCATGGCTATGCTGCGCGACGATGGCTTTACCGAAACAGAGATCCTGCAACTGTGGGACAATCCGGGAGATGATTATTTTCTGCGCGAAAGCCCGGAAAACATTGCCTGGCATACCCGCGCCATCGCCAATCACGGCCTGAACGTGCCGCTGGTGCTGATTCGGGAAACCGATGAGCACAGTTTTGCCGGGGCCACCCAGATCTTCATCTATGCACCCGATCGGCCGCACCTGTTTGCCGACATTGCCGCCTGCCTCGACAGTTGTGAACTGGACATCCAGGATGCCCGCATCATGACTTCTTCGGCGTCGGATTTCAGTCTCGACACCTTCATCGTGCTGGATGAAGATGGCCACAGCATCGGCAACAACCCGGCCCGTCTGCGCGATGTGCAACATCGCCTGTTGCTCGCCATTCAAGACCCGGAAGACACCGCCACACCCAACCGTCGCTTGTCACGCCGACTCAAACACTTCAGCATCGCGCCGATCATTACTGTCAGCAACGACCCGGCCAATCACCGCACCGTGGTCGAGGTCATAACGTCAGACCGGCCGGGCTTGCTCGCCGACATCGGCCGGGCGTTCAAACGCCTCGACTTGCGCATGCAAAGCGCCCGCATTTCAACACTGGGCGAACGTGTGGAAGACGTTTTTTTCGTCGTCGACAACCAGAATGAACCACTGCATGACTCACACCGAGTGGCCGAGCTGCAGAAACAACTGACCGAGACCATCGACCAGGGACAACACCCATGAATCCGCTAATGGCGCGGCTGATGCCCTACCCATTCGAAAAACTCAAACAACTCACCGCAGGCGTAACACCCGCCGATCTGCCGGAAGTGGCCTGGTCCATCGGCGAACCCAAGCATGCGGCACCGGCCTTTCTGAGCACCCTGTTGCATGACCACCTGGGCGGTTTCTCCCAGTACCCGGCCACCAATGGCCTGCCAGCCCTGCGCGAGGCTATCAGCCAATGGTGTCAGCGCCGGTTTCAGCTGCCCGAAGCCAGTTTAACGGCTGAACGGAACGTGCTGCCGGTCACTGGCACCCGGGAGGCCCTGTTTTCAGTGGTCCAGGCGCTGTTTGATGCCAGTTCCAGCAAACGCGACGTCTGGATGCCCAACCCGTTCTATCAGATCTATGAAGGCGCGACCTTTTTGGCCGGAGGTGAACCGCGTTACCTGCCTTGCCTGGCAGAAACCGGTTATCTGCCGGATTTCGATGCCCTGACCGACGCAGACTGGGACAACTGTCAGATGCTGTTTCTGTGCACCCCCGGCAACCCTTCCGGCCAACCGCTGTCGCAGCAACAGCTGCAACACCTGATTCGCAAGGCAATCGCACACGATGTGCTGTTGATCAGTGACGAGTGCTACAGCGAACTCTACCGGGATGAAGCCAATCCGCCACCCGGGCTGCTCGGGGCGGCTGCGGCGATGGGCCACACCAGCTACCGCCACTGCCTTGTGTTTCACAGCCTGAGCAAGCGCAGCAATTTGCCGGGGTTGCGCAGCGGCTTCGTTGCCGGCGACGCCAGCCTGATCGCCGAATTTTTACGCTATCGGACCTATCACGGCTGTGCCATGCCGCTGCCGCATCAGCAGGTGTCGATTGCTGCCTGGCAGGACGAAACGCACGTTGCCGCCAATCGGTCCCTGTATAACCAGAAATACCAGGCAGTTCACGACATCCTGTCCGACAAAATGCCTGTACGCATTCCTGAAGCCAGCTTTTATCTCTGGCCCAATCTTGAACGGGATGACACTCAAGTCGCCTGTGAGTGGCTGCAAAAAGCCAACATCCGGGTGTTACCCGGGCAATATCTGTGCCGCACTATTGATGGCATCACACCGGGATACGGCCATGTGCGCATTGCCCTGGTCGCCGAACTGGACGCTTGTATCGACGCCGCCGAACGCCTGCGTCACCTGCTCTAACCGGCAGGTTCAACCCGATTCGTACGAAAGGAAGATACCGCAATGATCCGTATCTACGGCATTCGAAACTGTGACACCATTAAAAAGACACTGGCCTGGTTTGCCGGCCAGCCGGTCGACATCGACTTTATCGACTATAAAAAAACACCGCCAAATGAGCCCCTGCTGCGCACCTGGCTGACCCAACTGGACTGGGAACAACTCGTCAACAAGCGCGGTACGACCTGGCGCAAGTTGCCACAGGACCTGCGTGACACCCTGACTGAGGAAGGGGCCATCAAACAGATGATAGATAACCCGTCATTGATCAAACGGCCTCTGGTCGATCATGACGGCACTGTGAGTGTCGGTTACGACGAACCACACTTCGCGCATCTGGTGGCTCAGGCTCGCTGAAACTGCTTTAAATCTGTTAAACGACATTGAGAGGACATCACATGAGCTATTTTGCAGTGGCGATCGGCACCGCCACCCGAAACAAAGACGGTAAAATCATTGAAGCCTGGTATCCACAACCGATATTGGCGCCATCTGAAGAGCTTATCGCTACCCTGAGCCAGGTTGCCAAGCTGAACGGTGGCAATGAAGCATTGGTGGTCGAAACTGCCCTGATGAGCGCTCTGGCCGACAGTTTCGACACTGCCGGCCATGGCGAAAGCGCCCAGTTTTGCCGCGCTGGCGAAAGCAGCCGTCAGACCATCGTGCTGACCGCGCTGGAAACCGACGCGGCCCCCGTCTCGGTCGCTGAAGGCTACCTAAAGCTGCATCTGCTGTCGCATCGTCTGGTCAAGCCACACGGCTGCTCGCTGGACGGGTTGTTCGGTCTGCTGCACAACATCGCCTGGACCAACGAAGGCCCGATCGACCTGCCCGAGCTCGCCGACCGGCAAATGGAAGCACGCCTCGCCGGCCGCACGCTGGATGTTCAGTGCGTCGACAAGTTCCCGAAAATGACCAACTATGTTGTACCCAAAGGCATTCGCATTGCCGACACCAGCCGGGTACGCCTCGGTGCTCACATCGGCGAAGGCACCACCGTCATGCACGAAGGCTTCGTGAACTTCAATGCCGGTACCGAAGCGGTATCCATGGTCGAAGGGCGCATTACCGCCGGTGTCATGGTCGGCGACGGCTCTGACGTAGGTGGCGGATCGTCGATCATGGGCACCCTGTCCGGTGGCGGCAAGGTCGTGATCTCGTTGGGCAAGAACTGCCTGCTCGGGGCGAACTCAGGCATCGGCATCCCACTGGGCGATCGCTGCACAATCGAAGCTGGCCTATATGTCACCGCAGGCACCAAAGTGGCCATGCTCGACAACAAAAAGCAGCTGGTCAAAACCGTCAAGGCTCGGGAACTGGCCGGTCAGTCTGACCTCTTGTTCTGGCGCAACGCCGAAACCGGCCGGGTGGAATGCCTGTCGAACAAGACGGCCGTTGAGTTGAACAGCGAGTTGCACAGCAATAACTGAGCCTGGTCACTCGCAGACAAACAGCCTGACCTGATGCTCAGTGAGTAGATCCTGAAAAACTTTCGGCGGCGGGCTGTCGGTGTAGAACGCATCGGCCTGGGCAATGCTGCCCAGCCGCACCATGGCCTGACGGCCAAACTTGCTGTGATCGGCCGCCAGTAATACCTGGCGGCTGTGTTCAATGATGGTTTGGGCGACGCGCACTTCCCGGTAGTCGTAATCCAGCAGGGAGCCGTCGTCGTCGATGCCACTGATACCAATGATGCCGTAGTCGAGCTTGAACTGGCGAATAAAGTCGAGTGTCGACTCACCGACAATGCCACCGTCGCGGGCACGCACCTCACCGCTGGCAACAATCACCCGAAAATCTTCCTTACTGCTCATCAGCGTGGCCACATGCAGGTTGTTGGTCACTATCTGCAAGCCTTTGTGTTGCATCAGAGCGTGGGCAATGGTCTCGGTGGTAGTACCGATGTTGATAAACAGGCTGGCATGGTCCGGAATCTGATCGGCCAGGGTTCGGGCAATACGATCCTTGGCCGCCTGATTCAGTATTTGCCGATCAAAATAGGGCAAATTTTCAGTAGAGTTAACCGGGCTGGCGCCACCGTGAAAGCGCACAATGAAGCCATTGTCTTCCAGCAGAGTCAGATCCCGGCGAATCGTCTGGGGCGTCACGCCAAAATCGTCGACCAGGTCATCGATGGTCGCATGTCCGTCTTTCTCGACCCGGCGCACAATGGCACTCTGTCTCGGGTTCAGCGGCTTGTCCAATCGGACATCACGTAGCGTCATGCGGCCTTATTGCACCCCCGATGAGGCCGATACCCGCTCTTCCAGACCATCTACCCGCTCACTGACGGCAACCAACCGCCGGTTGGCTTCGAGCCGGCCGGCATCGATTGAACGCAGCACCTCATTGAGCTCGGCGACGTCCTCCCGAAGCAGTTGTTGGTTCATGGCCGCCGTGCCCTGCTCAACCAGCAAATTCTCCTGCGTCAGCGTCAACGACAATAATCGCTCTTCCAGGCTGGCCGGGTTCAGGCTCTCCAGACTCGCCTGCAATTCAGTGAAAGCGTCGGATGTCTGTGCCAGCTCGGATCGCAAAGCCGAGATTGACTCAGCCTGACCAGCGTTGCTAGTTGCCTGTTCGTCGAGTCGGCCGGTCAGCGACGACACGGCCTGCTGGCGGGCCTCGATTTGAGTCTGCACGTCTGACTGAATCTGGGCAATCGACTGTTGATTGGTTTCGATCCACTCGCGGTTACGCTCATTGGCCACGGCCCAGAGTTTGCGGATCTCGCTCATCTGCATATCGGTCTCGGCCTTGATCGCCCGGAACTGATTATTGATCGCCGTTTCGTTCATCACCACCGATTCGTCCGTTTCGGTCATGGACCGCTGAACCGACACAATGCGATCGTCGGCCAGTTGCAGACGCTCGTCGAACATAGCCAGGCTCTGCTGCTGGCCGTAGGCCAACATTCCGAGACCCGCGCTAATAACAAATAACACCAGTATCAGAACCCACAACAGGGTTGGCGTGTCACCGCCGCCCCGAACCGGCGGCTCCGTGCGCTTGGGAGATGCTGTGTTGCGTGTGGTGGACGCGGGACCAGCCGTCGGTTGACGGCTGCGGATCTGGTCCCGATCAGGGACCATTTTGGGTAACTCGCTGCCCGGCTTGGAATCCGACATTGAAACAACCTGTCTGTGTTAAATAAGTAAAGCCATTATAGGGACAGCCCCCCAATGAACAAGCCAATGAACAGGAGAGACTCGGTAATTGTGCCCAATCGCATTAAAATAGCGGCCAGGGCAGACTTGAAACCAGCCCCGACCGACCAGATAGTACAGTCACAAGTGATAACGTGCTAATACACCCATCGACAAGACAGAGGGAGAACATCATGGCTTTTGAACTGCCAGAACTGCCGTACGCGATCAACGCACTGGAACCCCACATTTCCCAGGAAACCCTGGAATATCACCACGGCAAGCACCACAACACCTACGTCACCAAGCTTAACGGCCTGATCCCGGGTACTGAGTTTGAAGGCAAGAGCCTGGAAGACATCATCAAGTCCTCCTCAGGCGGCGTGTTCAATAACTCCGCTCAAATCTGGAACCACACGTTCTACTGGCACAGCCTGAGCCCTAATGGCGGTGGCACCCCCACCGGCGCACTGGGCGACGCGATCAACGCCAAGTGGGGCTCTTTCGAGGCCTTCCAGAAAGAATTTGACGAAAAAGCCGTCAATAATTTCGGTTCCAGCTGGACCTGGCTGGTCAAAAACAGCGATGGTTCGCTGGAAATCGTCAACACCAGCAATGCGGGCACGCCCATTACCGAAGGTCAGACACCGATCATCACGGTCGACCTGTGGGAGCATGCTTACTACATTGACTACCGCAACCTGCGCCCCAAGTATCTGGAAGCATTCTGGAAACTGGCTAACTGGGACTTCGCAGCGGAAAATTTCGCCAAGTAAGTCAGGCGCGACAATGATGTCCGGCTCGCGCAGCGAGCACGGACGCTGAAAGGTGGCTCAGGCCACCTTTTTTTGTGGCAACACCAAACAGCTTGCCGCGTTGTGCTTCCTGTTCAGAGGCTCCTTAGTTGCCCTCTTCGACAATGCGCTGGATTCAAGCACCAAACAGATAGAGTAAATGCGCCTGCCTGCTCAGGTCTTGCCAAGACACCGGTCTATCCGGTCAATAATCGCCAGCAACGGGGTTGTTGGCCGCTGTTCAAACTTAAGAGCCTCTTCGGCATATGGCTTTACCTGAGCCCCGGTGGGCAGTGGCAGACCGGCGTCAATCAGAGCCCTAAGTCGTTGCAGATAGATCCACTGCAACCATTCGGGCAGCGACAGTGTATCCACCGCGAATGGCTGGCTACTTGCCAGCGCCTCCGGGGTGGGTGGTACATCGTTCCAGTATCCTTGCTCTCTCAGTTCCACTTCCAGTTCGTCCAACAGATACGACAATTCAGACAACAGCCATCCTCCCCTTGTGCGACAGACATGCGGGTCGTTAAAAAACCGGCAGTGTAGACACCCGGCTGCCGGATGCAAAGCACCCTGGTCAGCGGGATTAATAACCCGACCCAAATCCGGTACACTGCGCCACCCATGACCGATACCCGAGCCATTGCATGAGCACCTCAAACACCCAGTCCACACCCGGCCTTGTTGATTTTCTGGAGCGCAGCGGTGCTCGCTACAGGGCGTTTGACCTGGGCAGCCAGCTGCGCAATCTTAGCCGGGAGCAGTTTGCCCGCTTTGATCAGGGGCAGCCTTACCCCTACCCGCACCTGAGTCATGCCTGGCTGATTTTATTGCTGTGGAACCCTGAACAGCGGGAACAACACAGTATCTGGTTCATGAAGCTGCCGCTCGACGAGCAAGGTGGATTGCCTGCCGCCGTCATGACAGACGTGCTCGACCGCCTGTATCGCTCGCTGGCGACGGCTGACGCCGAAGAGCGTCAACGCTTGCTAACCGACCACCCCTACCAGTTTACGCCACCAGACAACAAAATGGCGGCCCTGCATGCCCGCGCCAGTCGCACGCTTGGCGCACCCCCCAGTTCATTCCACCCTGAAGCCCACCGGTTGCTGACGATGGGGGGCACGGCAGAAGACTGGGCAGGGGTTGGCCTGCAAGGCCTGTTCGACGCATTGGAACGGCGCAGTCCAGCCGATGAGCAGGCGTTGTCTCGCCAATTACCCGACTTACCAGATTTCGTTCGCCACCAGGTGCTTAACGCCTTTGAGCACCACCAACCCGGCGTGGCACTGACCGAATGCATCATCAGGCTGGCGCGACATCATCAGGATGTCGCCACGCGCGTTGCCACGCTGCGCGCCCTGTCGCTGAGCCCTTCAGCGGGGATGGTTGAAGCCTTCGTCAGCGATTCATTGAATCAATTCGCCGACGAACTGGATGTGGTTCTGGCCGTTCTCAGCCGACATCCCGGCCTATTGGCCAATACCGACCTGGCACTGGCGGCCCTAGACCGGCTTGCCGTACTGGCCGACACCGATGGCTTCAACCGGGTAGTTCAGGGGCTCGCCTTACAACCCAACCTGTCAGGGTTGATCCTGCAGGCTTTGCGCCATCCACATCGCTCTAACGCACTGGCTCAGGCTATCGGCCACCTGATCAACAGCACCCGGACGTTACAATGAACGACACGCCACCCCCGTCACCCAATGCGTCAATGTCCGCTGCATCGCACTGCTGCTGCGGTCGGGCGCAACCCTATGATGCCTGCTGCGGACGCTTCCTGGACGCCGGGGCTTACCCCCGGGATCCGGAGACCCTGATGCGCAGTCGCTTCACCGCTTATCGATTAAAGCGTCTGGGCTACCTGATCAAAACCTGGCATTCCCAGACCTGTCCGGCGCTGACTGCCGAGCACCTGGAAGGTACAGACTGGCAACAGCTGGATGTCATTCGCAGTAAGGCAGGATTGAAGAAAGGCTGGGTGGAGTTCATCGCTCACTACGCAGAAGAGCAGCGCCAGGGGCAGAGCAACCCGGAACAGCTGCGTGAAATCTCAGAATTCCGTAAGGTGAAAGGGCGTTGGGTTTATTATACCGAGCTGGAAAGCTGGCCCGGGCAATAACGTCACGGCAATACGGACCAGGCGTTTATTCGTTCACTGACCGACCCCAACGCCCAAACACCAAGCACCGATCGCCAAAAGGAGTCTGTTATGAGCTGTTATGACTTGCCCGGCCTGCTGCCTATTGACCAGGCCCTGGAGCGAATGCTGGATCAGCTGACGCCTGTCGAACAGGTTGAAGATCTGGCGATAACCGCGGCGGTGGGTCGCATTACCGCAGAGCCGGTGCGAGCGCGGGTGAATCTGCCGGTATTCGATAACTCAGCGATGGATGGTTATGGCCTGCGACATCAGGATGCCGCAACTGGCAAGCCCCTGCCCGTTCAGGCTCGAATCCTGGCAGGACAATCGCTGAATACACCACTGCAACCCGGCCATTGTGTGCGCATCATGACGGGGGCACCGCTGCCGGTAGGCTGCGATACAGTGGTCATGCAGGAACACGCCCAAGATTCCGATCAGGGGGTGGCATTTGACCCGTTACCGGAGCCCGGCGCCAATGTGCGCCTGAATGGTACCGATCTGAAGCAGGGCGACGTGGTGCTGCCAGCCGGTCACCGGATACGCCCCATTGATGTCGCACTGCTGATCAGTGTTGGCCTGGTTGACGTGACCGTACACCGACGCGTGCGTATCGCCGTCTTTGCCAGCGGGGACGAACTTCAAGCGGCAGGTACCACGCTTGCACCCGGGCAAATCTATGATTCCAATCGACCCGGCTTGCATGCCCTGCTCGACCGACTGGGCGTTGAAGTGCTGGATCTCGGTGTCATCCCCGATGAACCTCAAGCCCTGCGCCAGGCGTTCAGTACCGCCAATGAGACGAGTGATTTGGTCATCAGCAGTGGTGGGGTCAGCGTCGGTGAAGCCGACTTTACCCGCGATATTCTGGCTGAAGAAGGCGACATCGAATTCTGGAAGCTGGCGATCAAGCCTGGCAAACCGCTGGCGTTCGGGCGCCTTAGCAAAGCCTGGTTTGTTGGCCTGCCGGGCAATCCGGTCTCCACTCTGGTGACCTTTCATCTGATCGCCGTTCCCGCCATTCGTCGCCTGATGGGCATGACGCATCGCCCTCTCGCCCAATTAGCAGCGATCAGCCAGGATGCCTTGCACAAGTCTCCCGGGCGTATGGACTTCCAGCGTGGCCACTGGGCAGTCAAGGATGGAACGGTTCAGGTGCGCTGCACCGGCTCCGGACAGGGCTCACACCAACTGAGTTCGCTGACCGACGCCAACTGCTACATCGCGCTGGAGCAGGAGCGCGGACCGGTTCTAGCCGGGGAAGCCGTTACGCTCTGGCTGTTTGACGACGTGCTGGCCTGAAAGCGATCAGGCCTGACGCGTCGCCACCGCGCCGGGCAAGCCCTTGTATACCGCCTGAGCGACCAGGGCGGTTAACACCACCTTGAGACTGTCGCCGGGGACATACACAGCCATCACCTGAACCGAGCGCAGCCAGTCGTTGCCGGTCACCCACTTGAAGCCCACGATACCAAATACATAGAGCACCAGGATCCCACCGATGAAAGCGCCCACCCCGGCGGCGATCAGAATCGACTGCCGCTGCAGTAATCGGGCAACGACACCGGAAACCAGGGCCGCAGCCGGAAACCCGATAATAAAACCGGCCGTCGGACTCACAAAGACGCCGAGCCCGCCACGCCCTCCCGATAGCAAGGGAGCACCCAGGGCCACTACCGCAACAAACAACAGCATCGACAGACACCCGCGCCAGGGCCCGAGCATCACGCCGGCCAACATCACCCCCAGTGTTTGTGCCGTAATCGGGATACCGGTTACAAAAGGTACTGGCGGAATTAGGCCCAGGGCCGCCACCAAAGCGGCGTATAACGCCACTTGTACTAACGCTTGGTCTTTCACTGTAATCTCCTATTGGGAATGAACCATTGAAACCGGGGTATCAGGTGATCGCACGCCGCCGCGCGCCGCGAGCGCCTGTGCAACGTGGTCGGACATTCGAATCGCGTTGATCAGCATCGGAATCGCCAGCCGCCAAACTGCCCGGCCCCCTCCCCGTGACTTCCAGGCTTCCAGCAGGCTGTTCAACACCGCCATCAATACCGGAACAAAACGCACAAACAGCGCTACCGTAAAGGCAATGCGGTGCGGTGCTATCCCGACCCGGCGCAACGGTGCCAGCAGTGGCATGACAGCGTCCATCATGGCGTCCATCCGGGTTGTGAGTGTGACCAGATTGGCCAGCCAGATCAGCGTTAGCATGCGCAACAACATCAGGGTGGCAACACTGACAGACTGGCTCCAGGCTTGAAGGGCGAAAATCAGGACAAACATCGGTATCAGGGCTTTGACCACCCAAAGATATGACCAGCCAGCCGGACCCAGACTTCGGTAAGCCAACAGGACCACAATCAGGGCCAGCCCGGCCGCCCACAGCGACGTCAGAGCATAGAGGGTGATGCTGGTGGCCATCAGTAGCAGTAACTTCAACCCGGCCGAACGGCGATGCAACCAGGACTGGCGATGCACATAGAGCGTCATCATAGCGTGAAGTCTCCACTGCAAGCCGACCGATAGTCGGCAATCACGGCGTCGGGCGCCCCATCGCCCCGAATCCGCCCCTGCTCAAGCCAGAGCACACGATCAAAGGCTGACAACACATCGAGATCGTGGCTGATCATGATCAATTGCTGGGGCAAGCCGAGCAGCCAGCGCGTTAAAAATTGCCGGGTAGGCAAATCGAGCGCTGAAAATGGCTCGTCCAGAATCAGTACCGCTGGATTCATCACCAGTACTGCCATAATACAGACCCACTGTTTCTGGCCTTCCGACAACGAATGAACGGGCCGTTCAGCCCAGTCCAGTCGATGGTGCTCGCGCAGACACCCTTCGGCACGATCACGGGCGTCTGATTTGCTCAGCCCCTGATTACGCAGCCCAAACATCAGTTCCTCGATCACCGTCGGGAAAATCAGTTGATGGTCCGGGTTCTGGAAAATAAAGCCGACCTGATCAGACATAACCTCCGGGCCATCGGCCGGGTTGTGCCCCCTGACCCGCAAGGTGCCCTGGCTCGGTTGCAACAGACCATTTAACAGACGCACCAGAGAGCTCTTGCCGGAGCCATTATCGCCGATCAGACCAATACGGCGTTCACTCAATGTGAGGGTCAGGTCACTGAGCACCGTCTGGTCATCGCGCTTTAGGTGAACCTGGTTCAGTTCAATGGTAAATGTCATGCCGTTGCAGGGCCGGTTCAAATCAGGTGCGGAGCATACCAAATTGAAAAATAATAGAACCCCGGCACTTACCTAATGATTGTATTTTGATCGATTTCTGCCTGAACGTCTTGCACAACACTGCGTTGCCAACTCTGGCACTGTGTCTATGCACCAATACGGTACACTGTGGGCCTACCTTCAAGACAAGACCGACGATGTACGAACTCACTCCTTTTTTCATTGCGCTGCTGCTGTCAACGGGCCTACTGGCCGGCATTATCAACGTCATGGCCGGTGGCGGCTCCAACCTTACGCTGCCTGCTTTGATGGCCATGGGCATGCCCGCCGATGTCGCCAATGCCACAAACCGGGTCGGTGTCTTTTTGCAGGGCCTTGTCGGCTTGCGCGGTTTTCACGCCAAAGGGCGGCTGGACACCCAGGACAGCAAAGCCATTTTGATTCCCATGATGCTCGGTGGTGCCGTCGGTGCAGTCTGCGCTTCATTTTTGCCCAATACCCTGCTCAAACCCATTTTGCTGATCACCATGATTACCCTGGCGGTGATCATGCTGGTGCGTCCGAGCATTGTGATTCCCGGCCCGGATGAACAGCCCTATACCGTCAAGCAGCGACCCAAGGCACGCTGGGGTCTGTTTTTAACCGGCGTCTACGGGGGCTTTGTGCAGGCGGGGGTGGGTTTCTTGCTGATTGCCGCGGTGGCCGGGGCGCTGCGTTACGATCTGGTCAAGGCGAACGCCTACAAACTGCTCGGCACCATCGCCTTTACCAGCGTGTCGCTGGTGATCTTTATTTACCGTGGCCAGGTGGCCTGGGTGCCGGGGTTGGTGCTTGCTGTTGGCACCATGATCGGCGCCCAGCTTGGCGTGCACCTGGCGATCAATGTCAGCCAGCGCACCATGAAATGGTTCCTGCTGATCATGACACTGGCCGCCAGCGCCGCTGCGGTATGGTTGTAATTATTTGACGCCAGTTCCGGAGTTTATTTTTGCAATCGCTGTAAAAAACTCAAAGTGTCCTCAAACCCCGGGGAGCGGTCACGCAGGCGAACCGAAAAGGAGGCTACCGTGTCATTGTGGTTAACACCTTCGTACCGGTGCGTCTCCACTTCCACGCCAATCTGACGGTAAGCCCCGGCCAGATTGGGCAAATTTCTCGGTCGTACAATTGTGTCATCGAGACCATCGATCAGCAGTGCTGGCGGGTCGTCGGCGCTGACGAAGGTAATTGGCTGGGTATGTGGCACCCCTGTGGCACCACCGAAAATGTCGATCAGATCCGGATCAGACAATGGCAAAAAGTCATAGGGGCCGGACAGCCCAACCCATGCGCGTATGAGTTCGCGGCTGACTCCGGCATTGTCCAGGAAGCGTTCGTCCAGTGCCAGCATGGCAGCCGTATGCGCTCCGGCAGAATGCCCCATCAAGACCAGGCCATCGGTCGCCAACCCTGCATTGACGGCCCATTGCACGGCCGCTGCGCCATCTTCGATAAATACGGGGAATCTCACCTGCGGATAGAGCCGGTAATCCGGAACGACGACCCGGTAACCCGCCTCACTGAGTGCCTGAGCAACAAAACGATAACCGCCCTTGTATCCCTCCTGCCAGGAGCCACCGTAGAAAAAAATCAGGGTAGGTGCGCCCTGCAGTGCTTCATCCGGATGATACAGATCCAGCATCTGGCGCGGCTTGTCACCATAGGCGATATCAGCGGTACGCTCGTAGCCAGAGTGCGGGGTAATCAGGTTAAGTGCCGGCAATGCGCAGCCGGTCAACAGCAACGACAGCAGGGCGACAACAAAAAAACGTCGGCACCGATTGGTACCGACAAGCGAGACAATAAACATCAGGGGAACCTGTCATTGCGTTCGAACGCCATTTATACGGCGCCCGAACGCACTTGGATGCGCCTAACCTGATGTCAGATCACCATCAGGTCCATAAAACGGTGTACCGGTGTCTTTTTCAACCGATCCGCATCTTTGCACAGATCAAAGATTTCCGCGGTGCGAGACGCCGGAAAACGCGTTGCCAGGTTGGCGCGGAATTTCTGTTCGAGCAGCGGGATACCCTCTGCACGACGCCGACGATGGCCGATCGGGTATTCAACCGCTACCTGGTCGGTGCTGCTGCCATCTTTGAAGAATACCTGAATGGCGTTGGCGATAGAGCGCTTGTCCGGCGCATGATAATCAGCGCTGTAACGGGTGTCTTCAACGATTTCCATTTTATCGCGCAGTACGTCAATAGTCGGATGCGCAGCGTGGAAATCATCTTCGTACTGTTCCGCGACCAGATTGCCAAACAGCAGGGGCACAGCGGTCATGTATTGCAGGCAGTGGTCTCGGTCAGCCGCATTGGCCAGCGGACCCACCTTGCTGATGATGCGGATCGCCGATTCATGTGTGGTGATCACAATGCGATCAATCTCGTCGATGCGGTTTTTGACCTTGGGGTGCAGGGTCACGGCAGCCTCGGCGGCTGTTTGTGCATGAAATTCGGCCGGGAAGCTGATCTTGAACAGAATCTGCTCCATCACATAGCTGCCATACTCGCGCTGGAATTTGAACGACCGGTCAGCCTCAGGCTTAACTTGCTGGTCCTTGTTGGTCTTGCTGAACAGCACATCATAGAAGCCCCACTGTGGCGCTGTCAGCGCACCGGGAATCCCCATTTCACCGCGCAGAGCGATGTCGACCAGACGCACGGCGCGGCTGGTGGCATCACCCGCCGCCCAGCTTTTGCGCGAACCGGCATTGGGAGCGTGTCGGTAAGTACGCAGTGCCTGACCATCGACCCAGGCGTGGGACAGCGCGCTGAGCAGTTGTTCGCGGTTGGCGCCCATCAGCTTGGCCACTACGGCGGTGGAGGCAACCTTAACCAGCACAACATGGTCCAGCCCCACCCGATTGAACGAATTCTCCAGCGCCAGTACGCCCTGAATTTCATGGGCTTTGATCATGGCCTCAAGCACAGCATCCATGGTCAACGGGGCTTCACCCTGGCTGACCCGAACCTGCGACAAGTGATCGGCTACTGCCAGAATGCCACCCAGGTTGTCTGACGGGTGGCCCCATTCGGCTGCCAGCCAGGTGTCGTTGTAATCGAGCCAGCGTACTATGGCACCAATGTCCCAGGCTGCCTTGACCGGATCGAGACGCAACTGCGTGCCCGGCACGCGCGCGCCGTTAGGCACGACAGTACCTTCCACAATAGGTCCCAGGTGTTTGGTGCACTCGGGAAAACGCAATGCCAGCAGGCCGCAGCCGAGGGTATCCATCAGGCAGTTGCGGGCGGTATCCCAGGCTTCGTGGCTGTCGATCTTGAAATCGAGTACGTAATCGGCGATCGCCTGCAAGACGTCGTCGTACTCGGGGCGATTGTTCAGGTCTACATTGGAACTCATGGTTCAATCCTGTGGCTAGGTTAACAATTAATGTGCTTCATTTGCAGATACATCGGCAACGGTTATTCGGCCCGGCTACCGTTTTTCCAGCGGAATAAAGTCACGCATCTCAGGGCCAACGTAGTCAGCATTGGGACGGATAATCCGATTATTGGCTCGCTGCTCCTTGATGTGCGCGGTCCAGCCGCTGACCCGCGCCATGACGAAGATGGGCGTAAACAAATGCGTCGGAATACCCAGGGTGTGATAAGCCGGTGCGTGGAAGAAATCGGCATTGGGAAAGAGTTTTTTCTCATGCCACATAACCGTTTCACAGCGCTCGGCGATGTCATACAAGTGGCTGTCGCCGCTCTGCTCTGCAAGCCGTTTTGCCCAGGCTTTGATAATCGCATTGCGCGGATCGCTGGTGCGATACACCGCATGACCAAAGCCCATGATCTTTTCCTTGCGCGACAACATGCCCAGCAATTGCTGTTCGGCGTCGTCCGGGTCTTTAAACGCCTCGATCATTGCCATAGCGGCTTCATTGGCACCGCCATGCAAAGGGCCCCGCAAGGTACCAATAGCCCCGGTGACGGCGCTGTAGATATCCGTCAGAGTACTGGCGGCGACCCGGGCAGCAAAGGTCGAGGCATTAAACTCATGCTCGGCATAGAGAATCAGCGACGCATGCATCACCTTGACGTGCACGGGATCCGGCGTTTCCTGATGCAACAGCATCAGAAAATGCTCGGCGATGCTGCCGGCATCACTGGCGGTTTCAATGCGCCGATCAAAATGGGAAAAGTGATACCAATAGCAAATAATGCCGGGAAATGCCGCCAGCATACGTTCAATCTCGGTATCTTGCTGAGCAAAATCCTGTTCCGGTTCAAGTACCCCCAGCATGGAGCAACCGGTGCGCATCACATCCATGGGGTGGGCAGTTGCCGGAATGCGTTCCAGGGTTTCCAGCAATGCTTGGGGGAGCTCACGCTTGTGCTGTAAGCGACCTTTATACTCGTTCAGCTGTTTCGCATTTGGCAATTCACCAAATTGCAGCAGATAGGCAACTTCTTCGAAGCTGGCATGATCAGCCAGGCTTTGAATATCGTAACCGAGATAGGTCAGGCCGCTGCCTTCCTTACCGACGGTACACAAATGCGTTTCACCGGCCACCTGGCCGCGAAGTCCGGCTCCGGACACTGGTTTATCCACCATGATCAGGCTCCTGTTGTTTGTAACTTCTTTTATTAGACAAATACGTTCATTAGCAGTGGACTAGCATCGGGTGCCAGGTAGGCTCATCAAGGGGGGTCCGCAACATGGATGTTGCTGTCCAGGCCCGAGACGTCGGACCGCCATTGATGGGTTCATGCCGACCCTTGATAGGCCTACCTGGTGGCCGGTGCGGTTTTTGGTACCTCAACGCGCACTGCCCTGGTCGAACAAAGCGTCCAGCTTGGCTTCGAAGTCGTGGTAGTTAAGCACGTCGTACAAATCCATACGCGTCTGCATCATGTCGACTACGGCTTTCTGATCGCCTTCCACCTTGATGCTCTGATACACCTCCAGTGCCGCCAAACTCATTGCCCGGAACGCGCTCAACGGATACAGCACCATGGCCACACCGGTTTCAGCCAGCTCGCTCTGGTTGAACAGAGGGGTTTGCCCGAATTCAGTAATGTTTGCCAGAATGGGCACGTCCATGGCGTCCGCAAAGGCTTTGTAATCATCCAGAGTGTGAACGGCTTCGGCAAAAATGCCATCGGCACCGGCTTCGACACAGGCCTGTGCCCGATCGATTGCGGCCCTCAAGCCTTCCTGCGCGAAAGCATCGGTGCGGGCCATGACAAAGAAATCATCGTCCTGACGGGCATCCACACAGGCCTTTATCCGGTCGACCATTTCAGACTGACTGACAATGGCTTTATTCGGCCGATGGCCGCAGCGTTTTTGCATGACCTGATCTTCAATGTGAATGGCCGCGACACCCGCTCGCTCCATGTCACGAATGCACCGGGAAATGTTAAAGGCACCCCCAAACCCGGTGTCGATATCCACCAGCAGCGGCAAGTCACTGGCGCCGGTAATGCGGCGGGCATCTTCCAGAACGTCGTTCAGTGTCGTCACACCCAGATCGGGCAGACCAAAAGACGCGTTTGCCACACCACCACCAGACAGGTAAATGGCTGAATGCCCGGCTCGCTGAGCCAGCATGGCGGTATAGGCGTTGATCGTGCCGACGATCGGCAACGGGTTTTGTGCCGCCAGTGCGTCACGAAAACGGCGGCCAGCTGTACTTGTTGCCTTCATTGTGGGGTCTCCTCAGTCGTTTGTTCGAGTACCCGGCGAGCCGAGCGAATGTGTCGTTTCATCAACAGTGAAGCCAATTCACCATCACGCTGTTGCAAAGCCTGAAAAATGCGCTGATGTTCTTCCAGAGCCTGGCGCGGGCGCCCGCGCCGGTGCGCGGACTGAAACCGGAACATGCGCACCCGCTGGTATAGCTCGTCGCACAGCAGGCTGATCAGCCATCGGTTTCCGCTGGCCTGAATGATATTGAAATGAAAATCCAGGTCCCCTTCCTGCTGAATGTAAAACTGGTCGTTCTGGTCATCCAGGTAGCGTTCATGTCGCACCAGTACCGCACCCAGCTCCTGCAAGGCGTCGTCTGTCATGTTTCTTGCCGCGAGTTCACAGGCTAGTGATTCGAGGTTTTCCCTAATCTGATACAACTCGATCAGCTCTTGTCGATCCACACCCACAACCTGAGCCCCGACGTGCGGTACCTTGCGCACCAGCCGGCGACTTTCCAGACGGTGCAGAGCCTCGCGCAGCGGACCCCGGCTAATGCCCAGTTCAGTCGATAACTCCGACTCTCGCAACCTTTCGTTGGGGGCAATATCGCCGCGCACGATCGCTTCAAGCAATTGCTGATAAATGCGGTCAACCTGAGTCCGGGCTTCCATATATTGTCTACAATAAAACAAGAATGAATCATTAAACGCATAAAATGCCTCACATTCAATGAAAATTGTAAACAATGAGACCAATGTACGAGTACAGACGACCTGCTGTCGCGCCCTACCCCAGCTCGGCAGTCACTGACGCACCGCTGCGGAATCCTCTATACTGGCAACAAGCACCCAGCGACAGGACCAGCACCATGAGCGAGGCGCGTTACGACATTTATTTCAGGGGCGATCTGCTCGACGGGTTTTACGCCGACTTTGTTAAAGCGGATATGGCGCAGCTGTTCAAGACTGACCCTGCCCGGCTGGCAGCGTTCTTTTCAGGTACGCCGCAACCGATCAAACTGAAAGTGGACAAACCGACGGCGGCCAAATACAAAGCAGCACTGGAGAAAATTGGGGCGAAACCAATCATCGTGCCGATGGGTAAAGCACCACCGGCCGTCACCACCCCCGGGCAACAGCCTGAAAACGGGCAGCCGGGCCAGGCCGGGAAAGCAGCTTCAACACCGGCAGGTGAAAGCGACTGGACAATACTGCCCGCTGGCAGCGATATCGGTGAGCACCGCGATGTTCGACCCGTAGCGGTCGAGACCGGCGGGCTCAGTCTTGCTCAGGCGGGTGTTACCCTGGTCGAACACCCAGAGCGACCCACACCGGTACCGGTTGATATTTCCGGCTTGTCACTGGATGAACCAGGCGTAAACCTGGTTGAGAACCCGTCACGCCCGGCACCGTTTCAGGTCGATATATCCGGTTTATCGCTGGATGAGCCAGGCGTCACACTGGTTGAAAACGACAAGGCAGCGCCGCCACCTCCCCCGGATATTTCGCATTTGACACTGGTATAGTGGGTATTAACGGTACCGCTTGCGTCCCCGGTACCAGCGTTCTTTGTCGGCATACATCCGTTCGTCGGCGAGTTTAAGCACCTCTTCCGGTGAAACCTGATCGGAGCTGGCGAGGCCGATGCTCATTTGGATCGGGGTTTCTATTTGAACCCCGTCATCGGTCGTCAGACTGATGGTTTTATCCTTCACCTGACGATCAACGCGCTGCATCAGCGCCGTAGCGCCTTTGTCATCCTCACTGTGACAGAGAATCACAAACTCATCACCACCGTACCGGAATACCTGATCATGGTCGCGGCATATATCCTTGAGGGCATCGGCAACAAATCGAATCAGTTCGTCACCGGCGGCATGACCGTGTTGATCGTTAATCGTTTTAAGACCGATAAGATCGATCAAAATGACTGAAAAGTGATCGTCGGCATCGGCCTTCAAACGATTCTGGGCTTCGGTCAGTTCCGCTTCGAGATGCCCGCGGTTATATATTCCGGTCAGTGCATCGCGTTCAGCAGCGGCTTTCAGCTCAAGTGACAGCAACTTATTGGCAACCGCTGTACCCAGTTGTTTGATCAGCAACTGCAGCGCCTGTCGCTCTTCGTCCGGCAGAGTCGCCCCCTGTATCAGCAACAACCCCTGAAACCGGTCGAAGCGTTCCCGTAACGGAAACACGAAACTGCCTGTGTGCTGATCGGTCGTATTCAAAAAATAGCCCTGTGGCAAGTGCTCACGTACCCGTGCCAGTCGGCGCCTGAGTATGCTCTTCTGCTCATCGTCAAGATCCGGCGTGAAGGTGGCAAAGTACAGCTCATCGTGGACTTTCGGGTCTTTTAATACAAAACCGAACGATTGATCCGGATACAGGCGTTGCAGAACACCAAGTGCGGCCTCCACCAGAGACTCGAAAGAATCAACCTGATCATTCAAGTCGCTCAGCTCCAGCATCGCGGTAAAAATAACGTTCTTTTGCTCGGCGTTCCTTTTGGTGCCCACCAACCGCGAGTTCTGTACATAAAACACCCAGGCGATGCTGAAAATATAGAGTTGCAGTGACATCATTGTCAGCACATTAATACCCAGCGGTGCTTCAGGGGCCCAGGCTACCGTCGATACAAACGCCGCCCCAGCGATTCCCGTAACGAAAAAACCGAGTGCGCCGGCACACTGACGCACGCCACCGGTCATGGTGTTGTTCAGGATTACTGCGGCAAGTAGCGTGAAAGATATCCAGCCTGAAAAGTTGATATGAGCACACCAGGCACCCAGGACCAGACCATCAAACATCATGGCGCGGCGTTCCACACTGACGGTTGCACGACGCCAGAAGTCAAACCAATACACGAGATGGGGGTAGATCAGAAAATACAGGGCAGCAACGGGCAAGTTCCAGTGCGACCAGCCTCGCTCAAACGTCAACCAGACGATAGCGACAAAGATGGCACCAAACCCCATAACTCGTGGGGTGTAGTTGACCCGTGTCAGCCTTGGCAGCTGATACCCGGGTGCTGAAGATACGGAAGTAGGCAGAGTGTGACCTCCAGTGACGAATCGCTTTTAACTTTCCCTGCCAAAACACACCAGCCTTCGTGGCCCCGCAAAAAAAGCAACCCCGTGAAAACGCTTCGTTGCACCCTTGTCAGGGTCAGTCTGCGTTATACTGGTGACCTATACTGACACCTACAGTGTGGTCCATGCACCAGGCCGGGGCAAGCGAGCCACCCACTGATCACCTAAACCTCACCAGGGAGCCTTTGTGCGCCAGACCTTCACCAGACATGACACCTGAACCGAGCCGTCAATTCAACCGGCCAGCCTCACGTTCAGCGCTGTCTTCGCCCGTTTTCCGGGATTATTTCATCGCAACCAGTTTCGCCACACTCGGGATCTGGATTGCCCGGTTTCTTATCGGCTGGAGTGTTTGGGAGTTAACACTGTCGCCCTTTTGGGTGGGTGTGACCAGCGCAATACTGCTCGCCCCGACCTTTCTGCTGTCACCGATTTTCGGTGTGATTTCAGATCGCATCGATCCACGCGGTGGGGTGGTCATCACGGCGCTGCTCAATACCCTGATCTGCGTCGCCATTGCGCTACTGTTTTTCCTGGATGCGATCAACCTGACCGCCCTGCTGTCATCGGCCCTGGCATTTGGCTGTGTCACCGCCGCACACCACCCGATGCGCCTGGCCCTGGTGCCCAAAATACTCAGTCGGCATCTGCTACCCAGTGGCATCGGTATGACCGCCATTGTCTTCAACGTGTCCCGGATCATCGGCCCGGCACTCGGTGCCGGCATCATCAGCATTGCCAACGTCGGCGTGGCCTTCGCTCTATCGGCCCTGTGTTTTTCCGGTACCCTGACGTTCCTGTTGCGAGTCCCCCGCATCGCCCCCGCAGCGCGGGATCGCAGCATCAGCCTGCTGAGTGATATGCTGGCTGGCTTTCGCTTTATACGCCAGGCGCCGCT
This sequence comes from Saccharospirillum impatiens DSM 12546, assembly GCF_000423605.1. GTDB lineage: Bacteria > Pseudomonadota > Gammaproteobacteria > Pseudomonadales > Natronospirillaceae > Saccharospirillum > Saccharospirillum impatiens. The sequence goes on from NZ_AUIH01000006.1 coordinate 164,211, forward strand.
GGTCAGGCTGGTATTGCTGATGACGTTGACCAATGGACTGGTAGGGCGCTCTGTACTCGAACTGTTACCCGCCATTTCCGGTGAACTGACCAGTGGCAGCGCGCAGAACCTGGCCATTCTAACCGGTGTCGCCGGCGCCGGATCCATTATCGGGGGCTTGATCGTATCGCGTCAGCGGGGTGACCTGTCCCGCATCAGCTGGCTGGTGTTACTGGGGTTGCTCATCAGCTCTGCCGCACTGTTGCCGTTGCTCAAGTTGAACAGTCTCGCCTGGCTCATTGGCATTATCAGCCTGTGCAGCCTGGCCATGACGGTTATTGGGACCGGGTGCCAGGCGCTGCTACAGATGATGATCGGTGATCAGTACCGCGGGCGCGTGATGAGCATCTGGACAGTGGTCAGCATGGGCAGCCCGGCCATCGGCGCACTGGTGATCGGCAGTTTGTCGGAGTGGTTTGGACTGGTACCGACCCTGGTGGGTCTGGCAGCCCTGGCACTCGCCTTCAGCCTGAACCTGACCCGGCAACGCAGACGGTTTGCAGACGTCTGATCGAATTATCGGGCACCCAACTGCCGCTCCAGGGAGCGTACTTGCTGACGCAGAGCCTGTATCTGCTCCAGCAAGTCCATCGCCACGGCGACACCCTGCCAGTCGAGATCCAGTTCACGTCTGAGTCTTACGGCCTGATGCAATGTTGGTACCGCTGCTACCTGAAATTGCCATCGCTCAGCCGTAACGGTTTGGGGCATAACCAGACCCAGCTCCACCAGTTCTATTACCAGTGTCTGCTGCAGGCCACAGCGCTCACAAAGGTCGTTCAGACTCAACCAGACGTCTTCCTCAACCAATTGCTGCTCATCAATAACGACCGTTGGAATCTCAGTGTTCATTACCGTTTCTCCAGCGATTGCCTTGGATTAAAGGCCGTTTCCACTTCGGCCAGCTCCCGGTAGAGCGCCTCGGCCTTCGCCGAGTGATGGGCCGGCACAGTAACTTGTACCGTGACGATCAGGTCTCCGGTCGGGTTTCGGCCCAGACCGCGCCCTTTCAGGCGCAGTTTTTTCCCACTCACCGAGCCTTTGGGGATGGTCAGGTTGACCGAGCCAGTCAGCGTTGGTGCCTCGACCTTCGCGCCCAAAGCCGCTTCCCAGGGCGCAACCGGCAGGGTCAGCACGAGGTCCCGACCGTCGACGGCGAACAGCGGATGTGGTGCCAGTTCGATTTCCAGAAACAGATCACCGGCCGCACCCCCGCTGTGACCCGGCCCACCCTGTCCCGCCAAACGGATGCGTTGCCCGGTAACCACACCCGCCGGAATTTTTACATTCAATGTACGGGTTTTGTGGTGCATGCGCCCCCGTGCATCGGCGGCCGGAGTATCAAGCTTGAGCGTGCGCTGCACCCCTTGTACCGCCTCTTCCAGAAACAATGCCAGCCGATGATGCATGTCTTGCCCGCGATGACTGAACGAACGCCCCCAGTCACCACTGCCAGCCTGACGAAACCCAGCACCTGCCGGTTCGTCGCCCCCCATACCACCGCCAAATACCGATCGGAAAAACTCACTAAACTGCCGACTGGCTTCATCGTCGCTCATACTCGCACCAGAGCCCGCCGTTCGACGACCACCCCCGGCCGCGCGCAAAGCCCTGATCTGATCATACTCAGACCGTTTGGTGGCATCGCTGAGCACTTCGTAGGCCTCCCCCACTTCCTTGAACTGCGCCTCGGCATCCGTTTCCTTGCTGACATCCGGGTGGTACTTTCTCGCCAGTTTGCGATACGCCTGTTTGATCTCTGTCTGGGTTGCTTTGTCGGCGACACCCAGCACCTTGTAATAGTCTTTAAAGTCCATAACGCCAGTAACGCTCCTGAATATTCAATCCGACCTGACTCCCGCACCGGGATTCAGGCTGTTGCTCCGCCCGCTGACATAAAGCAGGAACAATGATCATAGCTGTAAATCAACGATACCCTGCTCAGTAAAGTCACTGAACTCAAAAACAGCAATAGCGTGACCCAGCGCAAGCCGATTGCTCATTCAGGCCTGATAACGGCCCGGGACATTACCAATTACCCGTTGGGGTGCTATGGTTTATTAAACGAGAGGGCAGGATGTTTCCGGCGTGCGATTGGGCAGTACACCCGAACAAATTGATCTGAAGCGTACACTGGTGTTGATGCGCTTTTTCGCCGTATCGGGCAATCTGATCATGGTCCCTTTTGCGTTGCTGGCTATCTGGCAAGGCATTTGGGTTCGATTCTGGATTCTGCTGCTGGTGATCTGCGTGATCACCACCCTGGTGACTTCAGCCCATGTACGACAGCAGGCCGGTGGAGAGCGGATCGCACTGGCCATTGTTATGTGTCTTTTTGCCCTCTACCTGACAATGTCCGGAGGGCAAGATGGCACCGGTGTCTATTTTTCCTTCACCCTGATCCCCATGATGATCGTTATCGCCGGTTGGCGAACTGGCCAGCTACTGGGAGGTTTTTATAGCCTGGTTGTGATCGCTGCCATCCTAATCGACCTGCCCGGAATGTACCCATACGATATCGATGCCCAGCCACGACTGATCGCCGCAACGCTGTTTATCGTATTGCTGAGCTTACTGATCGAATGGACACATGTGCAATCCTACCTGGCGATCAAACACACGGCCGACATGCACCGCAAGAACTCACTGACTGATCCGTTAACGGGACTGATGAATCGGCTTGGTCTCGAACGGCAATTGCTGAAGTGGAAGCAAAGCGATCAGCACGCCTGTGTCGCCCTGATCGACATTGACCACTTCAAAGCGGTCAACGACCGCTATGGTCACGATGTGGGAGACCGGGTGCTTACGACCTTTGCCAAAGTATTGCGCAATAATCTCAAGGAAACCGACAGCGTCTGCCGCTGGGGCGGCGAGGAATTCGTCCTGGTGCTCATGGGCCTGTCAGAGACTGAGGCACGGCCAATCGTAGACGAACTGCGCAAACTCGTTGCGGGTCGCCGGTTTCAGTTCGACGAAATCAACATTGACTTGCAATTCAGCGCCGGGCTGGCAGCTTTCAAGGGAGTATCTGAATTCAAACGCGCATTGAAGCTCGCCGACCAGCGGGTGTACCAGGCCAAATCCAGCGGACGTAACCGGGTTGTCGCGGGCGACAATGGTGATTGACCTTCGGTTGTACCGGCTCCTATAAAGCCAGTACCGAACGCTTCAGATGTTCATCCTGACCCGCTAAACCCATCAATTGAACACCCATAAACTGGCCCTGCAGGTCCACTCCGGCAGGCACAGTTATCGCAGGGCTATCGAGCAGACTGGCCACCATGCTCAACCTGAGGCAGGCGGTATTGGCGGCCCGGTAGGCGTCATCGTCCAAAAGCAAGGGGCCCAATAGTGGCGCGATGCGAGCAACGGTGGGTGACAACAACACCGCCGAACCCAGCTGCTCAACCAACACCTGCTGCAAATAGCGCCTTTCCCGATAGAGCTGCACCACATCCGCCGGCGATCTGTGTTCGAACGCTAAAATCCGATCCCTGACGCGAGGGTCAAATCGCTCCGCCGGCAGGCTGGCCAATAAATCGCGGTATTCAGCCAGTGCTTCAAAGCCACCCAGCCAGCCCAGCCGGGCCGTTAACTGATGGCATTGCTCGACAACCGGCACTGCCTTGCGCACAACCCTAATCCCCTTGGACTCCAACCGATCGGCATAGGCGCGTGTCGCCGCTCTGACCGACTCTTCCAGACTTTCATCGTCTAATGCCTGTTCATCCAGCACCACCGTCACCTGGTCAGTTACCAGCGCCTGGCGCTGTACCCCGGATTTGCCGCAGAAAACATCATCGACGGCCAGACAATCTTCCAGCGTCCGGGCGATCACACCGGGTGTGTCCAGGCTACGACCCAGGGGAACGACGCCATGCGCCGGATGATGCCCGGTGGTTGGCCGATAAGATACCAAGCCATTAAAGGCCGCCGGTATGCGCAAAGAACCTGCCGTGTCTGTACCTGCGGCAACCGGTATCAACCCCTTGGCGACGGCGACAGCCGAACCACTGCTGGAACCACCCGGCACGCGCTGCTCTCCGTTACCGGGCGTCGCGTCCGGTGTACCGTAATGCGGATTCATGCCCAACCCTGAAAAAGCCAGCTCGGTGAGGTTGGTCTTGCCAACACTGACCAAGCCGGCCTGCCCGGCACGCCTTACGACTTCGGCATCCCTCAGCGCAGGCTCGGTGAACACGCGTCCGCCAGCGGTTGTCACTTCCCCGGCCACGTCGAACAAGTCTTTCCAGGCAATGGGTACACCATCCAACGGGCCCAGGCGACAATCATGATCTCGTCGCCAGGTCGACAGTTCCGCCTCACAAAGCGCGCGTTCACGCAGAACATTCAGATACACTTCAGGGAATTGTTCAGCCTGGCTGAGTGCCTGTTCGGCAAGATCGACCGGGCTCAATTCGCCTCGACCGATGGCTTGCCCCAGTTGCACGGCGGTTGGAAACTGATTGGACATGACAGGACTCCAGAGTCAGGAGACCGGGACACAGCGCCGGCGACTCCGGTCAGGGCGTTAGATTATTGAGTGACTGCTTGACCTTGTCGATGGCCTCCATAATGCGGTCACGATCATAATTACGGACTTTTTCAACGTCCATCGACAACGAAAATCCGTCCAGATCCACCTCAGTATAACTGTGGCGTGCGCCCAGTTCCTTGCGAAAATCGACGACCTGGTAAACCGGTACAGGACGGGAAAACCCCTTGGCGTTGATACGGCCTTTTTCCCGACACAAAATAGTGTCTTTAATCAGTGCATAGGTTTCATAGGAGACCAGAATCTCACCCGGTTCAGCAGACGATTCCAGTCTCGATGCCAGGTTAACCTCTTTACCAAGAATGGTGTAATCCATGCGGGTTTCGGCCCCAAAGTTTCCGACCGTGCAATAGCCACTGTTAATGCCCATACGAATTTCCAGCGGATGCTGAATGCCCTGCGCACGCCAGCGTTGCCGCAATATGCGCATCAGCTTGCGCATTTCGATCGCCATGGATACACAGGCCAGCGCATCTTTGCGCACACCCTTGGATTCAGGATCGCCAAAAAAAACCATAATGGCGTCGCCAATGAACTTGTCGATGGTGCCGCCGTACTTCATCACGACCCGACTCATCTCGGTCAGGTAGGTGTTGATCAGCTCAGTCAGGGCCTCGGCTTCCATCATTTCCGAAATCTCGGAAAACCCTTTAATATCAGAAAAAAACACCACCAGCCGTTTACGCTGGGTTTCCAGCTTCACATCCCGCTTGCCCCGGAAAATCGTCTCCCAGACCTGTGGCGACAAATACTTGGATAGTTTCTGCGACAAACCGCGATATTGCTGACTCTGGCGCTGCAGCTCCTGCCTGGTCATCTTCAGATAGCGCGCTTGCTGGGCGGTATAGTAAGCATTCACACTGACATGCAGTCCCGCACCGAAAGCCGCAATGACATTGGTCAGCACTGTGGTTTCGGTGAACATGGGCTGGGGTTCGATAAAGTACATAACGCCTGCGCCTAGCGCGACGAACAGCAGGCAAAGAACGTAAGACGACGTTCGGCCAACACAGATAAAACTGGCATTGGCCATGATCAGCAAGAGCATGGTGGGAACCAGTGGCGACCCCATGGCAACCAGGATGGCGCCTATAAAAAAGGCGTCAAACAGCATCAGCGTATACCCAACCTGTTTCGGGTAGCGCCGACGCATGGGCAGGCTCATGAAACGAACCAGGGTTGGGTAAAGCAGACAGAATGCAACGATGATCGAAAACTGGTTGGAAATCTGGCCAGCGTACAGAATGCTAACCAGCGTACCCGCGAGAGTCAGATAAATCAGCGAGCGAGAATTGAATTCGGCTGAAATGGGTAGGACCGTAAAATCATCAGTCAGTTCGATGTCAGCAACTGACTGGGCGGCAGCTCCCCTGACTGGCACTTTGTCTTTCGGGTCTGTTGCCCGGCGACCACGAACTGAGGCCGACGGCTTGGATTTGCCATTCTTATTATTGTCAGTGGCCATGTGCCGTTTTTGCATCCAGTAGCTAGCCCAGTGCGCGTGAGGGCTTATGTTAAACGAATCAGACCGGTACGATAACCGAAAATGTGCGTTAAATCACTGAGTGGACCATGACCAAACCCCCTGAATCGACAGTTCCGGCACACCCAACGCTCGCCCTGCTTCAACAGCGGGTTTCCCATCCGCGACTGAACGACCCCGGCCCCACCCAGCCTCAACTGGCCGAGCTGTACGCAGCTGCCCTGCGGGCGCCGGACCATGCCTGGCTGCGTCCCTGGCGTTTTATTGAAGTCAGCGGTGATGACCGCGCTCGACTGGGTGAGTGGATGGCCAGCAGTGCCTTGAGCGACGACCCTGAAATCCCGGACAAAAAGCGCCAAAAGCTGCTCAATAGCCCGATGCGGGCGCCGCTGGTACTGATTGCCTGGGCGAAGATAACCAAGCACCCCAAAGTACCGGCCATCGAGCAGGTACTCGCCACCGGAGCCGCCGTTACCAATCTGATAAACGCCGCCCATGCGCTGGGCATCGGCGCTGTATGGCGCACCGGCGCACCGGCCTACAGCCCGGCACTAAAACAAGCTCTGGGCATGGCGGAACAGGACCACCTCGTCGGCTTTATCTACCTTGGCACTCCGGCGGGTGAAGACAAACCGATACCCGACCTCAACCCAGCCGATTATGTCAGCCAACTACCGGAGTAAATGGCCCCCACGCGTCTGCGTAGCGAACGTGCGCTACGTTGCCTGGCTGATATTGCCTAACTGGTTGTTTTGCCTCAATAACTTGCAAAACAACCCGTCATCCTATAACCTTCGCCGCCGTTGTTTGCCACTGCGCAAACGACCTGTTTTGGTGAGGTGGCCGAGTGGCTGAAGGCGCACGCCTGGAAAGTGTGTATACGGAAACGTATCGAGGGTTCGAATCCCTCTCTCACCGCCAGATACCACAAAAAAGCCCCCGCTCCGCAAGGATCGGGGGCTTTTTTGTGGTATCTGGTTGTGCGAGCGGTGTGGACGAACCCTCCGGTTCGACTGAACGACAGGAGCGTTCAGGGCCGCCAAAGGCGCACGCAGTGCGGGGCACAAGGATGTGCCCCGGCCAATCCCTCCCGGGCTAAATTAAGCCACTAAGTCCACTGCGCTCCGCAAGGATCGGGGGCTTTTTTGTGGTATCTGGTTGTGCGAGCGGTGTGGACGAACCCTCCGGTTCGACTGAACGCCAGGAGCGTTCAGTGTGGACTACTGGCGCACCAGTCGCCGGTTATCCGCGACAAACGCCTCGTCATTTGACCGGTACGGATTGATGTCCAACCCACCACGCCGCACATAACGTGCATAGACGGTTAGTCGCTTACAACCACACTGCTGACTCAGGTCCTGAAAAATCCGTTCAACACATTGCTCATGAAACTCGTTGTGCTGTCGAAATGAAATCAGATATTTCAACAGCGCGTCCCGGTCAATACGAGGTCCGCTGTAGTCTATCACCACGCTGCCCCAGTCCGGCTGACCGGTCACCAGGCAATTGGATTTCAACAAATGACTGTTAAGAACCTCGTCCACCTCCTGGGTTACATCGGCCTGTAGCAACTCGGGACGCGCCTGGTAATGCGTTACCTCGATATCGAGTTCATCCAGGCAGTCACCCGCCAAGGTAGTAATATCAGCGCTATGACCCATCTGACTGAGCGGTACCAGCGTTACCCGAACGGAGGCACCTGCTGCGGCCGACAAATCACGTTCCAGCACGGCCGCCACGGCACGAACGCTATCAAACCGGGTCTGGTTCAATGAATTCAAATACAGCTTGAATGACTTCGATTCGATCAAACAGGGCGAATTGGCCGGAATGAAGACTTCTCCCATGGCTACCACCGGCTTACCCCGGGGATTCAACCAGGATAATTCGTAGGCATTCCACACATCCACACCCTGAAAGGGCAGCGCCCGACCGTCGACGCCGATCTCATCGCGTTTTTCCTGGCGCTCAATTGGGAACAATAGCCCGGCATCGTAGTGATCGATATAGGCACTGGTTTTACCCAGCGGAGAAGCTTCAGGGGTGGTGGCCATAGTCAGACTCCCGAGTCAGATCAGCTGCGCAAACCGCGGCCGGTGTGCAACAAATACAGCGCCCAACTCATCAGTAAACCGGTGAACATAAGCAGCATGCCATAAGCAGCCAGCACAGGGATATCGCTGTGTCCAATGATGCCATAGCGGAAGGTATTTACCATGTACAAAATAGGGTTCAGCTTACTGACCCACTGCCACACTTCCGGCAATAAGGATACCGAATAAAACACCCCACCGAGGTAAGTCAGGGGCGTCAGAATAAAGGTCGGCACAATGGTAACGTCGTCAAATTTGGTGGCGAAAATGGCGTTGATCAGTCCGGCGGTTGCAAACACTACGGCGGTCAGCAATATCACACTGAGCGTTACAAAGGCATTATGCACCTGAAGGTCCGTAAACCACAGACTCAGCACGGTCACGATCAGACCGCAAGCCAACCCGCGGGTGACACCACCGACCACAAAGCCGAGCAAGATGATCCAATTCGGCACGGGCGACACCATCAGTTCTTCGATCGATTTCTGAAACTTATTGGAAAAGAAACTCGAACTGACGTTGCCATAACTATTGGTGATCACGGTCATCATGATCAGGCCCGGAACGATAAACTGCATGTAATCGTAGCCATCCATCGTGCCGATGCGACTGCCGATCAGATTGCCAAAGATAATGAAGTACAGCACCATCGTAATGGCTGGGGGAAGCAAGGTTTGCATCCAGATGCGCATAAAACGGCGCACTTCTTTATACACAATGGCAGAAAAAGCGACCCAGTAAGGATGATTCACGCGTCGGCCTCCTGTTTACTGTTGGTGGTCAGGTCGACGAACAGCTCTTCGAGGCGGTTGGTCTTGGGTCTGATGCTGGTTACCTCCAGCCCCTTGGCTTGAAGTAAGGCAAATACCTCGTTCAGGGTCTGCTCGCGAGTCAGATCAAACTCGATACTGTGTTCATCCACCAAACGGCTGTTGAAACCTTCAAGCTCAGGGGCGATGGTCAGGGTGCCCCGGACATCCACTACATAGGTCGAACGCTGCTTGCCTTTAAGCAGCGTTTTCGTCGGTGCCTGGGCCACAATTTCGCCGTTATCAATGATGGCGATGTTACGGCACAGGCTCTCAGCCTCTTCCAGATAATGCGTGGTCAGAATGATGGTGGTGCCTTGCTTGTTGATGCGTTTCAGAAAGGCCCACATCGAACGGCGTATTTCGATATCCACGCCAGCAGTCGGCTCATCCAGAATCAACATGCGTGGTTCATGCACCAGCGCTCTGGCGATCATCAGCCTGCGCTTCATACCGCCCGACAGCATGCGCGCCGGAACATCACGCTTATCCCACAGATCCAGTTGTTTGAGGTAGGTCTCAGACCTCGCCTCGGCCAGTTTGCGCTTCAGTCCGTAGTAACCGGCTTGCTGAACGATGATGTCCTGAACTTTTTCAAAGGAATTGAAATTGAATTCCTGTGGTACCACACCGAGGCTGCGCTTAACGGCTTCGCGCTGCGTATCAAGGTCATAGCCGCAGACAAATACTTTGCCCTCGCCCTTGTTGACCAGCGAGGACACAATCCCCAGTGTTGTGGATTTTCCGGCCCCATTGGGACCCAGCAGGGCAAAGAAATCACCCTCTTCAACGCTCAGATCAATGCCTTTAAGGGCGACAAAACCATTGTCATAGACCTTTCGAAGCTGTTGGATTTCAAGCGCTTTGGTCATGGAAGTCCTGTTTTGGTAGTCAGTAAAGGCGCTATGCGCAAATCATCGGCAGGGTTAACACCGACGTGGCATGGCGACTGAAACTTTGCTGCTATGCTGATCGGTCAGACAAACTGACCGGGAATACCGTGCGTATAAGTGGTTACTAAAGTCATTATTTCAATGGAGCGAACATGAAAGTCCTGATTACCGGCGTCACCGGCTTGCTAGGCTCACAACTTGCCCGGCATTATTCTCAGTTAGGCCATGAGGTTTGGGGGCTGATACATCGCACACACCCTCAGCCCGAGTTGGCTCGCCATATTACCCCGGTTCACACGCCCAATGAACTGAGTGGCAACTTTGAATTGGCTATTAACCTTGCCGGCGCCAGCATTGCCGGTGGTCGGTGGACGGCTCAGCGCAAACGGGCATTGCGGGATTCTCGCATCGGCGTCACCCAGGATTTGCTCGCCCAGGTGACCCGTGAAAAATATCACATAGATCATCTGATCAGTGGTTCCGCAATAGGTTACTACGGTTCCACCACTGAGACGGTCACCGAGCAGTCCCCAGCCGGAACCGATTTTTCCGCCCAAATGGTGGCAGACTGGGAAGCCTGTGCGCTGGCAGGTCAAACCGCGATTAAAAAGATCACCCTGGTGAGAACCGGGCTGGTTCTCAGCAATCGGGGCGGTTTACTGAAGCAACTGGCTTTGCCGGCGCGTCTGGGCTTGGCAGCCAGGTTGGGCCATGGCAACCAGGGCCAATCCTGGATTCACGAAACGGATTGGGTTAACGCAATCACCTGGTTACACGAACAGGGCCTCACCGGTCCTGTCAATCTGACCGCGCCCGGTCCGGTTTCGCAGAATACCTTCAGTCGAGCTCTGGCCAATCAGCTGCATAGACCCTACTGGCTTAAAGTACCGGCTACGCCAGTCCGCTGGGGGATGGGCGAACTGGCTGACCTGGTTCTTAACGGCCAGTGGGTCGTCCCGAGCCGGCTAAAAGAGGAAGGTTTCACCTTCGCATTTCCGGATCTGGAATCGGCACTGAGGGACCTCCTCGGCGAGCGCTGATTAGCGCTCCAATTTCCCGTATACTCCCGGCTTTTACCAGTCTGTTTCCCCATTTAGTGATTGGGTATCCGGACACTGCTAGGACAACCGAATGTTTGACGTGACACCGTTTTGCGGCCTTGTTTTTGATATGGACGGCACCCTGGTTGAAAGCGGGCCTTTGCACGAAATCGCCTGGCGAGAGACGCTGTCTAAATACGCCTTACCCGTTGATGCACGGCTAATGAACAGCCTGGCAGGCGTTCCTACCCGGGAAACGCTGGAACGGGTGTCGATAGAAACCGGGCGCCCGCTGATCGCGCCCCTGGACGAGATGAATGCGTTCAAGGAAGCGTTAGTGGCAGAGCTGGCGCCTCGATATGTCAAGCCAACGGCGTTAGCCGACCTGGCTCGCCAGTACCAGGGGCGCCTGCCCATGGCTGTGGGAACGGGCGCCTACACGGCAGAAGCCCGGGTTATTCTTCAGCATTGCGGCCTTTTATCGCTCTTCGACATCGTTATCGGCGCTGACCAGGTAAGCCACCCCAAACCAGCGCCCGACACCTTTCTGGCTTGTGCCAGCCACATGGGTTGCGCACCCGTTGAGTGCGTGGTCTTCGAAGATGCCGACCTCGGCCTCGAAGCCGCCCGAGCGGCAGGCATGAGGGCCGTCGACGTACGTATTGAATTTCAGTTCATTAACGACTATTTCCTGACTGGCTAAATAGTCAGCCGCGCCGTGACAGCGGCGACAAACTGGAAAAGCTGCTATCGACCGGCCGCCAATAGCCTGTCAGGCGCTGATTCCAGTTGCGAATTTCCGGGGACATCCACTTCTGATTAACGGGCAGTCCCAGCCGACTGAGAATTGCCGTCAATGCAGTCTCCGCTGCCGCAGCGGAGCCGCTATCCATTTTTAGCGCGATACCCGCAGTTAGCTCCGGAATTGCTGCGATATACACCCCTTCTGCACCAACCTTGAGAAACGCCCGGTCGTTCAGGTCTGCCATGACTTCAGTGCAATAGCGGTCGGTGCCTGCCACCATCATTGGCTCACTGACAACGGCATCATAGAGCTGCAAGGCGGCTTGCTGATACATGCCCGGCAGTTGCTCCGGATCCCCAAAGCGGGCGAACCCCAGAGCCAGATTTTTCAATGGCATGGCCCAGGTTGGTGCGCTGCAGCCGTCCGGTGCTATCGGCGCGCCCTCCAAGCGGGTATCGCAGCAGGTTTCAATGCATTCGCGAATGGCCACCTGCACCGGGTGATCCACTTCGATGTAACCCTGGGTTTCCCAGTCCATATGGCGAGCCAGTGCCAGCATACCCACGTGCTTTCCAGAGCAGTTATTGTGTCGAGCTCCGGGTTTCTGCCGCTGCCAGGCCAGATCAATCAGCGCCTGCTGCTGCATTGGCCAGTGCACGCCACACTCCAGCGCCGGTTCGGTCAGCTGCAGTTTTTCCAGCATCGCCAGAGCCGTCTCAACGTGAATCATTTCACCGTTGTGAGAAGCACAGGTCAGCGCAAGCTCGGCTGGTGTAAACCCAAAGGCCCTGGCCGCACCGCTGGCAACCATCGGCAATGCCTGAAATGCTTTAATCGCAGAACGCGGATACGTCAGCGCATTGACATCGCCCACCGACCACAGCGTTTCACCGCTGCTGCGCACAATAACCGCTCGACCTCGATGGGTACTCTCAATAGCTTCACCACGAACCACTTCGACCAATACTGGGTTGGCTGACATCAATTCAAACTCCGAAAAAAACAGACTACGTAGGGGCACAATAGCAAAAATCGGTAACGGCGAGTACGCCTAAGCGGTTCAGGCGGGACAGCGCCTTGCCTCACCGGTAGACTGACGTAACATCCTAACCAGGCAAGGGGTAATGTATGGCGAGCAAATGGGCACAGCGGTTCTTTCAAATGGCGGAGTTGGTGGGCTCGTGGAGCAAGGATCCGTCTACTCAGGTGGGTGCAGTCATCACTCAGGGCAACCGGGTGGTATCGCTGGGTTTTAATGGCTACCCGCACGGTGTATCAGATCGTGCTGATACTGATGATCGTGAGATGAAGTATGCCAAAACCATCCATGCTGAAGAAAACGCCATTCTCTTTGCAAAACGGGACCTGGCCAACTGCGAAATATGGGTAACCCACTTCCCTTGCCCCAATTGCGCCGCCAAAATCATTCAAACCGGCATAACCATGGTGCACTGCCCGGTCCAGACCGAAGATTTCCTGTCGCGGTGGGGGGAGAAAATCATCATCAGTGAATCCATGTTTGAAGAAGCCGGTGTTCAGGTACACTGGGTTAAAGAACCGCTCCCCGGACAGTCAGCATGACAACCTCCTACCAATAACCGAGGTTCGCCCGGCAGCGACTTCGTTATGCTCAGGCTCCCCCGTCAGAACTCCCTTGTTCTGCGGCACAACAAAAACAATGGGAGCCAAACATGATTCGAACCGTTTACCTGGCACTTCTGTGGCTAGCTTGCACGCCGTCGTGGGCGGCGACCGTTCTGGTGATTGAGAGCTACCACCCTGAATACCCCTGGGATGCAGATTACCTGAAGGCAATAGATGAAGTCCTGGGCGGTGCCCATACCATCAACACCCTTTATCTTGACACCAAACGGCTGCCTCCTGCTCAGTTCGATAGCCAGGCTGACAAGCTGACCGAACAAACCCTGGCACTGGCCCCGGACGTTATCCTGATGGGTGACGACAACGCACTCGCCTACATGGGCCCTCGCCTGAAGCAAGCAAACATTCCTATCGTGTTTTTTGGCGTTAATGGCACTCCCGCGCAATACGGCCTGGGTGATATGGAGATGCTGACCGGTGTGCTCGAACGCCCTTTGTTTCGCCAGACGGTGCGTCACCTGCGCAAGGTTCTAACTCAAAAAGACCGCTTCCTGGTGCTCATGGACGATTCCGAAACCATGCGTAACGCCGTGAATGAAGCCTGGGGCGACAGCCGCCAGATAGACATTCAGGGCAGCCAACTCGACCTGTTACTGACCAATGAAGCCGAACGCTGGCAGGAGGCCATTCGCACGGCCCATCTAACCTACGATGCGGTCATTTTTGGTACTCACCACACCCTTCGCTACCGTGATCAGCGTTACGCCGAACCCGACGACCTGATGGCACTGGCCTACCGGGAGTCCCGGATTCCCCTGTTTGCCTTCTGGGACTTTTTTGTCGGCGAGGGCATGACAGCGGGTGGCTATGTGCTGTCAGGCTACGATCAGGGGAAAACCGCGGCCCGAATGGCCGACCTGATTCTTCGAGACATTCACCCGAGCAGTATTCCTATCATTCAGGGCGAAGCCGGCAACTACCTCTACAGCCGCTCTGGCATGGAACGCTGGAACGTTCGGCTCTCGACCCTGACGGCAACACAGACAACCTTTATTGACTGACACATGACTGTTTGATGGTGCCAACCATGATGACGCCAAAGCCCCTTTAAACCGCCAAAACAGGCTCTCGCACCGAGGGCCTGCATTACCCTCTGACGCTCTAACTCAGGGCAAACAACAGCCATTACTCAAGTTTAATCTTCATCGCTAAACCGACAAAAGGCCCACCCAAGAAAACGATTTCAGCCACACACCGTTATTTCCATTCCCCCGCCATACCGGGCTCTCAGCCATTCAACCCGTTGCCGGGCACTTTCTTTGAAAATTTTCTTGAAAACGTTACCAAGCGTGCTCATACTCTCTATCAATCTAGAATTAAAAGCGTCGATCACAGTCGCTAAAAATAACCATAAGAATGTAAACGAGGTATTTGCACGTGCAGGAGACATCTGGTCAAAGCAGATGGCATGCACTGACACCATGGCTGTTTATGTTACCAGCCATGTTGCTGTTCGCTGTTTATGTCATCATCCCAATTTTCCAAAGTATCTGGATCAGTTTCTTCGACTGGGACGGTATTGGCGATAAAGTATTCATCGGTTTCGGCAACTATGCGGAGCTCTTGGAAGACCCTCAGTTCTGGACATCGCTGTGGAACAACGTCCTCTGGTTAATCTTCTACATGCTGGCTGTTCCCATCGGATTGGGTGTCGCCCTGTTTCTGAACCAGCAAGTGTTGGGTATTCGGGCGGTTAAGTCTCTTTTCTTCTTTCCGTTTGTCATCTCCCAGGTCATCGTCGGCGTTGTTTTCTCCTGGTTCTACGACCCCAGTTCCGGCCTGCTGCAGGACATCATTGGAGTTTTCGGCTTCGAACCCCTGCCAATTCTGGCCAGTGAATCCATGGCAACCTACGGCATCATTGCAGCCGGTCTCTGGCCCCAGATCGCCTATACCATGATTCTGTACCTGACCGGTCTCAACAATCTCAGCCCGGATCAAATAGAAGCGGCCCGAATGGATGGCGCCCACGGCTGGAGCATGCTTTGGAAAGTCATCATTCCACAATTGCGCCCGGCGACGTTCATCGCTGTGGTCGTAACCGTCATCGGCGCGCTGCGCTCATTCGACCTGGTCGCCACCATGACCGGCGGCGGCCCCTACGGCAGTACATCGGTGCTCGCTTTTTTCATGTATGAACAATCCATCTTCAGCTATCGCATGGGCTATGGCGCTGCCATTGCCACCGTCCTGTTCCTGCTGATGCTGTTGTACATCGCATTTTTCCTGTGGCGCATGCTGCGTGCGGAACGAGGATAAGACATGTTTCCGACTCCCATACAACAAACGTCTCGCCTAACTCAGATAAGCTATAAGGTTGCGCTACCTCTGACGATCCTGATATGGCTACTCCCCCTGGCCGCAATCATGATGACCTCCGTGCGCTCTATTGCCGATATCAACGCAGGCAACTATTGGGGCTGGCCAGAACAGTGGATGCTCATTGAAAATTACACGGAAGTGTTCGCCCGAACCAACATGGGCCGCTACCTGCTAAACAGTGTGCTGGTCACGGTGCCTGTGATGATTTTTTCGGTTGGGCTGGCGACCATGGCTGGCTTCGCGCTTGCCAAGTACAAGTTTACCGGCCGGATCGCCATCTTCGCGGTCTTTATCGGTGGCAACTTTGTGCCGTTTCAGATTCTGATGATTCCGGTTCGCGACCTGACCATTCAAACCGGCCTCTATGACACCATCTGGGCCCTGATCATCTTCCATACCGCCTTTCAGACCGGTTTCTGTACCTTGTTCATGCGCAACTTCATTGTCGGTTTGCCCGATGAGTTATTCGAGTCATGTCGCCTGGAAGGTGCCAGTGAATGGCAGATTTTTACCAAGATTGTTTTGCCTCTGGTGCGGCCTGCACTCGCCGCCCTGTCAGTGTTGATCTTCACCTTTATCTGGAACGATTATTTCTGGGCACTGGTGCTCGTCCAAAGCGATGAAGTGAGACCCATTACCGCAGGCATCAGCGCCCTGCGCGGTCAATGGCTGGCTTCATGGCAACTGATTTCGGCAGGGTCCATTGTGGCCGCACTTCCGCCAGTTATTCTGTTCTTCGCCATGCAGCGTCACTTCATCGCCGGCCTGACACTGGGGGCGACCAAGGGGTAATCATGACGGTTTATGCATTGCATTCACACAGCTCAACCCTGCTGATCGAGGCGCTGCCCGACGCGGCGCCTGCAGTTCGCTACTGGGGGAGCAGACTGCAGCAGTCCCCCGACCCAATACTTTGGGAACCCGCGCTGCCGCAGGCCGGTTTGGATGAAATTCGGCCATTGAGCATTGCGCCGACCCTGGCGGACGGCACCTTTCTTGAGCCCGCTTTACGTTCGCACCAAAACGGACAGGGCTGGGCAGAGCAATGGCAATTGGCCGCTACCCAGGCAACAGACACTGACCTGGTGTTTGAGCTGGTGAGCCTGTCGGGTTTGATCCGACTGCACTGGCACGTCACCTTGGATGCCGCCACGGATGTTCTGGCTATTAACACTCAGGTGACCAATCTGAGTGAGGCGGAGCTGTCACTTGAGCAATGGCTGACGACTCTGCCTTTACCCCGCGAGCACACCGATGTATTGACGTTCACCGGTCGCTGGGTCAATGAATTTCAGCCGAGACGACAGTCGCTGCCCATCGGGGCCCTGGAATTGACCAATCTTAAAGGTCGAACGTCCCACGACCATTTCCCGGGGCTGCTTACCGGCACAGCGGGCTTTGGAGCAAATCACGGGGATGTGTGCGCTTTTCATTTAGGCTGGAGCGGAAACCACCGCCAGCGAGTAGAACGAAATCAACAGGGTCTGACTCAGTTCCAGGCTGGCGCTCATCTCTTGCCAGGAGAGGTACGTCTGGCACCAGGGGCACACTTTACGGCCCCGGTGCTTTATGCCACGCGATCATCTGCCGGATTCAATGGCATCGCCAGAAATTTCCAGCAATTTGTCCGCCAAAATCTCATGACCTGGCCAAACGAGGGCCCTCGCCCCGTTCATATTAACACCTGGGAAGCCATCTATTTTGATCACACCCAGGAGGCGCTGGACAACCTGGCCGAGGCAGCGGCAGCAGTGGGTGCAGAACGGTATGTGCTGGATGATGGCTGGTTCCAGGGGCGCCGTGATGACAGTGCCGGGCTCGGAGACTGGACCGTCGATGAAAGCCTGTACCCGGAAAAATTACACCCACTGGCAGCAACGCTGAAACGCACCGGGCTGGAGTTCGGGCTCTGGGTCGAGCCCGAAATGGTGAACCCGGATTCAAACCTCTATCGGCAACACCCGGACTGGGTGCTGGCAATTGCTGGTCAACATCAACCACTGGCCCGCCAGCAGCGCATTCTGGACCTTACCCGCGAGGACGTTCAGACCTACCTATTTGATCATTTGAATGCCCTGCTTAACGAGTACCCCATCCGATACCTCAAGTGGGACATGAATCGAGATTTGGTACAGGCCGCTGACGCCCGGGGGCTGGCCGCTACCTTTCGTCAAACCAAAGCACTGTACGCTTTGCTGGCGAAGTTGCGCGAGGCGCACCCTCGCGTCGAAATCGAGTCTTGCGCCTCCGGCGGAGCGCGCATGGACTATGGCATCTTGAAACACACGCACCGTTTCTGGCTCAGCGACTGCAACGACGCTCATGAACGTCAGCGCATGCAGCAATGGGCCGCTTTGTTCTTTCCTGCTGAAGTGCTGGGGAGCCACATTGGCCCTGCACACAGTCATACCACAGGGCGACAACACACCACGACCGTTCGGGCGGGGACTGCACTGTTCGGTCACATGGGTATCGAATGGGATGTTCGCCAGTTGAATGACAACGACAGGCAAGCGCTGACCGACGCCATCGCGATGCACAAAACCTGGAGAGCTGTCATTCATGGAGGTATCCGCCAGTCACTTGAGCCGGTAGATCCGAACCAGATTGCCTTCCAGGTCAGCGCTGAACCACATCATCTGATCAGCGTATTTCAGCAGGATATGCCGGAACTGTCGGTGCCCGGTTCGCTCAAAATTCCCGGACTGAAGCTCGGCACACACTACAGCGTATCGGTTCTTTTGCAGTCGGAAAAAACCGGTCACCTAATGAAAGTGGTTCCGGCCTGGATGACGCGGGAAAATGTACAACTAACCGGTGAAAGTCTGGCTACTCTGGGCTTGCCACTGCCCGTGATGGACCCCGACAGTCTGCTGGTGCTGGCGCTGACCGAAGGTTAGATGAACAGATTTGATGCGCTGACCTCAGTCAGCGACGCAAAAGAAAGCGCGCAAGCGCGAAGAACCGTGATACCGGCCTACCGTTATCACATTGAAATGGGGCTCGCCCCAGATGTATCACAACAAAAAAGAAGGACGAGGCTATGAAACTGAAAACCTTACTGACAGCCAGTGCCATCGGTGCCTTATTGATGAGCCAGGCCAGTGCAGGCACGCTTGTCATTAACTCAAACCAGTCTGACCCGGCTCCGAAAGCCGCATGGGGAGAAATCATTGCCGATTTTGAAGCGGCAAACCCCGATATTGAAGTGCGCATGAATGAATACGACCACGAAGGCTACAAGAGCGCCATTCGTAACTGGCTGGTGACGTCACCACCCGATATCGTGTTCTGGTTCGCGGGTAACCGGATGAAGTACTTTGTAGACAGGGGTCTGCTTGAACCTGTCACTGATGTCTGGTCCGACAACAACATGAGCGCCAACTTCAGGTCAACCAGGGCATCCATGACGGTTGATGGTGAACAGTACGGTGTACCAGCGACTTATTATCAATGGGGTATTTACTACAACGCCGATATCTTTAATGAGCTGGGGCTGAGTGAACCACAAACCTGGGACGAGTTCATGACCGTCAACCAGACTCTCAAGGATAGTGGATACACGCCCATCACCATCGGCACCAAGTTTCTCTGGACCGCCGCTGGCTGGTTTGATTACCTCAACCTGCGCACCAACGGACTGGACTTTCACATCGACCTGATGGACGGAAAGATTCCGTATACCGACGACCGTGTCCGTGCGACGTTCGAGAACTGGCGTCAGTTGATCGATGGCGGGTATTTCCTGGAAAATCATGCATCTTATAGCTGGCAGGAAGCTCAGGCTCCCTTGCTTAATGGTGAAGCAGGCATGTACCTGATGGGCAACTTCCTGACGCCCAGCTTCCCAGAGGGGTCAAACTTTGATTTCTTCCAGTTCCCTCAAATTGATCCGAACGTCGGCATGTATGAAGATGCACCGACCGATACCGTGCACATTCCTGCTCGGGCCAGCAATAAAGAAGATGCCAAGCGCTTCCTGGCTTATGTCGCTCAAACAGACGTGCAAACCAAGCTGAACCTGGGTCTGAACCAGTTGCCACCTAACGCCAGCGCAGAAGCCGGTGATAATACCTTCTTGCAACAAGGCCTGGACATGTTGTCTGCTGCAGACGGTACCGCCCAGTTCTACGATCGTGATACTGATCCGGCCATGGCGGCTGAAGGCATGAAAGGTTTCCAGGAGTTCATGGTTAACCCGGATCGACTGGATGCCATTCTGACCAACCTGGAAAGGGTACGTCAGCGCGTCTTCCGTTAAGATCTTTTACCGTTCCATCTTAAGGCGACCAGCGGGTCGCCTTTTTTGTGTCTCACTTTGGCCTTCATGACTTTGAATTCACCACGCCAACTGCCTTACTATGGTTTGCTAACCACTAAGACAGGGAAGAACAATGGGTTATTGGCTGAAACGATTGCTGACTGTGGTGTTGGGCGCAATCAGCCTGATACTGGCAACACTGTGCTTTAACTGGGGCTTCACCACACTGAGCGAATCGCGGCAGATGGAACGACTGCCAATGACACCTGTGAATGCCCTGGCCGGCGGCCCCTATGCCGTTTCGGGTACCATCCAGCGAGATGGCAACGTGTTAACCGCCCCCTACTCAAAACAGCCAGCCTTGTATGTACGCTACCTGCTTGAGGAAGAGTACCATGATTCCGACGGTGACCTGCGCACCCGAACACTCGACAGTGGTCAGCGCAGCACTCGCTTCCGGCTTAGCGACAATTCCGGCACCTTAGCTGTTAACCCGACCCTATCAACCAGCAGCATAGACTGGGCCGTTAGCCGAACGTACCGTAAACGCCAGGGGGATCTGATCTATTCCGAATGGACTCTCAGCGAAGGACAAACGGTTGAACTATTGGGTCGTGTTCAACCGGGCAGTCGGACTTTCGTTTTCAACAACCTGGACGTCAATCTGCCGCCAATCGTCACCGACTCCAGCTTGCAGGCCGCCGGCGGTAGGAGCTTGTTGCGCGCTGCTTTGATTATTTCTCTGGCTGCAGGCTTGGTTTCTTTGGGCGTTGCACTATTGCTCATTGGACTGGGGGTGCACCGGTTCATTCTGTATGTAAGCGCCATGACGCTGATCATGACCGCTTACTTCTGGGGGCAAGGTGTCTACCAACTGGAGCGGGACTGGCAAAGAGCCGCCAGCCTATACCAGATGCGACTCACAGCGATAGATCCAGAGCCTACCCTGGAACAGCGAACCGACTTGCTCGCCATGCAATTACTCATCACCCGGGGTGCACAACCCTGGCCTGATCGACTCTTTTTTGAACGATTGGCGGGGGATTACTTTCCCACACCAGAAGGCATAGATCCCCAAGCGCGACAAATAGCGGTGAACCAAATCGCCTTGCAACCCAGTAACCGGTTCGATAATACCTGGGTGGCGATACTGGGAGGCAGTGGCGGTGCCTTGCTGTCAATTCTGCTTTTGTGGTTGGGCGTCAGGCGCATCAAACTGAAACGAATGATCGAACACCTTCCCACCACTGCAACTACTGGCCTAAGCTATGGACTCTCGGAACTTAAAGGCACCATAGACCTAAACACAGAGCCACTGACGTCGAAATTGACCGGTAACCCGTGCATTGCTTTTCACTACCTTGAACAGGAGAAGCGAGGCTCGGGCAAAAAATCCCGCTGGGTTACACTGGAAGAAATTGACCAGCGCATACCATTTGAACTGAAAGACGAAACTGGCAATACCTGGATCTATCCAGAAAAGGCAACGCTGCACTACGCTGAAAAAACAACAAATCGCCAGGGTCGTCGACGTTTTACTGAATCCTGGATACCACCCGACGATGAACTCTATTGTCTGGGTTTTGCGGGTCTGGACATAGCTCGTCCGGATCGTCTCGCACTTCAGCATGAAGAAGATCAGCCCTTTATCCTGAGCACTCTGGATGAACAGAAGCTCATACAGCGCAAGGGAGCCCAGGGCTTTCTGTTAACCTCGGTCAGCCTCGGCTTTTTACTTGGTGCAATGTTGGTCTTGCTGGCCTACACAGGCTCTCTGACGCCAGCAGATCTGCTTCTGGCCGCGCTGCTAACCCCGGTGTTCCTCTTTCTGTATACGATGATTCTCCATTACAACGACATTATTTTTCTACGCAACCGATGTGACAAAGCAAAAGCTGACATCCAAACCGTATTACAAAGAAGGTTCGACCTGATTCCTCGTCTTAACCAAGTGCTTCAAGGGTACCTTCAGCATGAGCAGGCGCTACAGACAGCCCTTACCGAGGCAAGAACAGCCAGCCCGAGACTGGACGACCATCCGGAACAGATTGACCGGCATTCCAGTCAGTTACGGACTTTAGGAAAGCTGATATCAGCCCGTGTCGAAGCTTATCCTGAGCTAAAGGGTAACAGCCTGATCACGGAGTTCATGGAACAGCTGGAAGCCACGGAAAATTATTTGTCACTGTTGCGCAATGGCTATAACGACGCCGTAGAGCTATATAATACCCGTATTCAATCGTTCCCGGACGTAATTTTGGCCAAGGTATTCGGGTTTAAGGGGAAAGGGTTGTTTGAGACGTGACCGGCCGGATTATCACCTGACGAACGAAAGCCACAGGCATTAAAAAATCGAGGCGTCGAACCGCCCATACCATTGCTGGTCTGGGGGGCACTGAAAGCTTGACGATAACTGGTCCGCACACGGCGGCCGGCGCTACGGTCGGTCCGACGCTTCGGCTCTCATGAGAATCCCGGAGCGCCGGCCGGATCATCGTCTGACGAACCGAAGCCTCAGACATAAAAAAAACCCAGACCTTCTCTGGCCTGGGGTTGGTATTAAAAGCTTGACGATGACCCGGGCGGCGCTCCGCTACTCTTATATGGGGCGGTCCGACGATTCGGGACCCCACATAAAAAGCGGGTCCCCCCATGCATAAAAAAACCCCAGACCATCTCTGGCCTGGGGTTGGTATTAAAAGCTTGACGATGACCTACTCTCACATGGGGAGACCCCACACTACCATCGGCGAGGCTGCGTTTCACTTCTGAGTTCGGCAAGGGATCAGGTGGTTCCACAGCTCTATCGTCGTCAAGCAAACTGGTTGGCGGCTGTTGTATGGCCGGTATCGATAACCGGTCGTAACAGCGCACCGAATGCGCTCTAATCAAGTCTGGTGCTTCTCAAAAATGCGGTTCTTCAGGACCAAGCGTGTCCGTACTCTCTTTCACTGCCAACCAGCCGTTTGCTGGTCTTCAGCGTCGTATCGATCCGTCGGCGACCCAACACCTCTTGGGCGTTATATGGCCAAGCCGCACGGGCAATTAGTACAGGTTAGCTCAACGCCTCGCAGCGCTTACACACCCTGCCTATCAACCAGGTAGTCTTCCTGGGCCCTTTAGGAGACTCGAAGTCTCAGGGAAAACTCATCTTGAAGGGGGCTTCCCGCT
>NZ_AUIH01000007.1 GCF_000423605.1 Saccharospirillum impatiens DSM 12546
AAGAGCAAACTGGGTAAGGCGATCAACTATGCGCTGAACCAGCGGCAAGGGCTAATGCGTTATCTCGACAACGGCGCCATGCCGATCGATAACAACGGTGCTGAAAATGCGATCAGACCGTTCGTAGTGGGCCGGAAAAACTGGCTGTTCAGTGATACGGTTAACGGAGCAAAAGCCAGTGCTGTGTGGTACTCGATCATGGAAACGGCGAAGGCTAATGGACTGGAACCCTATCACTATCTGAAGCGGGTCTTTGAGCAGTTGCCGCTGGCAACATCTGACGATGATGTTGATGCCTTGCTACCGTGGAATATCGAGTTACCTGCTCAGTGAAAGTGTGGGGTTAATGGATCGCTTACTCCAATCGCGCTCAACAAAAGCATTCGGACTTGTGTCAGCTTTATACGAACTTAGCGCGTTTATTGCACTTGATGTCGTAGCACAGCTGGTCAAAAGGAGACATAGAGTCATGAGGGCTGTTCTTACGGCATACCTTCTTGAATGGGAACTCACATCAGATTCCTTTTAACCTGTTTACACGAAAGAGGGAGCAAGTATTTAGCGCCCGAATGTTCCAAATGCTTATCTGGATACACATTGTATTTACAATTTGTAACGGTGGGTGTCTCAATAAGCGTACGCTGAATTATGACTTTTCTGGAGTAGCTATAACGGCCCATAAAAAATCAACGATTTTGCTATGTACACAGCCTTACTAGTGGTTAACGGTAGCTCAAAAAAAGGCTTTCTTTTTGAAGCTCCGAATCACGCCTCATTCTTTTCAGTTCTTGTAAGCTAAAATAGTTTTGCGATCGAACAATTGTACTTTTTGCGCTTAAATCATAGGCATCCCAATCCACCCCTAATTGCAGTTCAGATATTTTTTCGCTGCGAAATGAGCGCCTATAAGAATCGAACGTTTCGCCTGCTTGAACAAGATTCGAGTTCTCATTGTTTTCCAGAAACAAGCTCGCAATCAAATAGCCTTGTTCATCAAAATACTCAATGGTTCGATAAGTCTGACTAAGATCAACTGTTTCTCCGGTGCCATTCATATACTCTGCAACTTCCATGTCTTCGCCCCAAGTAAAACTATTCAGGCTAATACCAGTGACTGGCACACTATCGCTCAATACTTGCGCAGATATTTCACCAATATGGATCTGAGCGGCGGTGGTTAAATCTACTGGATCAAAATCCAGATAGTCAGCAACGATTCCTGTACTGTTTGCCATCAGGCAACTAATAGTCCTGACATATTTATTTTCCATCATGTCTCCATGCAAGAACTCCATGGGAACTGACACCAACGATTCTCCTTCCAAGTTCTGAGCAGATAGGTTGCTAAATTTGATAAAGCACAAATCATCATCTGAATTATTTTCAACAGTGATGGAATAGGTGGGTTGATATCCTCCATAAACCTTTGCGGTTGCGCTGACACTGAGTCTCGAATCAAGGATGCCAATTTCCACGGGCAGGGCTTTACGATAGGCGTTACTATTTTGCGTTCCAATACACTCGCCTCTAGGGATTGAAACCCTGAAGCGATGATTATTCATAGCCGTAACTTGTGAGAAAGTTCCATATTCACACTCAATCCCAACCAGTGATCCCGTGCTTGAATTTGAGCTGTCTGGGTTGGAACTGCCCGGGTTACATCCAACTAGAACAAGCAGCGAAACTGCTATTGAAAGTGCTATCAATTTCTTGCAATCCATCAACCGGCACTCCTTAAATCATCGGTTTGTAGCTTACAGTTTGCTGACATATGTAAAGCAGCTTATGTAAATTTTCCCAACATCGCAACGGAGCGTTCCATTAAAGCCCGGTTTTTATAATAACTTGTGAGCATAAAAGTCGAATACTTGACCTTTATCTAAGGATAGAAACTGGGTTGATTTCTATTATTTTGCAGAATTTAGATGAATTATTAGTATTTTAAGTTCATTTAGCTGTTGAATCTCTCGTGTAAACCCTTAAGACAATACATTAAAGACAAAGGGTTATATTTTTTGAAACCCTGAGTTTTGTCAATAAAATGACAGGCACGAATCCTCACCATCTGTCTATCCGCCGTCTTACCGTAAGCATTTCCAGCCTTAACCGACTGTTCTGCTACACACCGGCCGAAGAGACCCGACAATGAAAGCCATCGCCCTGAGTTGCGCTATTGCCCTGTCGTTATTGTTTACTGTTGCCTGGGCTGAAGTCCTGAATGGATTTGATATTTCCGGCGCGTCTATTCCGGCTGAAGACATTCGCCGGGGTGGCCCGCCGCGTGATGGTATTCCCGCCATTGATGACCCCCGGTTTGAGACCGCCGATAAAGCCAATTGGCTGCAACCGGATGATCGGGTGCTTGGGCTGGTCATTGGTGGTGACGCCCGGGCTTACCCGGTCGCCATTCTCAATTGGCATGAGATTGTGAACGATGAGATTGCTGGCCAGCCTATAGCCGTCACTTTTTGTCCCTTGTGCAATACCGGCATGGTGTTTGATTCGCGAGTCGAGGAGCAGGCCCTGACTTTCGGCGTGTCAGGTTTGCTGTATCAAAGCGATGTGCTGTTATACGACCGGGAAACCGAAACCCTCTGGTCACAAATCTGGTCCGAGGGCGTTGCAGGGCCACTAATGGACACGCAGCTCACCGCCTTGCCGGTCAAACACACGACCTGGCAAGCTTGGCGGGAAGCTCACCCCACTACTCAGGTTCTGAGTCGGGATACCGGTTTTCGCCGGGACTATCTGCGCGACCCCTATGCGGGGTATGAACAGTCACCCACCACATTGTTTCCGGTGTCGAATCAGGCACCCGGGCCCTGGCACGCGAAGGAATGGGTGCTGGGGGTAAGTTTCAATGGTCAACACAAGGGTTACCCCTTTGAAGAGTTGGATAAGAATGCACAAGCTCGTTTTAACGACACCGTCGGCGGCCAGCCGTTTACGGTTCTGTGGGATGCCGATCACCGAAGCGCCAGTATTGAATGGCAAGAGGAGTCGTTGCCCAGCCTGACAGCTTTCTGGTTTGCCTGGTATGCCTTTTATCCGGGTACAGAGGTGTTCACGGCCCCCTGAACGGCAACAGCGGGCACTCCTGAAACCCCGACCCTTGCACTGGCGAACCACAATTTGATGAGAGTTTATGACGTCTGTCACTCATCCCTATGCCCTGTGTTCGCGTACTGTGTTGCTACTGGGTCTTTCTGGAGTTTGATATGTCTTTACCACTGTGGTGCCTGTTCATTGCCGCGTTACTGGTCATTATGTCTAAGTGGCCGGCGATGAAAGTCATGGCCGCCATGAAAGGCGGGTACGACAACAACCACCCCCGAGCCCAACAAGCCAACCTGACCGGCGCTGGCGCTCGGGGGATTGCGGCGCACCAGAACACCATTGAGGCCTTTCCGATGTTTGCGGCCGGGGTGATTGTGGCGGAAGTGTTTGCCGCAGGGTCAATGGTTGCGAGCCTACTGGCCATGGCATTCATCGTGTCGAGGGTGGTTTATATTGGGCTTTATGTGGGTAACGTGGCGTCGTTGCGCAGCATTGTCTGGGCGGTGGGTTACCTGGCCAGTCTCGGCTTATTGCTGGCTCCGGTGTACGGCGCTTAAAACCGCAACCCGGCGCCTGAAAAAACACGCTCCGCATTCGGTATCACGCAAACGATGCGGTAAACTACGCGCTCATTTTTCCCGGCGCTCCCTTCATGACCCTCATCTCTGTTCTTCAGGAACGCAGTGGCAGCCAGTGCGAACTGTGCAAATCAACGAATCAACCCGGTGTCTACGCGGTACCACCCAACCCCACAGAAACGCCGGATACAGCGATACTGGTTTGCGCAACCTGCCTGGATCAGATTGAACACCCGGAGCGTATGGACGCCAACCACTGGCGTTGCCTGAACGACAGCATGTGGAGTCAGGAAGCCCCCGTGCAGGTTATGGCCTGGCGCTTATTGCACCGGCTGATCGCCGAAGGCTGGCCGAAAGATCTGCTCGATATGCTGTATCTGGACGACGACACCCTGGCCTGGGCACAAGCCACGGGAGACCACGTCAGTAACGACGACAAAGTCATTCACCGTGATAGCAATGGCGTGGTGTTAAGTGCAGGCGATACGGTGACGTTGATCAAAGATTTGACCGTAAAAGGCGCAAACTTCACCGCCAAGCGAGGCACGGCAGTGCGAGGCATTTCACTGGTGGCCGACAACGCCGAACACATTGAAGGCCGGGTCAATGGCCAGCAGATTGTCATTCTGACGCAGTTCGTCAAGAAGTCCTGAATGCAGGCGGTTTTAATGCCTGGTATTCATCATGACACCAGGCTCACTTAGCTCTCAGCTCATCATTCAATCCGTCAACGACTGTTGCAGCAACAACGCAAACCCCAGCTTACTCAAATACTGAGCTTCCTGCTCCAGGTCGGCCTGGGTCAAACCGTGGTTTTCCCACCAATCCCGCTGAGCGGTCAGCATAATTTGCTCGCCTTCAATACGCAGTGTAACGCCCTCGGAGGTGCTGCCGGTTCGAGCCCGGTGGAGCACTGTGGCGAGCCGGAATATGACCAGCAATATGGGCATCAGCGTTTGATCGTCTTCGCCCAGTTCAGTCAGTTTGTTGAGGTCCGGTTTCTTGCGGTGAT
This sequence comes from Saccharospirillum impatiens DSM 12546, assembly GCF_000423605.1. Lineage (GTDB taxonomy): Bacteria > Pseudomonadota > Gammaproteobacteria > Pseudomonadales > Natronospirillaceae > Saccharospirillum > Saccharospirillum impatiens. The sequence goes on from NZ_AUIH01000007.1 coordinate 4,648, forward strand.
GACGCACCAGAAAGGTGAGTCGTTGCTGTTCTTCGTGGCTGAAGCCGGCCAGGTCGCAGTTGGCGACGATGTAGCCACTGTGCTTATGGAATTGGTTGTGTGAGATGTCGAGCCCAACTTCCGCAACCTGAGCCGCCCAGCGCAAATAATTCGACCAGGGCTCGGGCTGGGTTAGCCCGAGGGCGGCGAGATTGTCGTTGAAAAAGCGCAGGGCGGTATCGGCCACCCGCTTCGCCTGCTGATCATCGGTGTGAAACCGCTGGGCAAGATGTTGCACACCCCGGCTACGAACATCTTCATGGTCGTAGCGACCGATCAGGTCGTACAGCAAGCCTTCACGCAGCGCCCAGGGAGAGGCCTCCATGGTCTCAAGCCCCAGGCCTTCGAAAACGGCCCGCAATACGATCAACCCGCCCAAAAACACCGGTTTTCGGTCTGAGGTAAGGCCATTGGGATTGAAGTCGTCGACTTTCTTGCTTTGCCCGGCCTGATCGCACAAATCGTTCAACAGTTGGCGGGTGATGATTGGGCTGCCCGTGATGGCTTCGGCCACTTTGGAAATAGACTTGATGCTGCCCGAGCAGCCTATCGCCCGTTGCCAGCCAATGCTCTGAAACCCATCGTGCACCGGTTCAATTTTCTGCAGGCAAAAGGTGATGGCCTTTTTAACGGACTTTTTGCTCAGTTGTCCGTCTTCAAAGAAATCGCGCATCAGTGCCACACACCCCATGCCCAGGCTGTCGAGATGCAGCGGCTGAAACTGCTCGCCGACAATAACCTCGGTACTGCCGCCGCCAATGTCGACCACCAGGCGTCTGTCCAGTTCGTCGTCCAGCCCCTGGGCAACGCCCTGGTAAATCAGCCGGGCTTCTTCTGCGCCGGAAACGACATCAATCGAGTGCCCGAGCGCGGTTTCCGCTTTTGCCAGAAACGGACCGGCATTGGACGCTTTGCGCAGGGTTCGGGTTCCAACGGCGCGCACCGCGTGAGGTGGCAGGTGGTTGATGCGCTGGCCAAAACGAGCCAGGCATTCCAGGGCGCGACGCTGGGACAAATCATCGAGCTTGCCGTTGGCATCGAGCCCGAACCCCAGCCTCACCGGCTCTTTAATTCGGTCAAGCACCTTCAGCTCTCCCTTTTCAAGGCGCGCAACAATCATGTGGAAGGAGTTGGAGCCCAGGTCGATGGCTGCCATTTCTTCCACCCGGTTCCGCCAAAAATCTGAGAGCTTGAGCATGTGCGATGCAACCTGCGTGAATTCTTGCCACAATGCTGACTAAAGAAACCCCTGGGAGCAAGTACTATGGCCATTCACAGTTTTCGCGGGCACACCCCGCACTTCGGGCAGCGCGTCTTTATCGACACCCGCGCCATGGTTCTGGGCGATGTAGCACTGGGTGATGACACCTCGGTCTGGCCCGGGGCGGTGGTGCGCGGCGACATGCATCGCATCCGAATCGGGGAACGCACGTCTGTTCAGGACGGCGCGGTATTGCACATCACCCACGCCAGCGATTTCAACCCGGATGGCTGGCCTCTGACCATCGGTAACGATGTAACCATTGGCCACCAGGCCTGCTTGCACGGCTGCACCATTGGCAACGAAGTGCTGATCGGCATTGGCGCCACGGTGCTCGATGGCGCCGTGGTCGAAGACCAGGTGGTGATCGGCGCGGGGACCCTGGTGCCACCGGGCAAAACACTTGCCTCTGGCTACGTTTACATGGGTTCACCGGCACGTCAGGTACGACCACTGTCGGAAAAAGAACGTCGTTTTTTCAAGTACAGCGCCGGCAATTACACCAAACTGAAAGACGATTATCTGGCCGATGGCCTGGGCGACGACAGCGCCTGATTCACCAGCGATTAACCGCTTTTTATCATAAGACTTATGAATTCTTTAGACCTTGAAAGTTTAGGGTTGAGCGAACGGCACCGTTCGAGTAATCTTCCCGTTAATGAAACACAGCGTTTCATTAGCAAACCCTTAATTCGAACTTGCCCAAACGGCACTAACCACGGAGGCACGCCATGAAAAGCATTCTAACCATGCGCCAACTGTGCACCTCCCGTACTGTGAACCCAGCGTTCACCGGTACTGTGCTGTTGCACCCGCGATTCGACTAAGGACACAAGCCTTGCGAGCCGTGGATGAAACCCGCGGCTCGTTGCACCACAAGGAGTGTGTTTGAAAAAGCCCTCTCCTGACGCCAACACTCCCGCGCTTTCTGCCACAGCTCCCAGTGCTTGCATGTTAACAATGCGATCAAAGACCTGGAGAGTGACCATGATCACCAAACTGATGAACCGTATTAACCAGCGCCGCGAACTGAACCGCTGGTTGCAGGAAAAACGTGCTGAGCGTTACGTTGCCGAGCACCTGAACAGCCACTTGCAGAAAGACATCGGCCTTGGCCAACAGGCGCCGGAAGCCCCGCTCACCTGGAGAGAACCGCAAGAAAAGAGCCGTCAGGAAAAACAGCAACAAAGGCCGGAGCAACAAGCGCGAAGTCCCGGCGGAAAGAGCGTCGGGCCTCCTAGCGCCTAAGATGGAGAGCGCTGATCAAGTCAGGCAGGCGGCCTGACACAGCGCTCTCCCGGTAAGACCCGGCGGCAGAGATTGCCGCCGGACTTGCATCTCATCCGATGCAACCGCTTTGTTCACCCCGCCCACTGCAGTACACTCCGTCGCCTTACCCTTCAAGAGCACACCACCATGGCACTCAAAGCCACCGTGCTGAAAGCGCGCCTGAGCATCTCCGATATGGACCGAGGCTATTATCAGGAACACGCCTTCAGTCTGGCACAGCACCCTTCAGAAACCCCGAACCGTATTATGGTTCGGCTACTGGCGTTCATGCTTAACGCGTCGGAAACGCTGGCGTTCTCCAAAGGCCTGAGCGATGAAGGCGAACCGGAGCTGTCGGAACGCGACCTGACCGGTGACATCACCCTCTGGGTCGCGTTCGGCCAGCCCGACGAGAAATGGTTGCGTAAAGCGAGTGCCCAGGCCAAAGCGGTGAAGCTCTACACCTACGGTGGGCGCAGCGTGCCATTGTGGCTGGCGCAAAACAAAGCCGCGCTGGCACGCCTGCCCGAGCTGGAGATCTGGGAATTCTCAGAGGAAGACCTGGATACACTGACCGACTGGTTCGAGCGTTCGATGACGTTCCAGTGCAGCATTACCGAGGGTGTGCTCTATTTATCCAAAGACGATGATGCTTTGACGATTACGCCGATACGGATTAAAGACAAAACCTAAAGAAATAGTGGCCGGGTTTACTCAGTGCCATGAGTTCGTGCCAGCTACCGGGTAAGCTCCTCCGGGGTCGGGCGGAATGCCGCCCACTCAATCCATCCATAGAGCCTAGGCCGCAGCATCCCTGCTGCGGACTACCCCGGATGAGCTTACCCGGCAGCCAGCACTTTGCCCGGATGGCATTCGGATTAAATACCTTATTCAATAACTCTTGGGGTCACTGGTCACAAAGCGTACAATGCGCGCCCATTTGCCCCAGGCTACCCAAGGTAGCCGACCAAGAGACCCGATTGTGAGCCAAACCGATTTTTCCTCCCTGCCGTTAAACCCCGATCTGCTGAGCAACCTGGCGTCGCTCGATTACCATCAGATGACACCGATTCAAGCCAGCAGCCTGCCCGATATTCTGGCCGGGCGGGATGTGATTGGGCAGGGTAAAACCGGGTCTGGCAAGACAGCGGCCTTTGGTTTGGGTGTACTGAACAAGCTCGATGTTAAGCGCTTTCGCATTCAGACACTGGTGCTGTGCCCGACCCGGGAGTTGGCCGACCAGGTGGCGAAAGAGTTGCGCAAACTGGCGCGCGGCATTCACAACATCAAGATTCTGACGTTGTGCGGCGGCATGCCCTTTGGTCCGCAAATCGGGTCGCTCGAACACGGCGCTCATATCATCGTGGGTACGCCCGGCCGTATTGAAGAGCATGTGCGCAAGGGCACCCTGGTGCTCGACCATGTCGATACCCTGGTATTGGATGAAGCCGACCGGATGCTGGACATGGGGTTTCAACCGGTGCTGGAGTCAATTCTTCAGTCGGTTCCGACAAAACGCCAAACCCTGCTGTTCAGCGCGACCTTCCCGGACCAGATCAAACAACTGGCTGACCACATTCTGATCAACCCGTCTGTCGTGAAAGTCGAAGCCCGGCACGACAGTGAGAGCATCGCCCAAAGTTTGTTCCGGGTCGGCAATGACGACGACCGGCTCGATGCTCTGTTGCGTTTGCTGGCGCATCATCAGCCGACCAGCGCGGTTGTATTCTGCAACACCCGAGCAGAGACACTCGACGTCGCCGACGCCCTGACAAAGGCCGGTCACAGTGCCATCGCCCTGAACGGGGATCTGGATCAGCGCCAGCGTGACGAATCGCTGGTGACCTTTGCCAATAAGAGTGTCTCGGTGCTGGTCGCGACGGACGTTGCCGCTCGCGGGCTCGACATCGATGCGTTGGATGCGGTGATCAACTTCCGCATGTCGCTCGACCCGGAAGTGCACGTGCATCGCATTGGTCGCACCGGTCGTGCTGGTAGCCAGGGGATTGCCTGTACGTTGTTCAGTGACCGGGAAGGCCATCGGTTGGCCGCCCTTGAAGGGTATTTGAACACAACGCTTGAACCGGAAGCCCTGCCTGCGGCGGTTCATGCTCATTTCCGGCCTCAGCCGGCGCCGATGATTACGGTGCAGATCGACGGTGGCAAAAAGCAGAAAGTACGCCCCGGTGATGTGCTCGGCGCGCTGACGGGTGAACAGGGTATCGACGGCTCGGAAGTGGGCAAAATATCCGTATTCGACCAATGCACCTATGTCGCCGTGGCCCGAGGTGCGAAAAAGCGCGCGCTGGACAAGCTAGGCCGCGGTCGAATCAAAGGGCGGTCGTTTCGGGTTCGCGTGGTGCAGGCGAGTTAACGACGGCGGCCCAATGGGTTATAATATTAGATAAACCTAATAGTCAGGAATGCACCGAATGTTTTCAAAACGCCATCAGCCACTGGTTCAGGCTTTTCTGATGTCGGTCGTCATGGTCACCATCATGACCGCCGTGATTACCGCCTTGAATACGGGCTTCGATCGTGGATTTACAGGGCGCTGGGCCGGGGCCATGGTGGCTGCCTGGCCCATCGCTTTTACAGTGATTCTGATCGCGGGAAAACGCGTCATGCGGCTTTCAATCGCCTTGTGTCAGCGTGATTGAAAGCCCGTTTTAGCGCGGCATCGGTTACGGATTCACCACCCGAACCCGGCGTATGGTGTCGCGTGCCACTGGCATCACCATGGTGCCACCGAAGACCGATTGCTTGAACTGCACTTCGTCATCATTCAGGCTTTCTATTTCCCCGCGAAACTCCCGTCCGTCAGACAGATTGATGACCATCTCCGTATTCAGCCACCTGGCCAGATCAGCAACCGGCACTTCAACCACGCGGGGGGCTTGTGATGCCTGCGCAGGCTCAGTCTCCAGTTGGCGGGCCTCGGGCTGGGGTGCTTCAGGTTCAGCAACACTGGGCGCCGGGCGTTCTGGCCTGGCCAGGGTTAACTGCACCGGGCTCGGTACGCCGCCGTTTACCACAATTTGCGGAGCGATCAGGTCCAGCAGTGCTTGCGGGTCGGAGGTCATCATCAGTTGCATTGCGTTCAGCCGGGCGAAACTTTCCAGGCTCAGGCTCTCTGGCCGTTCGATGTAGGTGGCGTAAGCCTCCACAACGCCGTCGCCAAGCACCACGCCCTGCTGTTGCCACAGCTGTTCCCAGGCACTGACGTGGCGGGTTTTGTACGCCTCGATGCTCAGGCCGGTCTCCCGGGCGCAGTAGGACATTACCTCCGGCACGTAGCCTAAATCCTCAACCTGCAACTGCACCTGGTTCAGGGTTGCGCCCATCATCGCCGCCGCGCCCTGGCCTTCTGCCAGCGCGACTTCGAGGCGAGCGCTCATCCGATACATGGTCTCGGTCGTGAATTCACCTTCTACCTGCAAGGTGTCGCGCGCTGGCGACAGACGGTATTCCATGGTCATGTCAGAGCGCGTCTGGCGATACCCCATGCTGTCGAGATCGGTAAAGTTGAAATAGGTGCGCTCTTCGCCGCAACCAGCGGCGAGCATATGCTGCTGGGCGCTGTTATCCACCAGTGACCGCATGGTGTTGAGGTCCAGCTCAATCCCATTCAACCTAAATGCCAACCGTTGCGGGACTTCATTGTTGCTCAGCGTCTGACCCAACTGCACCAGGGCCAGCAAATTATCGGTTTCCAGCGAGGCGCTCTGAATGCGAACGTCACCATTCTGACCGTTAGCGGCAAAATTCAGATTATGCACACGCACTTCACCCGTGGGTATGACCCAGATCTGTCCATAGGTAAGGCGGCCGACGCCAGCGGCCATTTGCGCGGCCTGATCCAGCTGGCTTTTTACCGTGCGATTAACCTGCCAGTGGGCGGCGCCATAGCCACCGACCACGATGATCAGCAATATAAGTAGAATCCTTTTCATGGTGTTCCTTATCGGGTTGAAACGGGTAGGGTCTTTGGGCGGTCGCATCAACGAATGATCGCCACCGCCCTTTAGCGCAGCATAAAGGGCTCTGACTCATCATTCAAAGGGGATTCACGAAAGCGGGGCTATTTAGCAGGCTGTTGAACTTCGTAACATTTCGGCGGCCTGCCACCGGAATATGGACGATCATTTTAGAGATAGGGATCGATACGCCCGGCATAGAGGGTGTAACCGGAACTGCCCAGCTCAGACTGCTGCGCCTCTACCATCAGGGTACCACTGACGTAGACCGGCTCGTCCATCGGCCCCATCTCGTACCCGCCCTGGGTTTGCACAAAGACGATCTGGTTCGACGGCGGGGGAGGCGTGTGAATACAAGCGCCGTAGTAGGGCACTAACAGAAAGCTGTAAACCGAATCACCGTCCATCTCCAGCGGCACCACAAACCCGGCCAGCCGGACATTAGCGCCCGCCAACGCATCAACCACGGGCGCATTGGCCAGCAGTTGCGTCATGTCGCTGTAGAGCCGCTGCGCCTCCGGGTCGTCGTCGCTGAGGCTGCTCAGGTCGTATTGGCTGTAATCGATCTGGTCGCGCAGACTTTTGTAGGTGAAGTCGGCGGGCATCAGATCATCCCATTGAATATCCACGGCTTCACGCGCCTGGGCGGTGAAGGCTACTCCCGCCAATAACAGCGCGCTGAGTATCAGCCAGGGTTTGGCGTGTCTAACGATAAGGTTCATGGTTGCGTCCGCAGCAGCGTCAATTAAGTGGAAGCAGTCAGGCCATCGGACAGCGATTGCCGATAGGCCTTCCAACCCGGCAGCAACCCAGCCAAAAATGCCAGACCGATAAAACCTGCCAATACCATCAACAGGCTGGGCGATGGCAGTGCCAGCGTCAATTGTATGCCGTAGGTGCCTTGAACCCAAATGCTGGCAAGGGCGATGACACCCCAGTGCAACAGCAAACCGGCCAGCAGACCGGCGACACCGTACAAGCCGGACTCCAGCATCAGCAACCCCAGAATGTGGCCGGGCCGGGCACCCAGTGCACGCAAAATAGCCATTTCACGCCGGCGCTCATTCAGCCCCGCCAGTATGACAGTCACCATGCCCAGTAAGCCTGTTACCACGACCATAAATGACACGGCAATTAAGGCGTTTTCGGCAATACCAATTAACTGCCACAATTCCTGCAGTGTAGCGCCGGGGATGATCGCCGACAGCGGCTCAGCCCGATACTGATTAATCAGCCGCTGAAATGAGAAGGTCTGAACCCGGGATTTCATCCCGACCAGCACCGCCGTGACGCTCTCGGGCGTCAGATCCATGGTTCGGGCCTCGTCGGCCGAAATGGACAAGCCCGGCAGCTTAATGCCCTGTTGCCAGTCGACATGCATGGCAGTGATGCCTTCGAGCGGTACGTGAACACTGCGGTCGACTGGTGTGCCCGTCGCGTTGAGAATACCGACCACGGTAAACGGTTTGTCGTCGTGGTTTGCGAAACTGGTCGATCCTAGGCCATGGGCCACCACCAGCTCATCGCCGGGTCTGTAGTCCAGTACGGCAGCGACTTCGGCACCGAGCACGACATCGTAGACATCGTCGAACGGCTCACCGCTGTTGAAGCTGAGTGCCTGATTTCGCCCGTACTGATAGTGCTCAAAATAGTCGGTGGTGGTGCCGATGACCCGATAACCCCGGTGAGAATCGCCGAGCGACAGCGGCACCGTCCAGGCAACGGCGGAGTTGCGGCTCAGGTCTGAATAGCTTTCCCAACTGATGTTATTAGTCGCATTGCCAATGCGAAACACCGAGTACAGCAACAGGTTCAGCGCTCCCGTTCGCCCACCGACAATCAGGTCGGTGCCGGACAGCGTGTTGGAGAAGCTTGCACGAGTGTCTTCTCGCACCCGATCAACCGTAAGCAGCAGGCTCAGGCTGAGCGCCACCATGCCCAGCGTCAGCAGCGCTGTAGTGCGACGGTTCCAGAGACTGGCGAGCGCAAGGCGGATCCAGTTCATGATACGGCCTCGTTGCGGGAGGGTGCCGGCGCGTCCAGTTCAAGTTCCTGATCGAACCAGCGCGCCAGGTGCCGGTCGTGACTGACAAACACCAGAGCGCTTCCAAGCGCCTGGCACTGCCCGGTGAGCACGTCCATAAAGTTATCCACATTGTCCTGATCGAGTGCCGAGGTGGGTTCATCGGCAATAACCAGCTCCGGCAGGCCCATTAATGCCCGGGCAGCGGCAACCCGTTGCTGCTGCCCGACACTGAGCGCAGACACCCGCTTCAACCAGAGCGATTCGGGTATGTTCAAACGGGTCAGGCGATCGCCCGCCGCCGCAGTCAGGCTCTCGGCTTCGGACAAGGCTTTCTGGTGACGACGACGCGACAGTCGACACGGTAGCATCACATTGTCGATCACCGATAGATAAGGCAATAAATTGAATTGCTGGAAAATGTAGCCGATGTGATCGGCCCGAAACCGGTCACGCTGCTTGCCGGGCTGCTGCGACAGCGGCTGATCAAGCACCTGAATCACCCCTTCGGTGGGCACCAGCACACCGGCCAGCAAATTCAGCAGGGTACTCTTGCCGCTGCCACTGGGGCCGCGCACAAACAAACTGGAACCGGCGGGCAATTGCAGCCGGTCGATGCTCAGGGTGTTGTGTTGCTGGCCGGGCCAGCGAAAAGCCAGGGACTCAATACTCAGAGCGTCCGCCATGGGGGCCTCTATTGATGATACGGGAAACGGATGGCGCGGTTCTGCAGCGGCGCCGGTAGCGCCTCTGCGACACATCGACTGCGAATCAGTTAAGCCTCAGGCTTGGGCTGGATGGTGTCAGTTGCGTTGCCCCTTGCCAGTCGTCACCGATGTACTGTACCTGTAAGTCGGTCAAATTGGGAAAATGCTCAAACGCCGACACCGTCACCGTGCGTAACGCATCGAGATTATCGCAGCGATAGGTCCACTCAACCAGTACGTCCGAGTGAGCGCTTTCGCCATCATCATGACCTTCATGGTCATCGTGCACACGGCTATGATCATCGTGCTCCTGGTCATGATCGTTGTGATGGTCTTCTTCATGCTCGTCGTGCTCGTCGTCATGATCGTCGTGGTGGTCTTCATCGTGCTCGTCGTGATGGTCTTCGCCAGCGCTCGAGCCTTGCCAATGGTCCGCATCCACGGTCTGTCCCGTTAGCGCACACTGAGCCGCCGCCGGTAAATCCAGAACCGCATCAGCCCGGGCCAGAGTCGCCAGTGCAGATTCAACCTGAGCCCGCTGAGCATCGTTTGAAGGCGCCTGTTCAAAACCCACCAGGTTGTAGGCCGGTGAGTCGAGCCCGACGACAAGGGTTTGATTCTCGGCGGCCAGAGTCAATTGCGCCGCGCCATGTTCGTGCGCGCCATGCTGGCGTTCGGTTTCAGCCTGGACGGCGGTAGCCAGGGTCGCTAACCCAATAACACAGAGCGCCGGGGTCGATTTTCGGTTCATGTCGTAATTTTCCTTAATAGCTGCTGGGTTTGCAGGGAGCAGAACAATCTAGATATGTTACAACGTATCAAAATAAGTTGCCAATTGCCATTCTGTTCGAACAGGCCTCAGTCCCGATATACTGTTGCGCACAATGCCAATTCGGAACGCCCGTGCTACTTGCTTACGTTAATGCGCTGATTCCCGTCCTGTTTTGTGCCGCACTCGGATACGGACTGGCGCGCAAAACCGGCTTGCTGAACTCACCTTCGCTGGCGACCCTTGTCACTCACATCGGCCTGCCAACCCTGATCCTGAACGCTCTACTGACGATGGATGCCGACCTGCTGAGCCTGTCCGGAACACTGTGGGCCATCGTCGCCGTTCTGGTCATCAGCGCCTTGTTTGGCGCGGTCGTGCTGCATCTCAGCGGTCTGCCGATTCGCGGCTACTTACCCATGCTGGTCAATCCCAACACCGGGAACCTGGGCATTCCCCTGGTTTTTGCGCTACTTGGCCCCGAGGCACTGATTCACGCCGTGGTCATTTCAACGGTGGTGCAAATCAGCCATTTCACGCTGGGGGTCGGCTTGCTGTCAGGCCGTTTTAGTATCACGTCAATTTTGCGAAACGGCTCTATTCTGGCGTTGATCGCAGGCGTCATCTGGCGGCTGGTCGACGCCCCTCGACCGGAAGCTGTCATGTCGACCCTATCGCTGCTGTCCGGCATGACGCTACCGATCATGCTGTTGCTGCTCGGTAAATCACTGGCAAGCATCGACGTGCGCCGGCTAGACCGGCTCGGCCGCATCGTTGGTTTGTCCTTCGCCCGGGTAACCATCGGCCTGACCGCCGCCCTTCTGGTTTGCCTGGCGCTGCCGCTGTCACCCCTGGTGCAACAAACTCTGTTGCTGCAAGCAAGCATGCCGGTCGCGGTGATCAGCTATCTGCTCGCCAGCCATTACAATGGCCCCAAGGACGACATCGCCGCCATCATTCTGGTCAGCCTGCCAATCTCTCTCCTGGCTGTGCTTGGCATTCAACTATTGTCTTGAGTTGGATAGTTAGGTTTCAGGATTGCACTGTGTGAGCGGCGGTTGCCGGTTGTGTCTCTGCAGGGGAGTTCGCAGCATGGGTGCTGCGGCCTAGGCTCCATGGATGGATTTACGCCGACCCTGCAGAGGCGCAACCGGTCACCGACGCGGGTTATGGCTACTCAACGACCCCCGAAACCTGACTATCCAACTCAGGACTCACCCTATTCAAATGGATAACGCAGACCCCACTGCTGACGCATGTCATCCATCAGCGCCATGATCGCGACCGTTTCAGTGTGCGGAATCAGTGGGCTTTCGCGCTCGCCCGCGCGCAGGCAGCGCACGACTTCCGCCACCTGATACACAAAGCCATTGTCAGCCTGATCCAGCTGCACCGCCGCACTGTCATCGACGTCGTTGGTGCCACCGTGATGGTGTATCGCAAAGGCACTGCCGGATTGAAAGTCGGGGTAATCGATATAGCCGGTGGTGCCGTAAAGCACGGCTTCCTGCTTCATTTTCAGGTTATAGCTGGTGGCAATAGACGCCGTCATGCCACTGGCAAAGCGAAACTGATAGGTAGCGCGCTCGTCGACACCGGTATCACTGAACTGACACAGCGACTGCACCTGCACCGGCAGTTCACCGGCGAGATAACAGACAAAACTGATTGGGTAGATGCCCATATCGAGCGTCACGCCGCCAGCCAGTGCCGGATCGATCAGTCGCGGGCGATATTTATCGGGTGCAAAGCCGCCAAACGTCAGGTTCATGTGCTGAACCTCGCCGATCACCTGCTCATTGAGCCGTTTCTTAAGCTCGATCATCGTGGGTAGAAACCGCGTCCAGATCGCTTCCATCAGAAACAGCCCCTTGTCTCTGGCCAGGTCGACCAAAAACTGAGCCTGAGGGGCGTTTACGGTGAAGGGCTTTTCGATCAACACCGACTTTCCGTGATTCAGCGCCAGCGCGGCGTTGTCGGTGTGAAAATTATGCGTGGTGGCAATGTACACGACATCTATGTCGTCTCTTCCGACCAGGCTCTGGTAGCTTTCATCGGCGCTGATACCGACCGCTTCGGCGAACGCAGCGGCCTTGCCCGGTGTATTGGACGCGACCGAAACCAGCATGCTGTCCGGGTCCTGTGCGACGGCGTCGGCAAATTTGTGGGCAATGTTCCCGGCGCCGAGAATGCCCCAGCGAATTGGTGTATCTGGCATTGGCTAAGCCCCTGTTTCGTCCATTCTGCGTGAGTTCGGTGTCTTCAGGGCGTAAACTGCGGGCAAATTATGACCTTTGGCCCTGAAACCATTGTTGTTTTGTGAAAGGCTAACCGCATTAATAGTCACTACTTTAATAGTAACTACACTGCCACTGGCTCTGAAAGACTCTGGTTCTGTAAACCCACAGTGAGGTCGGTTATGGCAAGGTCGGTTCATACATCGTTTAGGATAAGCTCTATGTCACCCTTTATGCGCATTCTCGCCGCCATCATTGGCCTCGCCTTGCTGGTGTTCTTTTTCTGGATTGGTCTGTTTCTGGTGTTGGCGCTGGCCGCTGTCGGCATTGGCCTGGCGATCATCAACGCCGTCAAGATGAAAATCACCGGCCGGCCGCTGTTTGCGTCGCGTTTCAAAAAAGCCTACGAAGAAGCTCAGCGCCGACAGGGCCAGGCGAATGGACAGGGGCCCGGGGCTAACCGGGGCCACCAGGTTATCGAAGGAGAAGTGGTCGACGAACAGAATAAAGACGCGTCCGACCAGCAGCGCTGATCAGTCCAGCTCTGCCGCCTCTTCGATTTTGGCTTTCGGAATCAACCGGCTGAACGCCAGGCCGAGTTCAAACAACAGCCACATCGGCACCGCCAGTATGGTTTGCGAGATCATGTCCGGCGGTGTCACCAGCATGCCAAAAACAAAACAACTGACAAAAATGTAAGGCCGCTTGGCCGCCAGTGAGTCGACCGAGACAATGCCTGCGCGCACCAGCAGGAAAGTTGCGATCGGAATTTCAAAGGCGATCCCGAACGCAAAGAAAAGTTTCAGACAGAAATCGAGCACGTTGCCGATGTCGGGCATTAAGTTGATGTTTTCCGGCCCCACCGAGGTGAAAAAGCCAAACACCAGCGGTAGCACCACGAAGTACACAAAGCTCACCCCCGCATAAAACAGCAGCACGCTGGAGATAAACAACGGCACCGCGACCCGGCGCTCATGTTTATACAACGCCGGCGCAATGAAGCCCCAGATCTGGTGCAACAGGTAGGGCACCGAGATAAACACGGCCAGTACGATGGTCAGCTTCAGCGGTACGAAGAACGGCGAGGTCACCCCGGTGGCGATCAGTTGGCCGCTTTCGGGCAGTAACACTTCCAGCGGTTTGACCAGAATCATGTAGAGGTCACCGGCCAAAAAGTACAGACCCAGAAAAACCACAAAAACGACAACTATGGAGCGCATCATGCGGTCGCGCAGTTCTTTCAGGTGCGCGACCAGGGGCATGGTGGAATCTTCAGGGTTTTCGGACTTCATCGTCGGGCCTGGTATCGGAGTGGGTGGTGGGGGCGTCGGCAGTGGTGTCAGTATCCTGAGGGACACGGGCTCGGGCGGCCGCGTCGTTATTCACCTTACGTCTCAGCGCTGCTTCGGCCTGAATGTCGCCTTCCAGTTCGGCCTGGGCGGTTTCATCCAGCGCGGACCGGGGAGCAATGGACGGCACTTCCGCGTCTTCATTTTCGTGACGGACGTCACCCGCCCCCGTTTCATCGTTGTTCTTGAAGGTTTGACCTTTGGTCTCGGCGATGATCTTCTTATTCAGTTCATCCAGCCGCACTTCCTGTTCGAGCTGATTTTGCAGCCCGGTCATAAAGCGCCGTGCCTTGCCCACGGTGCGCCCCACTGTGCGCGCCACGCCCGGCAATCGCTCGGGCCCGATCACTACCATGCCGATAACGGCCAGCAGCATCAATTCGGTAAAACCGATGTCGAACATAGTGAGCTCTCAACAGATCAGTAGCGGCCGCCCGGCATGAGCGGGCCATAAAACAGATGGGCGCCCCGGTTAGTGGGCGCTGGTATCGGTCTTCTTGGTGGTTTCCTGTTCGGTTTCGGCAAACTGAGCGTCTTTCTTTTCCAAAGATGCTTTTTTCTCGTCTTCGGATTTTTTCTCAGACGCGACGGTTTCTTCGTCGTTTTCGTTTACCGCTTTCTTGAAGCTCTTAATGGCACTGCCCATATCACCGCCCAGGCCTTTCAGGCGCTTGGTGCCGAAAATAAGCAGTACGATGGCCAGAACAATCAACAGTTGCCAGATAGAAATGCCGCCAAAACCCATGATGCTACCCTCTTAAGATGTCTTCAGCCCCCGAGTGCCGGTGGCTATCTGATAATGTGCAACTCAATTTCTCTATTTGCGCTCAGACCGGGGGGTCAGGTCAAGTGCTCAATCGGTTGAGCGCGATGCTTTTTCGTCGAGTCCGGACAATCCGAAGCGCCGCGCCAGCTCGTCGGTGACATCCGCAGGCGACAAATCCAGCTGTGCCAGCATCACCAGCGTATGAAACCACAAATCGGCCGTCTCTGAGATGACCTTGTCGTTCAACGAGGGGTCAGCCGCCGCGTTTTTCGCCGCCAAAATCGTCTCTACCGACTCTTCCCCGACTTTTTCCAGTATTTTATCCAACCCCTTGGCATACAGGGAAGCAACGTAGGAATCATCCGCACTGACTCCCTTGCGGGCCTCCAGAGTGTCGGCCAATTGTTGCAGAACGTCCATCATATGACACAACCTTTAACGTTTTGTTGCAGCGTTCGTTTAACCAAGTTTCAGTGTTCAATGAGTGGCTATGGTCCGCGTCGGCTGCCGGTGATGCTTCTGCGGGGTCGGCGTGAACCCGTCCATGGGGCCTAGACCGCAACATCCATGTTGCGGACTTCCCCGCAGAAGCATCACCGGCATCCGCCACTTGCATCGCGCAAAACGCCGAAACTTAATACCTAATTATGGCCACAGTAATAAAACAGCCCCAACAGCCAACCCGACCCACTGACCCGTCGACAAGCTCTGCAGCCAGACCGCGGGGGAGGGGATCAGAATCACGCCGGCCAGCAGGATCGCCGCGCCGAGACGGCGTACAAAGCGACGCTGTCCTTGCTTGCGTTCCTTGCGACCGGCCTCCAACTGAGCATTGATGCGTTGTTCGACACCCCCGATCTTACGCAGATTCATCAGCGTATCGTGCACCAGGTCCGGCATTTGCGGGGCTTTTGCCAGCCAACTCGGGCCATGCTGGCGCAGGGTGTTGATGAACCGTTTGGGGCCCACTTGCTCGCGCACCCAGTTTTCCAGGAACGGTTTGGCCGTCGCCCACAGATCCAGCTGGGGGTAGAGCTGGCGGCCCAGGCCTTCGATGTTGAGCAGGGTTTTCTGCAGCAGCACCAGTTGCGGCTGCACCGTCATGTCGAAGCGTTGTGCGGTCTGGAACAACCGCACCAGCAGCAAGCCGAAGGATATTTCAGCCAGCGGCTTCTCGAAAATGGGTTCGCAAACGCTGCGAATCGCCGACTCGAATTCATTAACCCGGGTATGGGCGGGTACCCAACCGGATTCGACGTGCAGTTCGGCTACCCGATAATAATCGCGGTTAAAGAATGCCAGCAGGTTTTGGGCAAGATAGCTCTGGTCCTCGCGCGACAGCGAGCCGACGATGCCGCAATCGATGCCAATGTACTGGGGTGAATCAGGGTTGTCGCGACTGACAAAAATATTGCCGGGGTGCATGTCGGCATGAAAGAACGAATCGCGAAACACCTGGGTAAAGAAGATCTCGACACCGCGCTCGGCCAGCACCTTCATGTTGATGCCAGCGGCGTTCAGCGCATCGATGTCCGATACTGGAATGCCGCTGATTCGCTCCATCACCAACACATTCTTGCGCGTGTAGTCCCAGTGTACCCATGGGATGTACAGGGAATCGGAACCATCAAAGTTGCGCCGCAACGCGGCCATGTTGGCGCCTTCGCGCAACAGGTCCAGTTCGTCGAGAATGGTGCGACGGAAGTCTTCGACCACTTCAGCCGGGCGCAGGCGGCGACCGTCGGGAATGGTCATCACCAGCCGGGCCATCAGATCCATCAGCCGCAAATCTTTCGAGATTACCCGGCGAATACCGGGCCGAATCACCTTGATCACCACCGACTTCCCATTAGGCAGTGTGGCCGCATGCACCTGAGCAATGGAGGCAGACGCCATGGGCTCCTCAGAGAACTCGGCAAAGAGGGTGTCGACGCTCTCGCCCAGGGCCTCTTCGATCAGGCGTTTGGCACGAACGCCGGGAAAAGACGGCACTCTGTCTTGCAAGTAGGCGAGTTCTGTTGCCATTTCGGCGGGCAACAAATCCCGGCGCGTCGACAGGATCTGACCGAATTTAACAAACACCGGCCCCAGGCTTTCAAGCGCCAGGCGCAGGCGGCGACCCTCACTGCCTTTGGCCGGGATGATCCAGCGCGGCGGGAAGAAGTACTGGCCGAAGCGCAGCAGCCAGGGCACCTGCTGGTGCTGCAGCAGTGTGTCCAGCCGGTAGCGGCTCAGTATCCAGGCAATGCGTATCAGGCGTATCAGCGTCACGATTGGCCCCGGCGGTCAGCGTTTGTATCCACTTGCTGGCGCAGGCGGGCAATGCGGGCGCCGAGACGATCCACCGCCATTCGGGTCTGATGCACTGTCTGGGCATGCTCGCGCCACAGGGAGTTAGGCACCAGCCAGTCGCTTTCTTCACGCAGAAAATTACGCACTGTCCGGTCAAACGACTGCCCCTGGGCTTTGGCCATGCCGCCGAACAGTCGGAGCCCGTCAGCCACAAAATGGGCCGGCAGGTCGCCCAGCCGATCGCCGAGCGCCATTTCCCAGTCGATGTCGAGCGTCGACATGACCTCTTGAAGGGTAAAGAAGGTGCGGGTGTCACCCTGAATGTCAATTTGGTGCACCATCATCGCCTGGGCCCGATCGTCGGCGCGCAGAACGCTGAACAAATCGCGGGCCTTACCGCTGACGCGGGCGTCCGGGTTGACCGGAATCTCGGTCGATAACGTCACTTGCACGGCCTCCGACCCGGTTCCTGCATCGATAAACAGGGCCAGTGTCAGATCCGGTTCTCGTGTGGCCAGAACGATGCTGTGCCCAGCCAGTTTCAGCAGGCGAGTTTGCGCCTGGGCGTCGTAGTGCAGTGCATCGTTGATCAGCCGCTGCAGCGGCCAGAGCCACAAACTCATGCCTTCACACCCCGGTGCAGCGCAACAATGCCGCCGGTCAGGTTGTGGTAGCGTACCTGCACCAGGCCCGCGTCTTCCATCATGGACTTCAGCGTATCCTGATCCGGATGCATGCGAATCGATTCGGCCAGGTATTGGTAGCTATCCGGATCGCCGGTAACGGCGCGGCCAATCAGTGGCAGCGCCTTAAACGAATACACGTCGTAGGCCTTGCTCAGCATGTCGTTGCGTGGCTTGGAAAATTCCAGCACCAGCAGCCGGCCACCCGGCTTAAGTACCCGGTTGAACTCAGACAGCGCCCTGTCTTTATGAGTCACATTACGCAACCCGAAGGCCATGGTGATGACGTCAAAATGGTTGTCCGGAAACGGCAGGGACTCGGCATTGGCCTGCACCGTTTCCAGGTTTCCGGCTATGCCCCTATCGGCCAGCCGGTCGCGGCCCACTTTCAACATGGAGTCGTTAATATCGGCCAACACCACCAGACCATCGGGCCCGACCTTGCGGGCAAAGTCGTAGCTCAGATCCCCGGTGCCGCCGGCGATATCCAGCACCCGGTTGCCACGACGCACGCCCGACAGCTCAATGGTGTATTTCTTCCAGAGCCGGTGCACACCAAACGACATCAGGTCGTTCATCAGGTCGTATTTGGCGGCAACGGAGTGAAATACGTCGGCCACACGCTTTTGTTTTTCGCCGGTGGCGACCGTCTGATAGCCGAAATGCGTGGTATCGTTCGGGGCATCGTTGCCGGATGAGGCTGTGTCTTTCTCTGACATGGAATCTCCGCGGGCCGGTCAGACAAAACAGATGTCGGCCAGACCACTGTAAA
The DNA here is from genome assembly GCF_000423605.1 of Saccharospirillum impatiens DSM 12546. Taxonomy (GTDB): domain Bacteria; phylum Pseudomonadota; class Gammaproteobacteria; order Pseudomonadales; family Natronospirillaceae; genus Saccharospirillum; species Saccharospirillum impatiens. The sequence goes on from NZ_AUIH01000007.1 coordinate 22,792, forward strand.
TGGACTCGTTCCTGATAACTCGAGTTTGAAAGTTCAGTTTTCTACGGTGCGGGAATCCGTGCCAGTCGCCCGGCATGTCTATCCGGGGTCGGCGTGAACCCGTCCATGGGGCCTAGACCGCAACATCCATGTTGCGGACTTCCCCGGATAGACATGCCGGACACCTGGCACTCAATGCAGTGCGAACTTTTAAACTCGAGTTATCAGGAACGCAACTAATAAGACAATGCGGCTATTGTAGCGAGTTAGACTGCCCGGGGCGACTGGTGTTCCTGTCACTGGTCGACCTTTGCTAAACTCGACCTCCCTTACTGATCCTGCTGGAGCCTTACCTTGCGGAATTTTCCCCAGACTCGCCTGCGCCGCCTGCGCGCGCACGACTTCTCGCGCCGCCTGGTGCGCGAACACCGCCTCAGTGTCGACGACCTGATTTACCCGGTGTTTGTGCTCGAAGGCGAGCAACAGCGTGAGGCCGTGCCTTCCATGCCGGGCGTCGAGCGATTGTCGGTCGATCTGCTGGTTGAAGCGGCGGCTGACTGGGTTGCGCTGGGGATTCCCATGCTGGCGTTGTTTCCGGTGGTGCCTGCTGACAAAAAATCACTGCTGGCTGAAGAAGCCTATAATACCGACGGCCTGGCGCAGCGCGCGACCCGGGCGCTCAAAGCGGCTTATCCGGAATTGGGCATCATGTGCGACGTCGCGCTTGACCCGTTCACCACTCACGGGCAGGACGGCATCATCGATGACAGCGGTTATGTACTGAATGACATCACCGTAAAAGCCCTGGTGCTGCAGGCCGTGTCCCAGGCGGAAGCCGGGGCCGATGTGGTCGCCCCGAGCGACATGATGGATGGCCGAATAGGTGCCATTCGCCAGGCGCTGGAAGGCGCCGGGCAGGTGAATACCCAAATCATGGCCTACTCGGCCAAATACGCCTCCAGCTATTATGGCCCATTCCGCGATGCCGTCGGTTCTGCCGGTAACCTGGGCAAAAGCAACAAGGCCAGCTACCAGATGGACCCGGGCAACAGCGATGAAGCCTTGCATGAGGTGGCGCTGGACCTGCAGGAAGGTGCCGATATGGTGATGGTTAAGCCCGGCATGCCTTACCTCGACATCGTTCACCGGGTCAAAACTGAACTGCAGGTACCGACTTTTGCCTACCAGGTCAGCGGAGAGTACGCCATGCATCAGGCGGCGGCGCAGAACGGCTGGCTGGACCTGGATGCGGTGATGATGGAAAGCCTGATGGCGTTTAAACGAGCTGGTGCCGATGGCATTCTGACGTATTTTGCGGTTGCCGCCGCACAAAACCTGGCCAAAAATGGCGGATAACGTCGATTAGACCTTAATTTCAGTGATTGGACCTTGAATTGTGAGCAAACCGCAGTCACTTTGATGGAAACGGACTGTACCGGTCGGCATCGACCACAGTCCAATGGACAGCAGCCGGATTCCTGAGTTAGGCTGCCTGTCGAATTGCGATTTTCGCATCACCCCAATTTCCTATCAGCCAAGAGAACGGTACAGAACCTAATGAGCGAACACATTAAAAACGTCTCTGATGACAGCTTCGAAACCGACGTACTGGGCAACGACAAACCGGTACTGGTCGACTACTGGGCCGAATGGTGTGGCCCCTGCAAAATGATTGCTCCGGTTCTGGAAGAAGTGGCCACCGAATACGCCGACAACATGGTCGTGGCCAAACTGAACATTGATGACAACCCGAACACGCCACCAAAATACGGCATTCGCGGTATCCCAACGCTGATGATGTTTCGCGGTGGTGAAGTAGTGGCGACCAAGGTCGGCGCTCTGTCCAAGACCCAATTGATCGAGTTTATTCAAGGCAATCTGTGATCGAGTGCCCGGGCCGGTTAGTCTGGCCCTGAATACGACCGGGGTGGCCGAAACTTTTCTGGACACCCCTGCCGACTCGGCCTATAGTGCCTTAAACCTGTTTTATCTACGCTTCCAACCACGTCTCCGGGCGGCCTGCCCGATCATCTTCCCAAGACTAATTAAACCGCAAACCCTATGAACCTGAGTGACTTAAAAACCAAACCAGTGCCCGAGCTCTTGGAAATTGCCAAGGGAATGGGACTAGACAACCTGAACCGGTCTCGTAAACAAGATCTGATTTTCACTGTTCTCAAACGTCACGCCAAAAGCGGCGAAGACATCTGGGGCGATGGTGTGTTGGAGATTTTACAGGACGGGTTCGGCTTCCTGCGGTCGGCCACTGCCTCTTACCTGGCGGGCCCCGATGACATTTATGTCTCACCCAGCCAGATTCGACGTTTCAATCTGCGCACCGGTGACACCGTCTCGGGCAAGATCCGGCCGCCGAAGGAAGGCGAGCGCTACTTTGCACTGCTCAAGGTCGACAAGATCAACTATGAGCCGCTGGAAAGTACGCGCAACAAAATCCTGTTCGAGAACCTGACGCCACTGTTCCCGGAAGAGCGCCTGATTCTTGAATCCGGCAATGGCTCAACCGAAGATCTGGCGAACCGCATTCTCGATCTGGTCTCGCCCATCGGCAAAGGTCAGCGTGGCCTGATTGTATCGCCACCAAAAGCCGGTAAAACCCTGATGCTGCAGCACGTTGCCCAGGCGATTACCCGCAACAACCCGGAAACGCACCTGATCGTTCTGCTGATCGATGAACGCCCGGAAGAAGTGACTGACATGCAGCGCTCTGTGCGCGGTGAAGTCATCGCCTCGACCTTCGACGAGCCACCGGCGCGTCACGTTCAGGTCGCGGAAATGGTGATCGAGAAGGCCAAGCGCCTGGTCGAGCACAAGCAGGATGTGGTCATTCTGCTCGACTCCATTACCCGTCTGGCGCGTGCTTACAACACTATTGTACCGAGCTCTGGCAAAGTACTGACCGGTGGTGTCGACGCCCATGCCCTGGAGCGCCCCAAGCGCTTCTTCGGTGCGGCTCGTAACGTCGAGGAAGGCGGTTCACTGACCATTATGGCTACCGCCCTGGTCGACACCGGCTCGAAGATGGACGAAGTGATCTACGAAGAGTTCAAGGGCACCGGTAACATGGAAGTGCACCTGGACCGCAAGATCGCTGAGAAACGCATCTTCCCGGCGATCAACGTGCGCCGTTCCGGCACCCGTCGCGAAGAGTTGCTGACCAGCCCGGAAGAACTGCAGCGTATGTGGATTCTGCGCAAGTTGCTCGCCGAGATGGAAGACGTCGCCGCGATCGACTTCCTGACCAGCAAACTGAAGCAGACCAAGACCAACGACGAGTTCTTCAAATCCATGAAGGGTTGATCGTCTGAGTCTAAAAAAGCCGGAGCCGGTAAACGTCTCCGGCTTTTTTGTGCCTGCGGTTTATTGATCTATCCACCTGAACATTAGTGGACTCAAGATTTGGAGCCCGATTTGGATATAGCGCCATAATTCCGTGTCAGCCACCGGGCCTGCCTATCCGGGGTCGGGCGGGATGCCGCCCACTCAACCCATCCATGGGGCCTAGACCGCAACATCCATGTTGCGGACTTCCCCGGATAGGCAGACCCGGTAGCCAACACTCTGTTCACAGCGAGCTCCAAACCTTGAGTGTATAATCCTTTCTCAATTTTTTAATAAGTAGACCATGCCTGAACTACCCGAAGTCGAAACCACCCGCCGTGGTATTGAACCGCACATTCTGAACCGCCGTATCAGTCGGGTTACGGTTCGCGATGCTCGCCTGCGCTGGCCGGTACCACCGGAACTGTCCGGGCAAGTTCAGGATCAGCGCATTATCGCCACCCACCGGCGGTCCAAATACCTGCTGATCGAGCTGGAGCGCGGCATGCTGATCGTGCATCTGGGCATGTCGGGCAGTGTGCGGGTGTTGCTTGATGATCCGACGCCCGGCAAGCACGATCACATCGACGTTGAGCTCGATAACGGTGTGCGCCTGCGCTACAACGATCCGCGCCGCTTTGGCGCCTGGCTTTATACCGAAGCACCGATTGCCGAGCATGAACTGATCGCACACCTCGGGCCTGAACCACTGACCGATGCGTTTGACGCAGAGTATTTGTTCATAAAAAGTCGCAAACGCACGACGAAGATCAAAACCTTCATCATGGACGCGCGTATTGTTGTTGGCGTGGGGAACATTTACGCCAATGAGGCGCTCTTCCTCAGCGGTATCTATCCGCATAAACCAACAGGGCGAATTACTCGTAAAGAGTGCGAGCTGTTGGTCAGCCATATCAAGCAGGTGCTGGCGTTGGCGATCAGTCAGGGGGGCACGACCCTCCGTGATTTCGTAGGAGGGGATGGCAAGCCAGGTTATTTTGCCCAGTCACTGAATGTCTATGGGCGCACCGGCTTGCCTTGCCACCGGTGTCAGACGCTGATTCGCGAATTTCGAACCAGCAATAGAGGCACCTTTTTCTGCCCCCAATGCCAGACCCGCTGACGCCTTGGAACGCCCGCCTTTTTCAGGAGAACCAAATGAAACTCGAAGACATACGACGCGACTATTTACAGGGTGGCCTGAACCGGGACGATCTCGACGCGAACCCGCTGGCCCAGTTCGAACACTGGATGAGCCAGGCGGTCGAAGCCGACCTGAACGCCGACCCTACCGCCATGGTGCTGGCCACTGTGGATGCCAGCGGCCAGCCCAGCCAGCGTGTCGTGTTGCTTAAAGGCCTGACTGAACAAGGCTTCGTGTTCTACACCAATTACGACAGCCACAAGGGCCGAGACCTGGCCGCCAACCCCAAAGCCAGCCTGCATTTTCCCTGGCTGGCGCTGGAGCGCCAGGTGATCGTATACGGTGAAACGGAGAAACTCTCCCAAGCTGAGTCGGAAGCCTATTTTCACTCCCGGCCACGGGCCAGCCAGATCGGCGCCTGGACCAGCCACCAGAGCCAGAACATCAACTCCCGCGAGGCGCTGGATGGCGCCTTTGAGGAAATGACCAACCGGTTTGGCAACGAGGAGATACCACTGCCCCCATTTTGGGGCGGCTACCGCGTTGTGCCCGAGCGCGTTGAATTCTGGCAAGGCCGCAGCGGTCGCCTGCACGATCGCTTTATGTACGAACGCAAAGGCCAGGTGTGGATGGTGCAGCGATTGCAGCCGTAAATCATTCAGCGATGGCGATGGCTTGACGTGTTTTTGTAGGAGGCCACTTCGTGGGCGACAGGAAGTATCCGGGCCGGTGAATACTGTTATTGCCAGTATTCATTGTCAGCGGTTACTTATGCTCCCTGCCGCTCAGGGGACTGACCTCCTACTTTTACAGCGGCCTAACCGGGGCCTGTGACGCCACAGTAACACCGCCGTATAATTCAGCTTCCACCCGGTAACACTCTGTCTGATTGGTCTTCGCCGTGCGCCCTGGCCGAAATCCGGTTAGCATCCGGGGCTTGAATAACCCGGACCAAGAGCCTCTATGCTGACCTACGCCACCTATCTTGAAGTCGATGACCTCATCAACCTGCAACACCCCAAGTCCGACCCGGAAGAGCACGACGAACTGCTGTTCATTATTATTCATCAGACTTACGAGCTGTGGTTCAAACAGGTTCGGCATGAGCTGGAGTTTTTGGTTGAATTGCTGGATGCCGATGCACTGCCCCGTGCAGATCACACCCTGAAGCGCATCCTGAAAATCTTTAAAACCCTGGTGTCACAGATCGATATTCTGGAGACCATGACGCCGCTTGAGTTCGAAAGCTTCCGCAGTCGGCTCGACACTGCCAGTGGCTTTCAAAGCTATCAGTTCCGGGCCATCGAATTTGCATTGGGCCACAAACGGCCGCAGCCACTGACGTTTCAACCGGAGGGCAGTGTTGGTCGTCAGATGCTGGAAGCCGCCTATCACGACCGGTCTTTGTGGCAGGTGTTTATGCAATTGCTGGCGCGCCGGGGCTACGCGATTCCGGCATCGGTCACTCAGCCTGAGCCGACGGCGGCTACCGAAGCCCATGCCGATGTGCAGGAAGCGTTATTGGCCATCTACCAATCCGACCACCAGTTGGCATCGTTGTGTGAACTGCTGGTCGATCTGGATGAAGGTTTGCAAGAGTGGCGCTACCGGCATGTCAAAATGGTGCAACGTACCATTGGCACCCGGATGGGCAGCGGCGGCTCAAGCGGTGCCGAGTACCTGATCAACACCTTGTTCAAGCCTGTCTTCCCCGATTTGTGGGAAATACGCGCCCGCATTGGTGCGCCTGCTTGAGTCAGGCACTTACATCAAGCCTCTGAATTAAGGTACGGCCTGGTAAAGCTGAGTCAAAAACGCACGAAGGGCAGCCGAACCCGCGGGTGTCATCAGCCAGGCGAGACCGGCGAGGTTCAGCGCTACGGTTACCCAAAACAAGCGGCGAAACGCCGCTTTTTGCGTTTTATGCCGGAAGCGGTGCTGAGCAAGTCGCGCACCTGGCCAGCCACCGAACAGAGCCAGCAAATGCAGGCTGTTTTCGGCAATGCGCCAACGGCCCTTCTGTGCGGCCTCTTTATCCAGGGCATAGGCGGCATAGCACAACAGACTCATGACCAAATACAGCGACACCAGCGTTCTGGGCACCATTCCATTCACATAGGCGATCGCAAGCGCGACCATGAAGACAGACGACGCATAAACCGTCAGTGGGGTAGTGCGCCGATGTGTTGACGTATCGGTCATGGATCTTCGTTTCCCGGTCAGTTTTTTGGCAGTTTCTGTCATCGAACGTTGGCTTCACTGTAAAAGTTACGGTCTGCATGCAACCGCCTATCTTGGTAAAAGCTTGAATATGCTGGTTCAGTGACCACTCGGTGCCAGTGGCAGGCTGGTCAATGAAAACAGAGCTGTTGAGGTGAGTGTGAATTCCAAGACGCCATAGGCTATTCTATTTAGCCAATCGCGTCACCAAGAGGTAGCTGTTGCACCTGCCAACTCTAATCGCCATCACTCTGATCCTGAATGCCCTGCTCGGTTTGTTGATGGTGGTCATTTACGATCTAAGCAAACGCAAACCCTGCTTTCTGCATTGGGCGCTGTCCTGCCTGGTATTCTCGCTGGGCATTGCACTGGCCAGTGCCCGGACCTCGATTGAATTGCCGGTGGTGACTTATGGCCTGGCCAATCTAATGCTATTGGCAGCGCCTGTTCTCGCCATACTGGGCATCCTCGATTTTATTGGGGCCGAGTTGTCGCCGCGAGTGACCCGTAAAACACTGCTGACTGCCGCTGTGCTGGCCGTCGCCGTGCTGGCTGCGAGCTACTCGAATAAAGCGTTCTTCAACGCGGTAACGGCAATGCTGATGGCCGGGTGTTTTGCCACTGGCGCCCTGTGGATTCGTCAGCTTTCACTGCGCAACACCGCACCGCGCCTACTGCTTCTGTCACTCTATATTGCCCACGCTGTCGTCTTACTGGTGCTGGCCGGTTTGTTACTGGGCTCGACTGCAGCGCCTCAAGGCTGGATCTATGAGCTGGTGCTGTCCAGTCACGTTCTGCTGACGACGGGCACCTCAATGCTGTTCCCCTTGCTGGTCTACGTCGCCACCGAACAACGCCTGAAACGTCTGGCCAACCAGGACGAACTCACCCAACTGTTCAATCGACGCGCCTTCTTCAACATTTCTGACGACTTGTTCGACGAGTCGGTTCGAGCCGTTTCCGACTTCAGCGTTCTGATGATCGACCTCGATCATTTTAAACAGGTCAACGATCAATGGGGACACGCCATTGGCGACCATTGCTTGCAACAGACGGCTCAGACACTGCAAGCTCAATTACGAGAGCAGGACATTCTGGCCCGGTTGGGTGGAGAGGAATTTGCGGTCACGTTACCCGGGATCGACGCCGACGAGGCGCGCGACATCGCCCAGCGCCTTTGCCGGTGCCTGGCCCAGAAACCGGTGATGGTCGATGGCCAGGCCATTCAGATTACCGTCAGCGTGGGCGGCGTCCAGCGCAAGAAAGAACACGCTAACGTTCAGGACATGCTGTTGCAGGCTGATCACGCTCTGTACAGCGCCAAGTCAAACGGACGTAACAAGGTTATCTTTCACACCCCCGCTCAGTCGAGCTCGCCCGGGCAGGGTGCGCCTGCCTAGAAGTCAGTAGTCAACCACGCGTTCAAAACCTCCGTAAATAAGCCGCTTTCCGCCGAAAGGCATGGGGTTCACACCTGGGCTTAACTGTGGTTCTGCCATTACCTGAGCCATTCGTTTGTTCCGCACCGCTGTTGTGGACGTGTCGATCGGGTGCAAAGCTCGTTCTGCCAGAAATGGGCGTGGCCAGAAGCCGGCGAACTCTTGCTGGAAAATGTGATCAAGTTGTTGGTTGAGAGTCATCTTTGTGCTTGCGTCCACAGGCCGAAGTGTCAGTCTGGCAGGGGAAAAGTAGCACTGTTTGTCGCCGGGTTGGAAGGCAGAGGCAATACCCGTGACATAACAGGCAACCGCGCTTTGACGGGCCGTGTTTTAGCACGACTTTGGGTATACTCGCCCAACTGACTCACACTCAAGGATTATTGAGATGAAAGGATCTGTTCTGCCGCGCTGGTTTGGCGCTGGGTTGTTGTGGCTATTGACGCTGGCGTTTGCCCAGCCCGCCCTGGCTGAGTTTTATGTGTCCACGGTGTTCGAATCCCAGTACGAAGGTGCGCCTGCTCTGACGTTGAGGTTCACCGAAGCACTGGACCCTCAGACTGACCTCGACGCCTTCGTGACGATACAGCCCGCGCCGGCCGATGGCAGCTACTGGATCAGCAATGACGGCGGAGTCAGTTGGACACTTCCGTTTGTGGAGCCCAGTACCACGTATCAGATCCGCATTTCCGGCAAACCCCGGTCGGTCGACAACCAGCGCCTGACCACAGAGTCGGTCGTGGCCGACAATGCGATGAACGGACAGTCAGACCAGTGGCAGATCACCACCCGGCCGATGGTGGCCTCGGCCAGCTTTGCCAGCCAGGGGGAGTTGCTGGTGGGCGATATTCAAAACGGTTTGCCGGTTACAGTGGTGAACCAGAGTGAGGTCGAGCTCGACGTGTTTCGGGTACGAGACGACCGGCTTGAAGCCTTTCTGGCCTATACGTTTTATTCGGGCCGAACCTATTACTCTACGCTCAATGAGCTCGATGACTACGCCGATCTGGCGCACAGTGCTCGCTACCAGGTAGACCCGCGAAGCAACACACGCACCAGCGTCAACCTGAACCTCGACCCGGTACTGGACGAGCATGACAGCGGCTTCTTTGTAGCCGTGTTGCGTCAGCCGGGCGACTATGACTACCAGTTTGATACCCGCTTTTTTACCCTGTCGGACCTCGGTCTGCATGCACGCGTTTACGGCCGTGAAATTCAGGTGCAACTGAACGCCATTAGCAGCGGCGAGCCGCTGGAAGGCGTTGAACTGACCTATTACTGGCACGAACAAAACCGGTCTGGCTACACCCGAGTAGCGCGCACCGATGAGCAAGGGCAACACCGCCTGGAAACCAACGACCAGCCCCGGCTGATCGTTGCACGCCAGGGCAACCAGACCAGCTATGTCCGGCTCGACCGGGCGGCACTGGACCTGTCAGCCTACAGCAACGTTACCGAACGCCACCGCGATCAGCAGAGCTTTCTCTACGGTCCGCGAGACCTGTATCGGCCTGGCGAACAGGTGCAAATCAATATGCTGCGTCGCGATTACGATGGCCAGCCGATCGCCAACCCGACCCTGGAAGCCCACCTGTACGATCCCCGTGGCCGCAAGATTGAAGACATTGCCTGGCGCGCGGGCCCCTCTGGCCTGTACCAGCACAGCCTGACCTTGCCCGACGATGCCGCCACCGGCACCTGGCAATGGATCGTCGAACCCGACCGTGCGGTACAGCGCGAGACCTACAACTTTCAGGTCGAGACGTTTTTGCCTGAAAGGATGACGCTGTCGTTTTTCCCCGGCGGTACCGACCGCATGCCGCGCCTGAGCACCCTGCCCGCTGACATTCCTGTTCAGGGCGACTACTTGTATGGCGCACCGGCAGCCGGTAATGAGGTTGACGCCCTGGCGACCGTACGCCCGATCACCCGGGTGTTTGAGCAATGGCCCAACCTCACCGTCGGTGACGCCCGCCAGCCGCTGGATACCGACACCCTGAGCCTGACCGCCATTACCCTCGATGGCACCGGGGCCGGGCAACTGACCCTGCCCGACGCCTGGAGCAATACGGATGTGCCACTGGCGTTTAATGTCGCTGGCAGCTTGTATGAAAGTGGCGGCCGACCGGTCACGCGGAACCAGCAACTGATCCTGATGCCACCCGTCGAAACGCTGGTGGGCATTGAGCCCCTGTTTCAGGACCGGCCAGCCGCGAACGCTGACGTCGGCTTTAAAGTCTTCGCACTGTCAAAAGACGGCGCAGCCATTGATGGCGAGGTAAGCGTTCAGCTGTTTCGCGATCATCGTGAATATTACTGGTGGTTCGACGAGGATAACGGCTGGAGCTGGCGATATGACGCGAACCGCTATGTCACCGAGTCCCGCACCCTGACAACAACCGAAGACGGCGTTGAGGTTCAGCTACCAGTGCAATGGGGCGATTACGAACTGCGCGTGACCCACGAAGGCGGTGCGCGCTCGGTCTACTACTTCCGAACCCAGTACAGTGGTTACAGCGATGCGGACTCGTCAGTGGTACGACCCGATCAGATTCCGCTGACGCTGGATCAGGATGCCTACGAACCCGGTGAAACCGCCACATTGCGCGTGATTGCTCCAGCGGCAGGGCGTGCGCTGATCAACGTTGAAAGCCAGGCCGGAGTCCTGTACTCGACACACCAGGACCTCGAAGCGGGTGAATCGGAAATTACCTTGCCGACGGATACCCACTGGAATCGCCACGACCTGTATGTGTCGCTGATGTTGCTGACCCCGGCCAATCAGGTCACTGAGGTCGCCCCGAAACGCACCCTGGGGCTGATTCACCTGCCCATGCAGCGACCAGACCGTGAATTCGAGGTGACCGTTAGCGCGCCTGACCGGATGGAGCCAAACCAACCTATCAAGGCCGAAATAACGGTTGAGAATGCCGATGACTTCGCCGGCCAGAGACTGTATGCCACCGTGGCGCTGGTCGATATGGGCGTGCTTAACATTACCCGCTATCAGCGGCCCCAACCGGAACAGTTCTTCTTTTCACCGCGCCGGTTCGAGGCCCAGTACCAGGATGTGTATCACCGCATCATCAATAACCTCGGGCTCGACATGGTGCGCCAGCGGTTCGGCGGCGGTTTTGCAGAAAGTGACGATGCGCTGTCGCGCGGCGGCGAGGAACCGAAGAGCGATGTGCGCATCCTGTCGTACCTGTCGGAACCGGTCGAGTTTATCGATGGTCAGGCTGAGGTCAGCTTTGATCTGCCCGACTTCAATGGCCGGTTGAAGTGGATGGTCGTTGCCTGGGGTGAACGCAGCTTTGGCAGCACCGAAGCCGAAACCCAGGTCGCCGACCGACTAGTAGTCGAGGCCGCACTGCCGCGTTTTATGGGGTTTGGCGACCAAAGCACCCTGGCTCTGGATGTTCACAACCTCTCCGGAGCCGATCAGGATCTGTCGGTCGACATCGCCATCGGTGGTGCGATCAGCGCTAGCGAGCCGGCTGACCGGCTAACTTTGAAAGACGGCGAGAAAACCACGCTGCGCATTGCGCTCAATGCCGGGCACGAGACCGGCACTGGCGACATCGCCGTGCGCCTGAGCAATGGCGATGATCTCGACATCAACCGAACCTGGTCGCTCGGCGTGCGCAGCGCCCACCCCTGGCAGACCCGGTATGAGCGCACCCGCATCGACGCACAAACGCTGTGGCAACCCGAACCGCGCACCGACGACCTGATCGCCGATACCGTTCAGGCGCAACTGACCCTGTCGAACCGGCCCGCCATCGATTTCGCCGAGCATTTGCGAGCCCTGCTGCATTACCCTTACGGTTGCCTGGAGCAAACCATCAGTTCGACCTACCCCTGGCTGCTGATAAACCCGCAACTGGCCCGGGATCTTGGCTTGGTGCAGGCTCTGGAAAGCCGGTTCGAGGAACCCTACACCGAGGCGTTCCGACGCACTCAAATTGAAACCGGCCTGGCCCGCACACTGGCCAAGCAGAAGGATTCCGGGCTCTTTGGTTATTGGGATTCGGGTTCAGTCGATGCGCACTGGGGCACCGTCTATGCAGCCGATTTGCTGGTCGACGCCCGCCGCCTCGGCATGCCCGTCGATGCCGACCGGCTCGACCGCACGCTGACTACGCTGCAGGGCCTGCTGCGCGGCTCACTCGGTGTTACCGGTTGGAGCGATGACGCCGCGTATCAGCAGTTCGCCGTGCGCGCCTATGCCGCTTCCGTATTGGCTAAAGCGGGACAGGGGTCTCTCAGTGACGTGCGCCGGCTCTACGATCAGGCGCTTGAACGTGACTACGATCAGTCGGGCCTGGGCTGGATGCAGCTGGCCGTCGCCCTTGAAACCGAGGGCGATACTCAGCGGGCCGCCGTTGCCGCCGACAAGGGCATGACCGTGCAACGTGAGCGTCATCGCTATTACAGCGATTACGGCAGCCCGTTGCGCGATGCGGCACTGACGCTGGCACTGGCCCTTGAACACGGCTTCGAAGCCGGGCCTTTGTGGCAACGTGTGCCCGATCTGATGCGTGAAAAACAGTGGTTCAGCACCCAGGAGCGCGTCGCACTGGCCAAACTGGCGCTCCAGTTCTCAGCCCGAGCCGAACCCTGGCAAGCGACGCTCAAACTCGACTCGCTCGATCAGCGTCTGGACCGGAAAGGGGCCTTCAATACGCTGATCGATGGCGATCAACTGGCCAGCTTGCGGGGTATTGAAGCCGGCGATCAGCCCATCTACGCCAGCCTGGTCTACAGCGGAGCACCGCTTGAAGCGCCCGAGCCCTATGCCCAAACGTTGCGAGTGGAGCGCGACACCTATGATATTCAGGGTGAGCCGCTCGACATCACCGAGCCGCTGACCACCGGGGATCTGGTCATCGTACGCCTGTCGGTCACCAGTGAGGCCCGGGTGCCCGAAGCCTTGCTGGTCGATCTGCTGCCGGCGGGACTGGAGATCGAAAACCAGAACCTGGCCAACGCCAGTGTGAACCTCGATGACGTGCGCATCGACGGCGATTCGGTCGGCGACTATTTCCGCAACCGGGTGGCCTATGAAGAAGTTCGCGACGACCGTTATGTCGCGGCTCTGGATGTCTCCGAATGGCAGGGCCAGGTGCTGTACTACCTGGCTCGTGCGGTGACGCCCGGCGAGTACGCCATACCCGGCGCTTATGTGGAAGATATGTACCGGCCGGATATCCAGAGCCTGGGTCGCTCGCCCGGCCGTCTGGTCGTGTTGCCACGCTGATGTTCAGCCTGGCCCGCTTCAGGCAGCGCCGGTGGATCGTCGCTTTGGGGATCCCCGGCGGGCTGATGGTGTTGGCCGCTGCTGCCATGATGGTGATCGACCGGATCGCTCCGGTTGATCTGACGCCACGACCGGGCAGTCAGGTAGTCACCACCACTGAGGGGGAGTTGTTACGGGCCTTCGCCGATGCAGAGGGTGTCTGGCGTTACCCGGTGTCCCTGGCCGATGTCTCGCCCTATTACCTGGAAGCGCTGATCGGCTATGAAGACCGGTTCTTCTACCGCCACCCCGGGGTAAACCCGCTCGCCCTGATCCGCGCGGCTGGTCAGGCGCTCTGGCACGGGGAAGTGGTCTCCGGCGGTTCGACCTTAACCATGCAGGTCGCCCGGATGCGGTACCCGGAACCCCGAACGCTGGCGGGCAAGTTCAAGGAGCTAGTGCGTGCGCTGCAGCTCGACTGGCATTACAGCAAAGCCGAGATTCTCACCTATTACCTGAACCACGCGCCCTTTGGCGGCACGCTTGAAGGCGTTCAGGCGGCTTCGTTGTCGTATCTCGGGTACCCGGCACAAGACCTGACCCGGGCTCAGGCAGCCTTGCTGGCCGTCTTGCCCCAGGCCCCCAGCCGGTACCGGCCGGATCGCCACCCGGAGCGAGCAGAGGCGGCCCGGAACAAGCTGATGCAACGCCTGGCCGATTACGGCGTCTGGTCGGCACAGAGCGTCGCCGATGCGCGCCAGGAGCGCGTCGTCGCCGTGCCGATTCAGCGCTACCAGACCGCCCCGTTGCTGGCACGGCGGCTGGTCGACTCAGCGGCAACAGAATCGGCACCGGAGCTGACCCGGCTCACCGCCCTGAACCTCGACTGGCAACGCCAGGTTGAGGCACTGGTGCCCGCCTATGTGCAGTCGATCGACCGCCAGGTCTCGGCGGCCGTGATGATCATGGACAACCGCACCGGCCTGGTCAGAACCTACCTGGGCTCTGCCGATTTCACCGACCCGGCCCGGGCCGCTCACGTTGATATGGTCTCAGCGATTCGCTCACCCGGTTCGACCCTCAAACCCTTTATCTACGCTCAGGCGCTGGATCTGGGGCTGGTGCACAGCGCCAGTCTGCTGTTGGATGTACCGCTGCGGTTTGGCGACTACCGGCCGGTGAACTTTACCGGTGGGTTCAGCGGCCCGGTCACGCTGGCCAGTGCCCTGCAACAGAGCCTGAACCTGCCCGCAGTGCAGGTGCTGGAGCAGATCGGCCCGGCGCGGTTTTACCTGGCGCTGCAGCAGGCCGGTGGCGCGCTTGAATTACCCGCCAATGCCCGCCCCAACCTCGCCGTTGCCCTGGGTGGGGTGGGCGCTTCGCTGGAAAGCCTGGTTCGGCTGTATTCAGCACTGGGTCGCGATGGCAAGACAATCAAGCCGCGCTTGTCGCCCTCTGACCCGCGCGTCGAAAGCCCGCTGATGTCAGACGGCGCTGCCTGGATCATCCGCCGATCCCTGCTGGATGCCGACAACGCCCTGCCTGGACTGGCGGTGAAAACCGGCACCAGCTATGGCAACCGGGACAGTTGGGCACTGGCGGTCAGCCAGCATCACACCCTGGGTGTCTGGGTCGGGCAGCCGGATGGGTCAGCGTTGCCCAGCCACTTTGGCCGCCAGACCGCCGTGCCTTTATTGGCGCAAGTCGCGGCCATGGTCGGTGACAACCCGGCGCTGCCAGCCCGGCCTGCCAGTGTGACCCGTGAGACGGTGTGCTGGCCCAGCGGTCAACCCGAGCCTGAGGCATTGTGCGATCAGACTCACCCGGCCTGGGTACTGGACGGCACCCTGCCGCCTACCTGGATGCACAGCCGCGAGGCCAGCCTGAGCTTTAACCGGCCAATCACATCGGTCAACTTAAACGCCGACACCAACCTCCAGGTCCCGCTTGGCTGTGACCTGCCAGCGACCCGAACGCGAGTTGCCCTGTGGCCGACACCGGTGCAAGGCTGGTTAAGGGGAGAGTGGCGCAGCCAGGCAAGACTGCCCGGTGTCGACCCGCGTTGCCCGCCAGAACTGGTGTCTGTCGCGCTGCAACCACTGGCCCTGAAAGGTGCGTCAGACGGCACCCGGCTAATGGTCGACCCTGAGCAGGGCATCAACCTGGCGCTCTGGGCCGAGGGCGGCCAGCCCCCGTTTCACTGGTACCTGAACGGCGAGCAACTGACCACTCAGGATGCAGAGCTGGAACTCGCGCTGACACCACTGCACCGCTACCAGATCGTACTGGTCGACCACAGTGGTCAGAGTGACCGGATCCAGTTGCAGACACGGGTCCGTTAGTGGTTGTGCCACGAGTTGTCCCGAGTTAACAATTCGCAGACTGAATTGAAATCGGCACCTTTTCCAGATGAGGTGGTGGTCGGACCGCCGGATACGCCTACCGGAGGCACGCCGTAAACCCTTCCATGGGGGCTCGCAGACCGCATCCCTGCGGTCTCACGGTCTCCAGTAGGCGTATCCGGCGGTCCTTGATCGACTGGCAGGTTTAATCGAGGCGAATGGTTAACCCGGGAAGCTAACCCAGCACCACCTTCTTATCCCCGGAGAGCCGGGCAATGTGACCTATCGTTCGAGCGCCAGGCACCTGGTTCAACAAGGTTTCGGCCTGATCAGGCGTCAATGCGACCAGAAGACCACCCGAAGTTTGGGGGTCGATTAGCAGAGCGATGTCGGCCTCGCTGACGGATTCGAGGCCACTGCACTCCAGGGTGTAGGGCAGCAATTGCGGGTGCAGACTGGAGCGCAAGCCAAGTTGCAGCAAGTCACGAGCACCCGGCAGGGCGGGAATGGCGCTCAGGTTCACATGCGCGGCTATGTCGTCAGTGCCGACCATTTCCAGCAGGTGACCGAGCAAACCAAAGCCGGTCACATCGGTAACGGCGTGCGGGGTCAGGGTGCACAGTGCCTCCCAGGCCGTTTGCTGGCTGATCAGCATGCTGTCCCAGGCGGCGGTGATGGCCCTGGCCGGGGCGCGGGCTTCGGCATCGGCCGCCCAGATCACGCCGGTGCCGAGGGGTTTGGTGAGGATCAGCACGTCGCCGGGTTGGGCTCCGGATTTGCGCCAGGCCCGGGCCGGGTCGACTTCTCCATTGGCGACCACGGCGACGTGGGTTTCAGCACCTTCAGTACTGTGGCCGCCGGCGAGCGCCACCTGCTGGTCGGTCAGGGCACGATGGATGCCCTGCATCAGCCGACGGAAATCGGCTTTGTGCAAGCGCGGGTGCGCATGCGCCAGATTGATCCAGACTTGCGCCGAGACCGGTTGCGCGCCCATGGCGTACAAATCACTCAGGGCATGGTTGACGCAGACCTGGCCAAATCGATAGAGATCCTCACTGAAGCTGCGAAAGCCGTCGAGGCTTTGTACCTGTGCCAGGCCCGGTGTGGGTTGCCACAGGCTAGCGTCTTCGGCAGTGTCGAGCGCCGGGGTGAGCCCGGGCCGGTCGGTGCGCGCCAGGGTGCTGAGTGTTTCGTGCAGAATGGCCGGGCCGAGTTTGCTGCCGCAGCCGGCACAATGCATCCCGGCCGCCTCCTCGGGCTGAGCCGCCTTCATGGCCTGAGAGCCAAGCGTCTGAAACTTGTCCATAAAAACGCGGTCGATGCGGTCTTTCCAGCGCCAGACCCAGGCGCCACTGGCAACAAACCAGCCTCTGTGCCCGACCGCCTGGCAATCGCCCAACGACAGCAGCGACAGGAACTGCCGTTGCAGTCGCACGGGTTTCATCGCCTGTCCGGCAAAGGCCCGCTGCAGATTATCGTACAAAAACGGCGCCTGACGCACGGCGTAGACCCCGGCTTTGGGCCGTGGGTCAAACACCATGTCGGCGACGTCACCGGCCGCAAAAACATCCGGGTCGGAGGTACTCTGCAGAAAGCGGTTAACCGAGAGAAAACCACTATGGCTGGTATCCAACCGGCTCCTGGCGAGAAAGTCGGGCCCGGCAGCGCGGGTGCACCAGACAGTCTGATCGAGCGACAGGGCGTTGCCATTGGCCGCAACCAGGCCGTCTTTTTTGACGGCGCTGACCTGAAAGTTGGAATGGCACCGCACGCCCTGGCGTTGCAGTGCGTTTTCAGCGGCCCGGATGGAGCGCCGGGGGTAACCGTTCAGAATAGTGTCGCCGGGGTAGACCAGGTGCAGTTGAATGCCGCTGTCTGGCCCCAGCCGGTGCGCCATCGCCAGCACCAGTTCGACGCCACCGGCCCCGGCGCCCACCACGCCCCAATGCCGGTCGGGTTCGTTGCGGTGCGAATCATGGGTATCGAGCAGTTGTTGCCACTTGGCATAAAAACGGCTGACCGGTTTGACACCGATGGCAAAACTGCGCGCACCGGGCAAGCTCAGGTCGGGGGTAGAGCCGGTATCAAAAGACACCTTGTCATAAGCCAGGTCAGGCTGGTCGTGAACAGACAGCGTTTTGGCAGCGGCGTCCACCCCGGTTATTCGGCCTTGTATAAACCGAACTCCGGCCCATCGACACAGCCGGTTGAGATCAATATGGACCTCATCCGACTTATAATGCCCGGCCACCAGGCCTGGCAACATGCCGGAATAGGGCGTCAGCGTAGCGTCGGACACCAAGGTGACCCGTACCCCGGGAATCGGCTTCATGGCCAATTGGCGGATCAGCAGGGCATGGGTGTGGCCACCGCCGACGAGAACCAGGTCGCGTTCAAACATGCGATTGTTGATCCAGCCAGCTCAATATAGCTGAATGATCGCCGCGAAACAGGATCTGGCCATCCCGGCTGTTCAATTGATAGCGATACATGGGGTCGTAGTAGTCGGTCAGCAACGTTTCAATGATGCGGTGAAATCCGCCCGGATCGCTTTGCCGGGCCAGCGCCTCAACGGCCTCTGGCACCGCCTGTTGCAATTGATCATGGCGCAGACCGCCCAGCCGTTTACGGATGCGATGCAGGTTCTGGCTCACATAGTCACCGAGTAACGGCCAGGGGTTCTGCGGATTCTGCTGGCGAAAATGCTGCAACGCATGGTTCACATAATCGTCCAGCAACCGCTCAACCCGCTCTTGCATCAATGCTTCCAATACGATGACGGGCGAGGTCTGCATGCGTTCGTGCAACTCAGGGACGAGATGAATACGCCCGATCAAATGGGCTTCGTCTTCCAGCAGCACCGGCGTATTACCCAACCCATCGAGACGCGCCCAGTCGAGTGAGATCTGGTTTTCCCAGTCAATCTGAGCGGGTTGTGGCGTGAAGGTGGCGCCAAAGGCACTGCCCCGGTGATTCGCCCGACCTTCGAGGTCCAGGCTAACCGGCCAGGCCTGAATGACCTCAGTCTTGCCACTGCCGGTCGGCCCCGCCAAAAGCTGAAGCCTGCTCGATGCAAGCCGCTCACTGAAGGCATCGATCAAGACGCGCCGAAGCGCTTTGTAACCACCCCGCACCAGCGGGTAGTGAATGCCCGCTTCGCGCAACCAGGCTTGAGTGGTGTTGGAGCGCAGACCGCCGCGAAAACAATAGAGGTACCCATTCGAATTCTGGCTGGCAAAGCGCGACCAGGCCTCCAGCCGGTCGGTCCGGATATCAGGCGTCGCCAGTTCCAGTCCCAGTTCAATCGCGGCTTCCTGGCCTGCTTCCTTGTAACGTGTACCGATGGCAGCGCGCTGGTCATCATCCAGAATCGGCACATTAACGGCGCCGGGAATGGCCCCGTGTTCAAATTCAACAGGAGCACGAACGTCCATAAACGGAGTCTGGTCAAGCAACAGATCAAGGCTGGCGTCAATATCGTCGCGGTGGTGGTCGCGCACGGCGGACCTCTGGGCAAGAATGGCTCGGGCGATTATGCGGTTCGGTATCCCCTCAGGCAACCTGTGGTTCGGTTGTCTTTTGAGTCATGAGTCCGTGCAGGCCACCGGGTATACCTGTTCGGGGTCGGCGTGAACCCGTCCGTGGGGCCTAGACCACAGCATCCATGCTGTGGACTTCCCCGAACAGGTATACCCGGCAGCCAGCACTCGGTTGGTTGCCATCTTCCAGATTTCCGAGAGGTTCAGCTTGTGAGCAAACCATGACTTACCCAGTAATGAGTTATTTTTGAGACCAATGCAGGCAACCAGTCAAGTAACGGTGGCCGGGTAGGTCTGGCCGGGGTAGTCCGCAGCAGGGATGCTGCGGTCTAGGCTCCATGGACGGATTAAGTGGGCGGCATCCCGCACGACCCCGACCAGACCTACCCGGCTGCCGTTACGGATTCCCGGTACAACAGCGAAAGCAACTGTCAACAACCGGGCCGGCCATCCCTGTGGTTGTTTTATTTATAAATCAAGATGTTAGCGAGTTGTAACGGCCCTTGAAATGCGTGCGGCTTTGGCTAATGATGCGTGCTTCCCGTTACGCTTCACCGAGTCATCGTCTTATGAGCAGCATCGAACATCGTATTGCCCAGGAACTCAATGTCGCCGACGCCCAGGTTAAGGCGGCCGTGGCCCTGTTGGACGAGGGTGCTACCGTGCCCTTTATCAGTCGCTACCGTAAAGAAGTGACCGGCGGCCTCGACGACACCCAATTACGTAATCTCGAGGACCGGTTGCGCTACCTGCGCGAACTGGAAGACCGTCGCGCCGCTATCCTGTCGAGCATCGAAGAGCAGGGCAAGCTGACCGACAGCCTGAGCCGGGATATCAAAGCGGCGACCACCAAGACCGAGCTTGAAGACCTGTATCTGCCTTATAAACAGAAGCGCCGCACCAAAGGCCAGATCGCGATTGAAGCCGGGCTGGAACCGCTGGCCGATGCCCTGTTCAACGACCCGTCACTGGACCCGGCCAAAGAAGCCGAAGGCTACCTGAACGCTGATGCCGGCTTTGCCGATACCAAGGCCGTGCTCGACGGCGCACGCTATATTCTGATGGAACGCTTCGCCGAAGACGCGGGCCTGATCGGGAAGTTGCGCGAATACCTCTGGCAGCATGGCGAGATGCAAGCACGCGTCATTGCAGGCAAAGAGCATGAGGCCGCCAAGTTTCAGGACTATTTTGAGCACAACGAAGGCATCAAAAAAGTGCCGAGTCACCGCGCGCTGGCCATGTTCCGGGGTCGCAACGAAGGTTTTCTACAACTGTCTCTGGTTATTGCCGGTGAAGAGCCGCGCAGCACCAGCCAGGGTGAAATCATCGTCGCCGAGCACTTCAACGTCAAAGACAACGGGCGTGCCGCCGATGCCTGGCTGGGCGAGGTGATCCGCTGGACCTGGCGGGTCAAACTGCTGACACACATTGAGACCGACCTGTTCAACCGGGTTAGGGAATCGGCCGAGAAAGCCGCCATTGATGTCTTCGCCAAGAACCTGAAAGACCTGCTGCTCGCGGCACCGGCCGGGCCTAAGGCCACCATCGGTCTCGACCCGGGTCTGCGTACCGGTGTCAAAGTTGCGGTGGTCGATGCCACCGGCAAAGTGCTGGACCACGGAGCCATGTTCCCGACACCACCGCAAAATAAAATCCGCGAATCAGAACAGATGCTGGTGGCGCTGTGCAAAAAGCACGACGTCGAACTGATTGCCATTGGTAACGGAACCGCCAGCCGGGAAACCGAGCGCTTTGTGAAAGCCGTGCTCAAGTCCCACCCGGACATTAAGGCCCAGGCCTTGCTGGTAAACGAATCCGGTGCCTCGATCTATTCAGCGTCTGAATTCGCAGCCCGCGAGTTTCCGGACCTGGACGTCACCATACGTGGCGCCATTTCGATTGCCCGTCGTTTGCAGGACCCGCTGGCGGAACTGGTGAAAATTGAACCCAAATCCATCGGTGTCGGCCAATATCAGCACGACGTATCCCAGCTAGCGCTGGCGCGTCAGCTGGATGCCGTGGTGGAAGATTGCGTAAACGGTGTTGGTGTTGACCTGAACACAGCCTCAGCCCCCTTGCTGAGCCGGGTGTCCGGCTTGAACAGCACCATTGCCAATAACATTGTGGCGCACCGGGATGCGGCCGGCGCGTTCAAAAATCGCAAGCAGCTGAAAGACGTCAGCCGTTTGGGCCCGAAAGCCTTTGAACAAGCAGCCGGGTTTTTGAAAGTCATGAACGGCGATAACCCGCTTGACGGTTCAGCCGTGCACCCGGAATCCTATTCGGTGGTTGAGCGCATCGTCGCCGATACCGGTCGCAACGTATCGGCGCTGATTGGAGACAGCCGTTTTGTCCGGTCGCTCAAAGCCGAGCAATACGTTGATGATACCTTCGGCTTGCCGACCATCACCGACATTCTGCAGGAACTGGAAAAGCCCGGTCGCGACCCGCGCCCTGAATTCAAGACGGCGGAGTTCCAGGACGGCGTTGAAACCATCAAAGACCTGCGCCAGAACATGGTACTGGAAGGTGTGGTGACCAACGTCACTCACTTCGGGGCTTTCGTTGACGTGGGGGTGCATCAGGATGGGCTGGTGCACATTTCGGCGATGAGCCATCAGTTCATCGACGACCCGTCCAAGCTGGTCAAGGCCGGTGAAATCGTTAAGGTCAAAGTCATGGATGTCGATGTCGCCCGCAACCGGATCGCATTGTCCATGCGCCTGGACGATGAGGCTCAGCCTGTAGACCGGGATCAAAACACCGGCAGCAACAACCGCCGCAACTCCGCCCCGCGTCGGGACAAATCCCAAAGTTCAGCAGCGCCCGGTGGCCAGACCGCGATGGCGTCGCTGCTGCAGGAAGCCATGAAGAAAAAAGGCGGCCGCTTGTAGTCGACGCAGCGATATAGCCTGCTAAAGTGATTTGAAGTGGCTCCCAAGGAATCTGCCGGACTTAGGGGATTGACTCAAGGGAGTGGGACGGCGAGTCCAAATGGTCACAAATTTCGTGCGTACAGTAGGCCAATATGCTCGAAATTTGCGGATATTTTGGCCGTTGTCCCGCCTGCGCAGCCGATTCAGCCTAAGTCCGACAGACTCCTTGCCACAGATTCAACCAAGGATCATAGGGTGCGCCTGGTGTGGGCCGTTAGACCGCATGAATGCGGTCTCCGAGCCTCCATGGATAGATTTACGGCGTGCCCACAGCAGGCGTACCCTATGGTCCGAAAGGCAGCCAGTACAACCAACCACTGCTTGAACTTTACTGGCCTGCCCCAACCCACAGTGCCTTGGGTGCTTGCGCCACCGTGATCGTTTTTGAGGATGTTTCTTTGCCAACGCTGACTCGCCTGGGCCATATGGCCGATCTCAACCCCGCCTGGTTACGCTTTAATCGCGGTATCGAACGGGAAACCCTGCGCGTCGATGGTGAAGGGCACCTGGCGCTGACGTCGCACCCCAGGGGGCTCGGGTCTGCTCTGACCCATCCGTCGATCACCACCGACTATTCTGAATCATTGCTTGAGTTCATCACCTCGGTTCACAGCCAACCGGAAGCGGCGCTTGATGAACTGACGCGCTTGCATCGCTTTACCTATACACAGATGCCCGATGAACGGCTCTGGCCATCGAGCATGCCAGCGGCACTGCCGCAAGAAACCGACATCCCCATTGCCCAATACGGCACCAGCCACGTAGGCAAGTTGAAAACGGTGTATCGACATGGTCTCTGGCATCGCTACGGCCGTGTCATGCAGACCATTGCCGGCGTTCACTACAACTGGTCGATGCCCGCCGACTTTTGGCAGGACTGGGCACAGCGCTCTGGCTGGGAAGGGAGCCTGCAACGTTTCATCAATGAAGAATACTTTAGTCTGATTCGCGGGTTTCGTCGCCATTCCTGGTTACTGCTCTATTTATTTGGCGCATCACCGGCGATTGATCGCAGCTTTGGCCACAAAGGCCACACCGAACTGCTCGAGCTGGGAGAAGACACGCTGTACTCGCCATTCGCCACTACCTTGCGCATGAGTGATATGGGTTACTCCAACAACGCCCAGAGCAGCCTCTACGTGTGCTTCAACAGCCTGCAAACCTATTCCGAAACCCTAACCGACGCCATTCACACGCCTTATCCGGCGTATCAGGCGCTGGGTACCAAAGTCGGGGACGACTACCGTCAGATCAGCGCAAACGTATTGCAGATCGAAAACGAATATTACAGTGACTTGCGCCCCAAACGCGTGGCTCGAAGCGGTGAAAAGCCCATTCGCGCACTGAATGACCGGGGCGTTGAATACATTGAAGTGCGCTGCCTCGACATAGATCCCTTCACCCCGCTGGGCGTCGACACTGAACGCATGGTGTTTGTTGATTTATTCCTGTTCTGGTGTCTGGTTCAGGACAATGGCCTGGTTCCCAAAGACGAGTGCTTCAAGCTTCGTGAGAACAACCTCAACGTCGCGGCCTTTGGTCGGGACCCGGAGTTAATGCTGAGCATTCAGGGTGAATCCGTCCGGTTACAAGACCAGGGTTACAAAGTGCTGCGCTCACTGTCGGAGCTTGCGGTCGAAATGGATGCCTTGCTCGGTGGTGAGCGCTACCAGCAAGCCGTGGCGAAACAACTGGCCAAGGTCGATGATGTCTCGCTGACCCCCTCCGCCCGCTTTCTGGAGCTGATCAAGCAACAAGGCTCTTTCCGCCAGGCTTCACAAACTCTGGCAGAACAACACCGGCAAAGCCTCGCGGTTGAGACCTTAACCAGTGAAGAACAGTCAGCCCGTAACGCTGAGGCTCAACGCAGCCTGACTGAACAAGCAGAGATAGAAAAAGCCGATCAGGGCAGTTTTGACAATTTTCTGGCGTCGTATTTACGGCAGTAGTTCAAGCAATTAATGTTAACCAATCGACCTCAATAATGTGACGTGGTTCACACTATCAATCTTTATTGCTGAAACTGTGAACCAACTTCCGGTTAAGATGCTGAATCGTCGTATGATGTTCGGATCGATCACAGGGAGACAGGGTCTTTGGAAACCATGCACTGGACGCTGGAAACGCTCAACAAGGCCTACCAACAAGGCTACATGACTGGCCTGACGGGCCAGGGAGCCGACTCATCCCCCTATGAAAACGACGTTCTGATCGCTGCCTGGGAAGCCGGCTGGGATGACGGATTTCAGCGTCACAAAGGCGTAAAACCCAGCGCTGATGCGGCTTTCCTGGCCAGTAACAAACGAGCCTGATCATCGAAAGCAGGGCCGTTACCGCTCACGATACCTGCCTACCCAGCTTTCCATCAGCCTTGCCCGTGAATGCGCGCTAACGATCGACAACCTCTGGCAAGGTCAGTCGCATCCGAATGGCACCGACAGAGACTCTCGCTGCATCCCGTCTACCGGCATTAATCCTAACCCTGAATCACAAAAGCGGTAAATAGTACCTGGTCTACCTGAGGGGCGCCGGTTTCCTGCTCCAGATACGCCTGTATACGCTCCAGCAGATCAACCTGCAGCGCTGAACGACCGGTTGTCGACGTCAGCGTCTCCCGGTCTTGTGCGCTGATCAGCATAATAATTTCATGCCGAATCGCATCCGAGTGACTGCTTACCTCCAGCGCCGCCCCACCATCGGGCACCAGCAGGCTGATGCTCGCTTGCAAGTAGCGCAGCCGGGAGCCTTGACCGTAGTTAATGGTAAAGCTCGGCTCAAGCTCGACGTATGTTGGTCCCGTGCTCGTAGCATCCTCTGCGGAAGCCGGTAATAACCATAATGAGGACAACAGAACGAAGATGCCCACCGGTCCGCAATACCGATTGAAAACGCTGTGTATCGACAACAAACAACACCCCTTCTGATGTCAGGTAAACCCCAAGGCTCAGTATAGCCAGCTTAGACAACAACATGCCATTGATCGGCCAATGCCTGCATTCAAACAACTTGCGCTGACATCTCTATCGACCGCAACCGGTGAACATTAAGGACCTTGTCGGATCTCCCCTGGTGCGAATCAGATTGCCCGGGTGCAAACAAAGCCACCCTGACGACGCGTATAGATGAGCTTTACTCAGGCTGTTGTTGTCCCAAATCCACGGCTGGCCTATAGTTTGAGGCCTGACACAAGTGGCCAGATGTCGGGAGCCCCGGCACCGACATTCGTTTATCAGAGCATTATGATGAGCTGTTGCCGCTAATACGACTAACAGTTGAATGGAGTTACGCATGCTCGAACATTGCAAAACAGCCCGGGAGCGGTGGGGCGGTACCCACAAAATGATCGACCGTTGGCTCGGTCAGCGCCAGGAAACCCTGGTGCGCTACTTCGATATCTCATCGGATACAGCAGCCGACCAGCAAAGTACCCTGCTACAGTCTTTCTGCGAATCGCTGATGGATTACGTCTCGGCTGGCCACTTTGAGGTCTATGAGCAACTGGTTCGAGAAGCCAGGGAATTCGATGATGGCGGCCTCGAGCTTGCGAGAAAACTCTACCCCAAAGTAGAAGCCACCACCCGGGTCATAGTTGATTTCAACGATAAATACGATACGCGGGATCACACTCAGCAACATGTCAGCGATTTGCCGACCGACCTGTCGAAGCTGGGTGAAGCCATGACCGAGCGGTTCGAGATGGAAGATCAGATGATCGAACGGCTGCACAACATTCATAAAGAGCAGGTCGCCTGAGTGACCTCTGCACCTGCCAACCCTCGCTAGGCCGGGCGACCGCCATGGCTCGTTCTGCCTTACAACACGCTGTCTGGCGCGTCCGGTCAAAGCTGCCTGTACCCGGGAAGTCGCTGGCCATCCTTTTACTGACTGCGCTGGCCCTGACCGGTTGTTTTGCGCAATCTCCCGACAGTCAATTCGAGGTGGCGACAGGAGGCGCTTATCACGGCACCCTGACCCCTAACGCCAACGGCGCTGTTATTGGCTCTATTCATCATGGTGGCAGCTTCTGGACATTGCACCCGCCTGCTCGCCAGTTTAACTGGAACCACAACCCCGACGGTTACACCGAACTGCTGTACACCGATGTCTCCGCCGATGGCCAGCGTGCTCTGACGGCCGATTACAGCAACCTCGCGCTGTGGAATACTCGCAGCGGAGAGCCGGTCTGGTATTGGACTGCTCCCGCGCGCATTCAGGCAATCGACCTCTCTGCCGACGGCAGTCTTGCGCTACTGGGGCTTAGTAATAACCGGGCAGTGCTGTTTGATGCGATCAACGGCGGCGTTTTGCGAACCTTCAATCACGATGGCCCGGTCATCAGTGTCTCCCTGTCAGATGACGCTCGCATTGCTCTGACCGGCTCGGAAGATCTGACCGCCCGGCTGTGGAGCGTGACCGATAACCGGCGCTTGCAAACCTTTACGCTGCCCAACCAGGTCAAGCTGGTGAAATTGACCGGTGATGCCCGACTGGCGCTGCTGGCCCCGGCCGATGAACCGGCTCAGTTGTGGAATCTCGCAACCGGCGAACAAACAGCTGAGCTGGCCACCGGAGACGTGCGTATATACAGCGCCCGGTTTGAGTCAGGCGGTCGGTTATTGATCGGTACCACCCACCGTCGCATACTGCAGTTCAATGTAGCGACCGGAGAGCGTACGGGCCTATGGCAAATCGGCGGTTTTTGGCGCAGCACCTACCAAAGTGCGACGATACTTGATATGAGATGGCGTAATGAACGACTATGGGCGCTGGGATCAGACGGCTACCTCTACGCGTTCTGAAACCGGCAGGTTGTCCGACCAGGGCCTGCTGTCGAAATCCAGCCCCAATTGACAAACTATGGGTTGTAAGCTTTTTTCCCGAAATCAATGACTTGCATGCCATTGATATGGCTCCGGCCACTCATACACCAGAGCATGGTTTAATCAGCAGTAGGGTAGCGTAACAGGATGTCGTTTTATCCCTCGGATGAAAACAAAAACACAGCGCGGGTGATTTCAGCCCCTCAGCCAACCCGCCTGTTGATAGCCAATGCCAAAGGTGGCAGTGGCAAGACAACTATTGCAACTAATTTGTCGAGCCTCTTTGCCAACCGCAATGAAACCGCCGTTTTGATCGACTACGACCCCCAGGGCTCAGCTACACAGTGGTTACAGTCGCGCCAGCCGGATCGAGTGCGCATTCATGGTGTTGCTGCTTACCGCAATGCCAATGCCCAGGTCACACGCTCTTTTCATTTGCGCAACATTCCACCGGATACGTCCAAGGTCATTATCGATACACCCTCCGGCCTGACCGGCACTCTGCTCAATGAACTGGTGCGGGAGTGCGACATCATCATCATTCCGGTCACGCCCTCACCGATCGACATTCGCGCGACGACACTGTTTATTAAAGATCTGCTGCTTTGTCCGGTCTTTCGCACGTCGCCCAAACGAGTGGCTGTTGTCGCCAACCGGGCGCGCAAAAACACCCTGGTGTATTCCAAGCTGGAATTGTTCCTGCGCAGCCTCAAAATCCCTTTCATTACCACCTTTCGCGACACTCAGTTTTATGTGCGGGCATCTGAGTACGGTCTGGGTCTTTTCGATCTCGACAATGCACAGAATAATGATCTGCTCGACTGGCAAATGCTCATCGACTGGATCGACAGTTGACGCTGGCATTGACGACTTGAAATTGTGCTGCGCCACCCGGTTAATCCATGAATCCTTCAATATCGTCATCTTTATCGTGTTTTTTTCGTGAAAACCCGATATTTAACGCTTTCAGCGCTTGAATTTTCATTCATGGCTGACAATAGTACAGTGCAGAAAATAATGACGGATACGCGCCTGCTTCAGGTGTTCGTTTCCAGTCAACATTGAAGTGCCTCGTCGGGTTATTCGACACCTGCCTGACTCCGCGACAAACCCTGTCCAGAGTCGGTTAACCGGTGTTGAAACCGACATCACTTCTGTCAGAAATCGGGAACACACAGAACAACTGAGGGGATAGACTCATGGCCGCCGCCAAGAAGAAAGCGACACCGAAAACCCGCACCGCAAAAAAAACAGCCGCTCGCAAAACACCAGCGCGCAAAACCGCCGCGAAGCGCACGACGTCGCCTGCCGCCAAAACCTCACCGGTTGATGTGCTGAAGACCGAAATTGGCAAACTGCAAGTTGAACTCGAAAAAATGCGCGATAAAGCTGTTGCCGACAGCACCAAAACCCGGGATCAGCTCAAGAAAAAATTCGATGCCGCTCGCAAGAAAGTCGCTGCAGCCCAGGCCAAACAGCAGGCTGCGACGCTGCGTGCAAAAACCAGTGCTACCCAGGCTGCCAAAGTACAGTTGACCAAAGCAAAGGCAACGTACCAGGCCGCCAAAGCTGCTGCTGACGACCTGAAACTGGAACTGGATGCCGCCAAGGACACCTACCTGGCTGCAGTCAACGAGAAAAAGGCGGCCGATGCACTGAACAAGGCACTGGACAAAGTGCGCAAGGCTGAAGAAAAGAAAGCGGATGCCGTCGCCAAAAAGGCAGCCGCCAAGGCAGCAAAAGCGACCAAGGCCAAAAAAGCCAAAGCCAAACCCAAAAAAGCGGCTGCTAAAAAGACCACTGCCAAGAAAACCGTCGCTAGCGCAGCCCCTAAAAAGACACCGGTGAAAAAAGCCGCGGCAAAGAAGGCAACCGCGAAGAAGACCGTTGCCAAAAAAGCCGCACCAAAGAAAGCAGCCGCCAAGAAAAAAACGGTAACCAAAGCACCGGCTAAGAAAACCGTTGCCAAGAAAGCAGCCACCAAAAAGGCCACTGTCAAAAAAGCCGCGGTGAAAAAAGCAGCCCCAAAAAAGACTACAGCCAAAAAAGCGCCAGCTAAAAAAGCAGCGGCCAAAAAGTCCGCACCCGCTAAAGCCGCCGCTCCCAAGCCACCAGCAGCTCCGAAAGCGTCACCCGCACCGTCGGCGGCTCCGTCTGCCCCCAGCGCTCCGGCGGTGAGCAGCCCGACCAGCAGCAACACGCCTGAACCGGCACCTCAAAGCCCTGCGACCCCCAAACAGCCGCTGGTCAATACCGTACCATCCGATGAAGGCCGCAGCCTGTTCGACCCGAAAAAGGACGCCTGATTCCGGCAGAGTGAACGGGGCGGGCAACGGTGCTGCCCAACCCCTTTTCATGACCGTTTTGTACTGGCAGGCTGTGGAGGTTCGCAGAATGTCAGTTGCCTGCGACCAGAACACGGAGGTTCCCGCGCAAGCAATGACCGCGACATCGTTGATTTTATGAGACAGGTAAAAATCACATTTTGGGGTTATCGTGTTTTAACCCCGCAGGGTGAGTTACACGGATATCACTCTTAAAAAGGCGGAAGTCTTTTTCAACTCCCGGTTAACCTTCACTCGCCATGACTTGGCCCCGCACTGCACCGCAATCTATGTATCAGTGCCTTTACTTCATCGACAGACAGGTCGCATTGCTCACTGAGCACCTCAGCCGACCGATCTTCGTCGCTTGCTGAACCCTTCCCGCTGACGCACCCTGCCAGTCGAAACAGATCCCATCGCTCCAGCTCCAGTTCGAAATCCAATGCCCGGGGCCGATTCGGATCAGACCGCTTCATACTCTGTCGTACCCGGCGGACCCGCAGCAGGATCTGGCGCGGCCGACCGGAACGGACGTACTCCCACCGCACCCCATCCAACAGCGACGCGCTGGCAGCGGCATAGGCAGCAACCAGGGCATCATTGATGTGCAAACCAGCATTGTGTTGCAACGACAACAAGTGAGCTTGTTCTATGGCATAGCAACGCAGTGCAAAAGACCACAGGTCTGCCGGGCGATCGGCGTCCGTGTTCGCGTTGTTGGGCGTTTGGGTCATGGTAATGAATATCTGGGGCGACATCGGTAATCAGAGACAGTACCACAGCGCATTGGTAAACTGCGCGCCATGATTACCTTATCGAATGTTCAATTGCAGCGCGGCGGAAAGCCGTTGCTCGACAACGCCTCCGCAACCCTGTACCCCGGCGAACGCATTGCCGTCATCGGGGCCAATGGCAGCGGCAAGTCCACTTTGTTTCAGGTGCTTCAGGGCGAACAGAGTCTTGATGGTGGCACCGCCCGAGTGCCGGCGAACTGGCGCGTCGCTCACATGGCGCAGGAGGTCGATGCCGTTGAACGTCTGGCGCTCGATTTCGTGCTAGACGGCGATGGGCATCTGCGCGAACTGGAAACTGAACTGGCCACCGCCCAGGCAGCCCACGATGACGACCGGGTCGCTCATGCTCTGGGCGCGCTCGATACCTACAAGGCGTTTGAAAAGCAATCTGAAGCGGAACAGCTGCTGATGGGGCTCGGCTTTGTCGTCACCGATTTCGCCCGACCCGTGTCGGATTTCTCGGGTGGCTGGCGTGTTCGGCTCAACCTGGCTCGCGCCCTGATGTCACCCGCCGATCTGTTGCTGCTCGACGAACCAACCAACCACCTTGATCTGCATACCTGCTACTGGCTCGAACGCTGGTTACAACGTTACCCCGGTACCCTGCTGCTCATTTCGCACGACCGGGATTTTATGGACGGTGTAGCAACTCAGGTACTCAGCCTGGAACAACAGCAGCTCACACTGTATCGAGGCAACTACAGCCAGTTTGAGCGTCAGCGCAGCGAACGATTGCGCCTGCAGCAAGCCCAGTATGAAAAGCAACAGGCCCGGGTTGCTGAAATTCAGTCCTTTGTCGACCGGTTCAAGGCCAAGGCCACCAAAGCCAAGCAGGCACAGAGCCGGGTAAAGATGCTCGAGCGGATGACGCTGACCGCACCGGCGCATGTCGACAATGGCTATGACCTGTCGATCCCGTGTTACGACAAATTCTCCGACCCTCTGCTCAGCCTCAGTGAAGTCAGCCTCGGTTACGGCGAGCATACGGTCATTAGCAATGTCGAGCTCACGCTGCATCCGGGCATGAGGGTGGGTTTGCTTGGCTTGAACGGCGCGGGCAAATCAACCCTGGTTAAGGCGCTGGCGGGCACCCTGGAACCCCAAGCAGGCGATATGGTGCGGGGTCAGCACTTGCGCATTGGCTACTTTGCCCAGCATCAGCTGGAGTCTCTCGACAGCCGGGCGAGCCCCATGGAGCACCTGCGTCGGCTCGATCCGACCGTGCGGGAGCAGATCTTCCGCAATTTTGTCGGCCGCTTTGGTTTCACCGGTGAGCGAGCCGACGAACCGGTCGGCCAGTTTTCCGGTGGTGAAAAGGCCCGGGTCGCCCTGGCACTGATCGCCTGGCAGAAACCGAACGTACTCTTGCTCGATGAACCCACCAACCACCTTGACCTTGAAGTGCGTGATTCATTGAACTTTGCATTACAGCAATACGATGGTGCCGTGGTGCTGGTGTCACACGATCGCTACCTGCTGAACAACACCGCTGATACCTTTTGGTGGGTCAATGGCGGCCAGGTCACGGAATACAGCGGCGATCTTGAAGACTACTTTCAGACCCTGCTGAAGCAGCCCGATAAACTCCAGGGGCACTCGGCAGTCAGCGACAAAGAATCATCGGTTGCCGATAAGAAAGCCCTGCGCCAGCAAAAAGCAGCAGAGCGCGAGCGGCTGAAACCGCTGCTGCGACAACTGAAAAAGGTCGAAAACGACCTCGAATTGGCCCAGGCAAAACTGGCAGAGCTTGAAGCCCGGCTCGCCGACACCACCTTATATCAGGACGATCAAAAAGCCACCTTACAGAAGACGCTGCAGGCACAAGCCGAAGGTCGCCAGAACGTCGATGAACTGGAACAGCAATGGCTGACCTTATCAGAGCAAGTGGAAGCGGCAGAGCTATCCACATAATCTGTGGATAAGTCTCTGGACAAGCCTTGGGTAGTTGGCGCAAGCGCCCGGTAAGCGGCCATTGCGCGCACCGGGTGGAAAATGAATCAACACCGCAAATGCTTTTAAAATCAGAACGTTAGGGCGCAGCATCCAGTCAGCATTCGCCGTGAAGTCAGACGGCATGAGTATCTGGCCCAATGTGAATAAAACGCATGGACACGCCGGTTCACCGTCAGAACCGGGCTATTTTACGACCTGGCTATCCCCGATGACCAGGAGGCCTATTTAGGAGAATGTCATGAAGAAAGAAGAAGAACGCAGTTTCGATCCGGTTGCTGATCGTCTGGTGCAGTCACGCAAGGTGCTCATTTGTGAAGAAATCAACCAGTCGATGGCCAAAAAAGTCATAGGACAGTTGTTGGCGATGGCCGATGAGTCCAACGAAGACATCCATCTGTTCATCAACAGCCAGGGCGGTCACGTCGAAGCCGGAGACAGCATTCACGACATCATTCAGTATGTCGATGCGCGCGTAAAAGTGATCGGTACCGGCTACGTGGCCAGCGCCGGCACGCACATCTTCCTCGCGGCGGACAAGGAAGACCGGTATTGCCTGCCCAACACACGCTTTCTGATTCACCAACCCTCAGGCGGCGTAGGCGGCCAGGCGAGCGACATCGCGATTCAGGCCGAACAGATTATTCGCATGCGTGAACGTCTGGCACAGATCATCGCCAACGCGACCGGTCAGCCCATTGAGCGTGTGCGCACAGACATTGAACGCGACCGCTGGATGACTACCACTGAAGCCATTGAGTACGGCATTGTCAGCAAAGTTATTCGGTCATCGAAAGAGATCAGCTAACACCAGCCGGGCAGGCCAGCGAAATAACGTTGGACTGCCATTTTACAGCCACAAAAAAGCCCGGACAGTGCCGGGCTTTTTTTGTTCAATAGCGCAAAAGTTACTTGATTTTGGCTTCTTTGAACATAACGTGCTTGCGAACCACCGGATCAAACTTTTTGAATTCCAGTTTGTCGGGTGAGTTACGCTTGTTCTTGTCTGTAGTGTAGAAGTAGCCAGTGCCAGCGCTGGATACCAACTTGATCTTGTCACGCATGGTTTGGCTCCTTAAATCTTGTCGCCACGGGCACGAACGTCAGCCAGTACGGCCTCGATGCCCTTCTTGTCGATGATGCGCATGCCTTTTGAAGAGACACGCAGTTTTACAAAACGCTTCTCACCCTCTACCCAAAAACGGTGAGTGTGCAGGTTCGGCAGGAACCGACGCTTGGTTTTGACATGTGAGTGGGAAACATTATTCCCGGTTACAGGACGCTTTCCCGTAACTTGGCAAACTCTGGACATTATTAATCGCCTCCGATTCTTCGGTGCCACCGAGGTTAAACATAAACCGATCGACCCCCCGAAATGTATTGGTTCGGTCGTTTCTAACCCCCGATCCGCACTTTTGATCCGGGGCCCGGATAAAATGAGGCGCGATTTATACCAGAACACGCCCCCAAGCTCAAGAGAAAGCGGCGAATAAATGATCTAAACAGGTATTGATACACAAGTTTCGGAGTTCGGTTTGGTTGGGTGGCATTGGCCCGCGCCAGCTCCCGGTGGGCCCTCTGCGGGGTCGGCGTAAATCCATCCCTGGAGCCTAGACCGCAGCATCCCTGCTGCGGACTCCCCCGCAGAGGGTCCACCGGCAGCTGGCGCTCGTTACGTGCAAACTCCGAAACCGGAGTACTTGACCCTATATCCAGCCACGCTCTGCAAAACTCACCACCACACCGGCACCCACCACCATATGATCCAGCACCCGCACATCGATGGCCCGCAGTGACTCCACCAGCCGGTCCGTAATCTGCCGGTCGGCCTGGCTGGGCTCGGCCACGCCGCTGGGGTGGTTGTGAGCCAGTATGACCGCCGCTGCATTGTGTTTGAGGGCGGTACGCACCACTTCGCGAGGGTACACCGCCGCGCCGTCTATGGTGCCGCTGAACAAAGGCTCGTATTGCAGCACCCGATGCTGATTATCGAGCCAGATGCAGGCGAATACCTCGTGTGGCAGACCGCGCATCTGCGCCAGCAAGTATTGGCGGGTGTCACCCGGCGATGTCAGCGACGGCGAGGTTTTCAGTTCATCCAGCAAATAGCGCCGGCTCATTTCGAGTACGGCCTGCAGCTGCACGAACTTGGCTGAGCCCAACCCCTTGCCCTGACAGAAGCGGGCCTGGTCGGCCGCCAACAGCGTTCCCAGGCTGCCGTAATCGGTCAGTAGCTGGCGCGCCAGATCAACCGCGGTGACGCCGGGCAGGCCGGTGCGAAGAAAGATGGCCAGCAATTCTGCATCGGTCAGGGCGCTGGCCCCGCGTTGCAGCAGTTTCTCTCGAGGCCGGTCTGAAGCCGGCCAGTCCTTGATTGACATAGTAACGTCCTTTTCAGACAGACACTCCCGTCTGCCAGGTGCGAAGCGGGCACTCAAACTGAGCAACCAAGCGCCTCGCTGTGATGAATACCAATCCCTTATGGTATTCTTGCCCTCTATTTTGAGTGGCAGAGCGCGAGCATGCAAACCCCGAATCTGGAGACCCTGGCCGGCAAGCGGATCATTGTCGGCATCACTGGTGGTATTGCCGCGTACAAATCGGCTGAGCTGGTGCGCGAGCTGGTACGGGCTGATGCCGAAGTTCGGGTGGTGATGACCGACGCGGCCCGCGAATTCATCACCCCGCTGACGATGCAGGCGCTCAGCGGAAACCCCGTGCATCACTCATTGCTCGACGAAGCCGCGGAGATGGGCATGGGCCACATCGAACTGGCCCGCTGGGCCGACCTGCTATTGATCGCGCCCGCCACTGCGGACTTTATTGCCCACCTGGCGGCAGGCTCCGGTCACGATTTGCTCAGCACCCTCTGGCTGGCCACTACGGCGCAGCGTGCTCTGGCGCCGGCCATGAACGAAAAAATGTGGCTGAACGCGGCCACCCAGGCCAATGTTGCCCGGTTGCAGCAACTGTACCCCACGCTCGCCTGGTTCGGACCCGACGCCGGTCAGCAAGCCTGCGGAGATGTAGGTCCGGGCCGCATGCTCGAACCCCATAACCTGGCCGAACTGGCAGGCGGTTTGTTCCACAGCGGCAGTTTAACCGGCAAACGGGTGGTGATTACCGCCGGCCCGACCCGTGAGGCCCTGGACCCGGTGCGGTATCTGAGCAACCACAGCAGCGGCAAAATGGGCTTTGCCCTGGCGCAGGCCGCTGCTGAGGCCGGCGCCCGTGTCACGCTCATCGCCGGGCCGGTGCACCTGCCGACACCCGACCGGGTCAGCCGTATAGACGTGATCAGTGCTCAACAAATGTATGACGCCGCTCTCGGTGAGCTGGGGGATGTCGATGTATTCATCGGCACGGCAGCCGTGGCTGACTACAGGCCCGCTGAAGCGGCAAACCAGAAGCTGAAGAAGGTACCCGGCTCCGAACACCTGACGCTGCAGCTGGTTCAAAACCCGGACATCATAGCGACCGTAGCCAGCCACCCGGAGCGCCCGGCTTGCGTGATCGCATTCGCCGCCGAGACCCATGAGGTTGAAGCCTACGCCCGTGCCAAACTGACCCGTAAACAGGTCGACTGGGTCGTCGCCAACGACGTTTCCCGAACGGACATTGCCTTTGGCAGCGACCAGAACGAAATCCTGTTGGTTGGGCGGGAGCGTGAAGAAGCCTTTGGGCCCGCCTCGAAAAGCGCCGTCGCACGCTTTATTATCGCGGCCATTGCCGGACAACACCCGACCTGACAACCAAACCGCTGGAACCCGAACCCTGATGAAAAAACCGCTGAAAATCAAAAAACTCGATGCCCGCCTGGGCGATACCCTGCCATTGCCTCAATACGGGACCGAGGGCTCCGCCGGACTTGATCTGCGCGCCTGCCTGGATGAGCCGCTGACACTGAAACCCGGTCAGACCGAACTGATCGGCACCGGCCTTGCCATTTACGTCGAAGACCCGGCCTACGCCGCAATGATATTGCCGCGCTCCGGGCTCGGTCACAAACATGGCATCGTGCTGGGTAACCTGGTGGGCCTGATCGACAGCGACTATCAGGGGCAACTGATGGTCTCATGCTGGAACCGCAGTGCCACCGAGTTCACCGTTGAGCCCGGTGAGCGCATCGCCCAACTGGTACTGGTACCGGTAGTACAGGCCGATTTCCAGTGGGTAGAAAGCTTCGAGGAAACCGAACGGGGGGCTGGTGGTTTCGGTCACACCGGTCGACATTAGTCGGAATTGTTCAACAAGGCTTAACCTGTCACTGAGCTTGGGCTAAAGTAGCTGAAGGAAGTGAGCGATCACTGCACCCGGTAATGCGCCGGGGCGCAAGGTCGCTCGAATTCACGATGTATTCAACCATCCTCTTTTAAGGAATTGTCTGTGGCGTTACTCGGCAATAAGAAGAACAAACCCAAAGCCAGTGAGAAGGCGACTCCGAGCACCTCAGGCAATGCGGCCAATCGCAGCGTTTTCACCTACCTGCTGGTGCCCATGCTGGCCATTGCCCTGTCGATCGGAGCGTCGGCCTGGTGGGTCATCAACCAGGCCATTGGCCCGGTCAACGAAACTCACCAGCAGCAACTGATCAGCCAGGTTGGAGAGCAGTACGAAGCCTATTTCAACAACGTACTGAGTCAGCACCGTTCACTGATGCAACGTCTGGCCAGCGGTGACCCGTTGATCGAGCTGGTGCAAAGCGCCAGCCGGGCCGAGCTCGATAACGCCGAGGCTCGCCTGGTCAATAACCTGCCTTATGGGCTAGCAGTGCATCTTTTCCCGCTTGGCCAGGCGTCACAACAACCGGAAGCTATGCCGCCGCTCGCCTTTGCCGGCATGGACATGATCCAGCGCACGGAGCAGGGACAAAACCTGCCCTGGGAGGCCCATCAGGTAAACGGTGAACCCTACCTGCATTCAGTCATCGCGATCCGCAACGGAACGGGCACTCTGATCGGCACACTCAGCGTCAGTCAGGACATGGCCTACCTGGAAGAGTCTCTGAACGGTATCAACAGCAACCAGGGTAACGTTGTGGTGGTGCAACAGTTTCAGGGCGGTGGCCAACAAACCCTGCTGACCTACGGGGTGAAAACCTCGAACCCGGTGCGCACCCTGCGCTCGGATAACCCGAACTGGTCGCTGACCTTCCAGCCCTCGGATGAACTGGCGCAATCGACCGTGTTTGCCGCGACCAACCTGTGGGCAACCTTCGGTCTGATTTTCGCCATTGCACTGGCCTCACTGTTGGTTGCTGCAAACCGGTTGCAATCAGCCATGCGACACGACGCGAACCTGTTCGCCCGCTTTATTCAGCGTGTACTGAGTAATCAGTCGGTTGACAACCAACCCTACCGCCTGGGTCTGTTTAACTCCCTGGCGAAAAGCGTTAATCGGTTGCGCATGGGCAAGGGGGCTCGCCCCAGCGCGCCCGCCATGGTCTCGCAGGGTGGCCAACCGTTTGCTCAGACGCCACCACCGTTGCCCCAGGCCGAAGAAGTCGACAGTGATTTCGACGTCAGCATGCTCGAAAGCGACGACGACCTGCTGGGTATGGATTCCCCCGCTCCCATGCAAATGGGCCACAGCTCTCCCGTGTCGGCCGAGATATTCCGGGCGTACGACATTCGCGGCATAATGGGTGAAACCCTCGACAGTGACATCGCCCGCAAGATCGGGCTGGGCATTGGCAGCGAAGCGTTGGACCGGGGCGAACAAACCGTGGTTGTGGCGCGCGATGGCCGACTGTCGAGCCCGGAGCTGAGCAAAGCACTGATTGCCGGACTGACCGCCAGCGGACGCGATGTCATCGACATTGGCGTGGTGCCGACACCACTGGCTTACTTCGCTACCCACACCCTGGGTACCCCGTCCTGTGTGATGGTCACCGGCAGCCACAACCCCAGCAACTATAATGGCTTCAAAGTCGTACTGGCCAGCAACACCCTGACAACCGACGAAATCATGGGCTTGCACCGGCGCATAGAAGAAGAACGCTTTCACAGCGGCAATGGCACCATCACCAGCAACGAAATCACACCCAGCTACATCAATCGGGTCACTGAAGACGTTAAGGTCTCTCGCCCCCTCAAGGTAGTCATCGATTGCGGTAACGGTGTCGCCGGCAACATCGCGCCCAAGCTGATCAAATCACTCGGTTGCCACGTTCTGCCCCTGTATTGCGACGTCGACGGCAATTTCCCGAATCACCATCCAGACCCGAGCGACCCCAAGAACCTGCAAGACCTGGCCCGTACTGTTATTGAAACCCGCGCCGACATCGGCCTGGCATTCGACGGCGACGGCGACCGCATCGGGCTGGTCACCAACTCGGGCAAGATCATTCCCGCTGACCGTCTGTTGATGCTTCTGGCCAAGGACATCATTACCCGCAACCCGGGTGCGACCGTGATCTACGACGTCAAATGCAGTCGTCGTCTGCAGGGGCTGATTGTCGGATACGGCGGCAAGCCGTTGATGTGGAAAACCGGTCACTCGCACATCAAACGCAAGATGAAAGAAGTCAATGCGTTGCTGGCCGGTGAAATGAGCGGACACATCTTCTACAAGGAGCGCTGGTATGGTTTTGACGACGCGCTCTACACGGCTTGTCGTCTGCTGGAAATCATATCCACACGCAGCGACAACCTGGATGCGCTCTTCGGCAGTTTCCCGGAAGACATCAACACCCCGGAAATGAACATTTCAGCTCCGGACGACCGCAAATTCCGCATTGTCGAGCAACTGCAGCGCAACGCCGCCTTTCCCGGCGGTCGCATCACCGACATCGACGGGTTACGCGTCGACTTCCCGGACGGCTGGGGCCTGGTACGCGCCTCCAATACCTCGCCCAAGCTAGTCTGCCGGTTCGAGGCCGATACCGATCAGGCGCTGTCGCGCATTCAGGATGCCTTCCGCTCGCAACTGGAAGCCGTTGACAGCCAGTTACAGATTCCCTTTTAATGCGCCGTTTTCTGGAAAGGGCCGGGCAGGTCGAGTAACCCGACGCCTGGCCATCCTGCCCCGGACTGGTAACACCGACCACGCCGGGACACCCACTACCGGACGGGCTCCACTTTCCTGTCATCACCGCCCAGACAGTTATCAGTAGGTCATATCATGCCGCTCGATCGTAAAACCGCTTTGAACTTTGTGAACGTCCTGCACGAAGCCCTGCCGTACCTGCAGAAGTTTCAGGGTGCCACCGTGGTCATCAAGTACGGCGGCAACGCCATGGTCGACGACGTCCTCAAAGCCAGCTTTGCGCGCGACATTGTGTTGCTTAAAACCGTGGGTATTAACCCGGTGGTCGTGCACGGCGGCGGACCTCAGATCGGTGAATTACTGGCCAAGCTGAACATTGAAAGCAAGTTCGTTAACGGCATGCGCGTGACCACCAGCGAAACCATGGATGTCGTGGAAATGGTGCTCGGCGGCCTGGTCAACAAAGACATCGTCAACCTGATCAATCAGGCCGGCGGCAAGGCCTTTGGCATAACCGGCAAGGATGGTCATACCATTCAGGCGCGCAAGCTCAAGGTCACCCGAAAGACGCCGGATCTGGATACTTCCGAAATCATCGACATCGGACACGTCGGTGAGGTCGACAAAGTCGATACCCGCCTGATCGAACTGATGACCGAAGGGGGTTACATTCCCGTTGTAGCCCCCATAGGCGTTGGCAAAGATGGCGCTTCCTACAACATCAACGCCGACCTCGTTGCGGGCAAACTGGCCGAAGTGCTGGGCGCCGAAAAACTGATTCTGCTGACCAACATCAGCGGTCTGCAGAACAAAGAAGGCCAGGTACTGACCGGCCTGAGTACAGAACAAGTGGATTCACTGATCGCCGATGGCACCATTTACGGCGGCATGTTGCCCAAAATTCAATGCGCCCTTGAGGCAATTCACAACGGCGTCACCAGCGCCCACATCATCGACGGACGAGTCGCGCACGCAACACTGCTGGAAATATTCTCGAACGAGGGCGTTGGCACACTGATCACTAACGACGCCGACATTCTCGACCAGACGCAGATGGAACCCTCATGACCGAAAGTAATACCCAGGAAGGCTTGTCGCGCCGCGATCAGATCCTGCAAGCGCTGGCCCACATGCTGGAAATCAGCCCGGGCAAAACCATCACCACCGCGCGCCTGGCCAAGGCCGTTGGTGTCTCGGAAGCGGCGCTGTACCGGCACTTCCCGAGCAAGGCAAAAATGTTCGAAGGGCTGATCGAGTTTATCGAGGAAACCCTGTTTTCCCGCGTCAGTCGAATTCTGCAAGAAGAAACCCGGGCGATGGCCCAGTGCGAGGCCGTGCTAACCCTGTTGCTGCATTTCGCCGAACGTAACCCGGGTATGTGCCGCATCCTGATCGGCGATGCCCTGGCAGGGGAAGTAGAGCGCCTGCGCTCCCGCGTGGCCCAGGTGTTCGATCGCCTGGAAACCCAGATCAAGCAAATCATTCGGGAAGCCGAGCTGCGTGAAGGCCTGCGTACTGAAATGACCGCCACCCAAACGGCCAACCTGTTATTGAGCGTTGCGGAAGGGCGGATCAATCAATTCGTACGCAGCGAGTTCAAACGCAAACCCACCCAGGACTGGGAAGCCCAGTGGCGGGTATTGACGGTGGCGGTGTTCAAGTAAACGTTCGCGCTAACAGGAGTTTGCACCGGCACCAGTGTGCCGGTGGTTCAATTCATGCCGCGCACTGCAACCAAGTTTTGTGCATGACCGACTAGCCGGATCAAAACCGGATTTTCAGACCGGTACCAATCCGCGTGTTGTTGCCCGCGCTTTCCTCCGGCAGAAAGACCTCGCCAAAGTTATAGGCACTGACCTGATTGGTGAAACGAATCTCATGCATAGCTGCAAACATCAGCTGAGTTTCATCAATGGTGTCCGCGTCGTTCTCCTGAGCGGCGTAACCACCGGTCAACCGAAGCCGGGTATTCCAACGGGATATATCCAGAGGCATCTCGGCAAAACCCAGAAAACTGGTGCCGTTCAAGTCCTGGTCGGCATTGCCGGCAAACTGTAACAGGCCACCCACGGTGATTTCATTCAAATAATACTCACCCACCAGACGGAATAACTGGGTACTGCCATTGGATCCGTTCACTTCAAACGCACCCG
Source organism: Saccharospirillum impatiens DSM 12546 (assembly GCF_000423605.1). Lineage (GTDB taxonomy): Bacteria > Pseudomonadota > Gammaproteobacteria > Pseudomonadales > Natronospirillaceae > Saccharospirillum > Saccharospirillum impatiens. Next base: position 63,994 of record NZ_AUIH01000007.1, read on the forward strand.
ATACACTGAACGCATTTTGAGCCATGGTGGCAGCCAGTGAAATGCCGGTTTCACCATTGGGGTTCTGGGCTGGCAAGACAGCACCATCGAAACTCAGGCCGTTACCAAGATCATTGCTGGTAAAATTAATGCCCGCATTGTAACCCTCGAATTTCGCACCGGTAGGCAGGGAGGCTCCGGGGGTTAACATCCCATCACCCAAAATCAGCGAAAAATCGAGAGGGTCCTCTTCCATCAAGTTCAGGTAAGACTGGGTTTTTGTCAGCGGCGTTGGCCCACCGAATATGCGAAGGGTACCAAAATCACCTTCAAGACCTGCATGACCCTTCCAGACAGCTGGCGTCCCCCCCTCTACGATATTGGCATAGAAACGGGCGTCAAAAATCGCGCTGATGGATGAATCTATCTCGCTGTCGCCGCGAAACCCAAAATGGGACAAGCTGCTGTCAATGCCCAGACTGGTACCGGCATCGTTATTGTTGACGAAGGTATTGGCATTCGCCGCGCCGTATATCGTGGTTGCTGCCTGAGAGGCAGAGGCAACACCCAACGCCAAAACCGGGACTGTCCACAAAGCTTTCATAAAAACTCCTTATCTGTTGTTTATTTTGCCCAGCATACCCACTCAGAGTCTCCGATTCTGAGAGCCAGGTCAAAGCAGCGAAACCTGTCGATTTGACTATACTATAGACACGTTTCCAACTTTGAACTGCAGCTATGGATAACTGGATCAGTCACTACCAACAACTCCCCCATGCCGACCAGCGCGCGCAGTTCCTCAGTACCCTGGTGCATCACTATACGGAAGTGTTCGACGCCACCCAAAGCGGCTTTCTGCTGCTGGATGGCCAGTTGAACATCTTGTCTCACAACCAACTGGCTGAGACCCTGTTTGGCTTTGTACCCGAGCCCGGCCGGCCAATGCCCCAACCGGGAGACCTGTTTGAGCCAGATGAATCCGGCACCGGAGAGCAACACGACTGCATACTGCAACGCGCCTTGCTGGAAGATCGGCCCCTGTCACATGTGCAGACTGTGCGCCGCAATGGCGAGCGGCACTGGCTGCGCCTGACGGCCATTCCCGTTACCCTGATGGCTGAATCCCAAGTGTTGGTGGTGGTTCAGGACGTCAGCGCTGAACAGCGGCTGCAACAGGATGTCCTGAATCACGAGCAGGCGTTGGAGCAAGCCCGCACGCGCGACTCCCTGACCGGTTTGTTCAACCGGCGTTACATTCTCGATGAACTCGGGCAATTAAATGCCCTGGCCAAACGTTACCGGTCCCGTTTCTGCATTGCCCTGATTGATCTCGATCACTTCAAAGGCGTCAATGACACCTACGGCCATGCCGTTGCCGACACGGTATTGCGCACCCTGGGTAATCTGATTCAAGAAGAGCTGCGAGACGCGGATATCACCGCCCGCTATGGCGAGGAGGAATTCATGGTGCTGATGCCCGAAACCGGTATTGATGCCGGCATCAGCACCCTCGACCGCTTGCGTCAACGCTTCAGCGAAACCCGGGTGCCGGGCATTAAACGGTCGCTGACCCTGAGCGCCGGAGTGATTGAGTGGCAGCCGGGACTATCGCTTGAGCAACTGGTGTTCAAGACCGACCAGCGCCTGGCCATGGCCAAGTACGCTGGCCGCAACCAGGTGTGCGGGGATCTTTAGCAGGCGAATAAAATTCTGCGAATTTCAACAGCCTGTTAGCTCGCTGAATCGGTTGTCAGCGACTTGAACTCGGCATTGCGACGCAAACCCTTGAACGAATCGTCGGTTTTCGCTTCATCGCGATACGACGGGGTCAGATTGATCGCCTTCTCCAGGTATTCCATGGCCACGGTCGGTTCATCGCTCTGCGCATAGGCGCAGGCCATTTGATAGTAAGCGTGAGCATGGTCCGGATCGATATCCAGAGCTTGCTGACTGAGGTTGATCGCCCACTTGGTCTCGTCGATTTCCAGCGCAGCGTCCGCTTTGTAGGTCAGCGCCTCGGTGTCGAAAGGTCGCAGTGTCAGAATCTGATCGTACATCTGGATCTTGCTGTGCGGGTTGGTTTCCTGGCTGGCCCGCAGCCACAACGAATGCGTTTCGTTGGTTTTTTCAATCTCTTCCCGGTTTTCCTCGATAACCTGCGACTTTTGCTTCAGGTTACGCTCCAGTGCCTTCAGCCGTTTCTCATAAGACGCCACCAGCTTGGACACTTCGCGGTCGGCATAAGTGTGGGCCTTCTCCTTGATATCACGGATGTTGGCGTAGCCAACCACCACTAACAGAGACGTTACACCGGCGATCAGGTAGAAGAAGTAGGTGACGGTATTAACGGAGTAGGTGACAGACTGGGTGGCCAGCTCCAGTTGCCTGGCATTGAGTTTATCGGAATATTCCACCCGAAAATTGGCCATATCGAGCCGCAACTGGCGCACTTCATCCAGCAGGTAGCGTTCAATAAAGGGGTTGTACATGGCTTCGTCGAGCTCTTCAAAGGCTTCAACGACGTCGTCTTCGGTGTAAGTATCGGCGGCCGAGGGCAGCCGGTCGGCGGGCTCACCCCAGGCTGGCAACGCCAGCACTGAGATGAAGATCAGGGAAACTAGCCTGGTCAGGCTACGCATTGGCTTTTGTCCTGTTTCGTCGGTTCGATCAGCGTTTCGTGCAGCAGCTTCAATGCCGCCTCATACTGATCGTCCTCGACTACAAGACGAATGTCTACCTGTCGCATGCCCTGATGGATCGCCAAGACACTGATGTTGTTGTCAGCCAGTGCCTGACTGATGCGAGCCAGAATGCCCGGCACGTTCATGTCACTGCCGATCACCGAGACCATGGAGATCTTGCGGCTGGAAATATCAGCCCCCGGATAATAACGCTCAAGACGCGACTTGATGCGCTTGATCACCTTAAGACCCGTATCCAGGTACATGGTAACGGTGTTGGCGTTGTGTTCTTTGGCCAACATCGGTACTTCGAAGTCCTGCACCAGCTTCTGAATCTCCAGGAACTGATTCGGCTCGCCGACCATGTCCTGATCAAACACATCCAGTGCAAAAATATGCGGCTTGCCGGCCACAATTTCGACGCACGGCTTTTCACTGCGATAATCGTTGGTGATCAGCGTACCGTCGTGGTCCGGCTCAAAGGTGTTTTTGACCCGCAGCGCGATGCCTTTCTGGCGCAGACCCTTGGCAGCCTTGGGGTGTATCGCCTCCATACCGATCAAGGACAACTGATCGGCCACATCGTAGTTGGTACGGCCAATAGGCATCACGTTGTCGGCACCCACGACTTTCGGATCGGCGGTCGACAGGTGGTATTCCTTGTGAATCACGGCTTCACGGGCATCGGTCAGCTCAGCCACCTTGCTGAAGGTGATCTCGCTGTAACCGCGGTCAAAGGTCTTCATCAGGCCTTCTTTGCACTGGGTGTAGCCAGTGACAATCGGCATTTCCTGGCTCAGGTCGAAACGGCTGAACGTCTTGTGGATTTTTTCATCCATCATCAGGTTATCCGGCTCGCGCCACCCGGTCAGGTCGACAAAACGGGCATTGATGCCTTCGGCCTGCAGCAGCAAAGCGGTATTGAAAGCACTGTGCGCTTCACCGACACCCGCCAGCATCTCGCGAACCGTTGCCAGATGCTCTTCAATCTGAAAGTGACCGAAAGAACACACTCGCTGCAAATCGAGCAAGCAGCTGCGAATGCCTTCCATCCGTTCCGTAATGAACTGGTCTGCCTGCTTGCGTGTGTGCGGCATTTCAAACATTTTGGCATTCACTTCACGCATGGCTTTGGCGGCATCCGTCAGACGCTCGCTCCATTCCCAGTCGGAATCGTCATTCGCAAACAAAGCATAGACACCCGGCTCCTTGCTCTTCTTGTGCTCCAACAGGAGATTGGTGATACCTGCGTAGGCCGACACCACGAAGATGCGCTGATAGAGCGTCTCCGGGCTGCGGTGAATTTGCACGATGTTATCGCGCACGGCGACGTAGTCGTTCATCGATGTCCCACCGATTTTCTCGACAGTATGCTGTGCCATTAACCTAAAACCTCCTGAGATCTCACCCGACTGGTTGGATGTGCGGCTTCCACTTTCTGCCGCAGCCAGTCTGGCTGATCCTTATTACACTGTATTGATTGCGCGCCGGCGGCGGCGCAATGTCGAACGTAAAACCGACTTCGGGCGTTGATTGCTCACACCCAGCGCTCGAAAACGGTCTTGGGGAGCCAACTCATTGGCAGACTCCTCGATTATAAGACCCCTGGTGGGTTATCGCGCCAGTATCCGGAACAAGCACCCTCATGGGTGCCTGTTTGCCAACCCGTCCTGGGACGGGTTAGCGCATCGGTCACATGGCCGATAACAACAAGGTCAGATCAGCTCGCTTTTGCCTTGGCTTCCGGCAACACCTTGGCGAAAGCTGACTCGAGAATGTCGATACCCTTGTTCAGATCATCCAGAGGAATGGTCAGTGGGCACAGGCATTTAACGACTTCATCCCAGGGGCCACTGGTTTCGACGATCAGACCATTGGCAAAGGCTTCTTTGCAGATCGCGCCGGCGATGTCGCCATCGGCAACGGCGATACCGCGCATCATGCCCCGGCCTTTCAAATGCATCTCAGACTCACCAAACCGTTTGATGATGTCGGTAAAGCGCTTTTCAAGAATGTCAGCACGCTTGGCGATCTCGCCTTCAAAGGCGTTGTCTTTCCAGTATTCTTCCAGCGCAACCCGGGCGGTTACAAACGCCAGGTTGTTACCACGGAAGGTACCGTTATGCTCACCGGGTTCCCACTGGTCGAGCTCGGGGCGCATCAGGGTCACTGCGAATGGCAGACCATAGCCCGAGAGTGACTTCGACAGCGTAACGATGTCTGGCTTCACACCAGCCGGCTCAAAGCTGAAGAAAGTACCGGTACGGCCACAGCCAGCCTGAATATCATCGATGATGAACAACATGTCGTGTTTGCGACACAGGCTTTCCAGCTCTTGCAACCAATCCATACGTGCCGCGTTCAGACCACCTTCGCCCTGAACCGTTTCAACGATCACGGCCGCAGGCACTTCAACACCGCTGCCCGGATCAGTCAGCATCTGGTCGAGCAGTTTCAGGCCCATGAAATCATCGCCTTCATGGCCGTAGTTGTCGTAAGGGATACGGGTTACGTCACCCAGAGATACACCGGCACCGCCGCGCTGGCCCTTGTTGCCAGTCACAGCCTGGGCACCCAGAGTGCAACCATGATACCCGTTGGTGAACGACACAATACCGGCACGGCCTTTAGCCTTACGGGCAATTTTCAATGCAACCTCAACCGCGTTGGTGCCGGTCGGGCCGGTGAACTGAACTTTATAGTTCATGCCACGCGGTTCCATGATGATGTCTTTAAACGCTTGCAGGAAACGCTCTTTGGCATCGGTGTACATATCCAGACCGTGGGTAACCCCGTCGCTGGCAATGTAGTCGATCAGCGGCTTTTTCAGCAGATCGTTGTTGTGGCCGTAGTTCAACGTACCGGCACCGGCCAGAAAATCGATGTAAGACTGGCCGTCACGGTTGGTCAGGCGTGCGTTCTTGGCCGTAGTGAACACGGTCGGAAATGAACGGCAATACGAACGTACTTGTGATTCAACCTGGTTAAAAATATCCATGTTGTGTCTCCAATGCTGTGAATTCAAAAAGGGTTATTTGTTAATACGTTTCAATAGTGTTCGGGAGTCGGGGCGGGCCACGTGTCTCAGCGACGGATGGGCCCGATACGGTATAGCTCCTCAGATTCGTGCTTGCCACCGAAGTGCTGTGCTTTATCAAACAACACGCTGACCTCCAGTTCGGCTTCCCACTCCCGGGCCAGGGATTTGAACAGCCGCTGGGATGGCTCGTTATCCGGCGTAATGGTGGTTTCCAGCCAGGCGACGGTCTTCATCGAATCCCGCGACATCAGGCTCTGGATCATTTTCTTCGCCAGCCCCTTGCCCCGTGCGGCTTCGCCGACAACAACCTGCCACAAAAAGTAGGTATCCGGGCTGCCCGGCTTTATATAGCCCGAAACAAACCCTACCAGTTCCCCATCCAACTCAGCTGCCACGGCGGTATCGCCAAAATGGGTTGTCTGCAACAGGTTGCAGTACAGCGAGTTGGTGTCCAGTGGCGGGCTTTGCTCTACCAGCCGATGAACCGCCAGACCTTCGTCTGACCGGGGCGTTCTCAATGTGATACTCATCGTCAGTTGTTCACCTCGTTTGGCGACCCGTTGGCGGGTCGGGCTCAACGTTAATTATGTATCTAATCTTTAGTATGCGAATCATTTTAACACAAGTACTCCCCTAAAGATCAAGTATGATGGCGACATGGAATTGTGAAACCTTTCGCTTTCTAAAATTTAACTTGTGATGTAATGGGTAAAAAGGCTAATCTATATAGCGTCTCGAAATTGTTTCATTAGAGGACGAACCTTTTATCATGCGATATAATCTGGCCCTGATGGGCGACCAAACACCGTGGGTAAAGGACCAGACAATGAAACGAGTGGATGAAGTACTGGTGTCACTGCGCCGGATAATCCGCGCAACAGACATTCATTCGAAGCAGCTGAGCAAACACAGCGGGCTGACCTCGCCGCAGTTACTGATACTGATGGCGATCAGTAAGCTGGGCGACGTAACCATTGGCACTGTCGCCAAGGACGTCAACCTCAGCCAGGCCACGGTGACCACCATACTCGACCGGCTTGAAAAGCGGGATCTGGTGCGGCGGGTGCGCAGCGAGGTAGACCGTCGCCGCGTGCACGCGCAGTTGACCGAGGAAGGCAAAAAAGTGGTCGAAGACGCACCCAGCCCGTTGCAGGAGAGTTTCGTTGAGAAATTCGATCAGCTACCGGAATGGGAGCAGACGATGCTGCTGTCAAGCGTGCAAAAGCTGGCTGAACTGATGCAGGCATCCGATCTGGATGCGTCACCGGTGTTGTATGTCGGCGATGTAACGCATCACCTGTCAGGGTCGCATGGGCGCTAATGCGCCGTACCGCTACTGATCCGGATGGTTACTCCGGATCAGTAGCGGTACTCGTAAATTCTTCCCGTCGCAGGCCATACAGTAAGCCTTGCTCACCGTAATACCGGTCTGTCTCCTCGATAAAGCCCAGCCCCAGTCGTGCCATCACCCGCAGAGACGGCGTGTTATCTGGCGTCGCAATGGCCAGGATAGCCGGCAGCCGCAACTGCTGAAAACCGTACTGCAAAACCCTGCTGGCCGCCTCTGTCGCGGCGCCCTTACCCCAGTCCGGTTCCGCCAGGTGCCAGCCAATCTCAATGTGCTCTGAAAATGTGTCGTCTCCGAACGGCAGCGCCTTGAGCAGGATAATGCCTGCCAGTCGGCCGTTGTCTTTCCAGCGAAAGGCAAACGCCCCCGAGCCAGGCGTATGGACTTCCCAGCGCTTGGCACGATCGACATACAGCTGGGTTAACAAATCCAGACCCGGTGGTTCCTTCCAGCCGAGTGGCTCGCGAACAGCTGCTGACTGATACATCGCCTGATGTTCCAGCAAATCCGTTTCAGGGTTGTAAAGGTTTAACCGAAAGCGTTCAGTTTCCAGTGTCATAATAGTGTCCTATGCGCGACACAGCGCCATCGTGCCATAGCCGTGACGCTGCGTTCCATCCTGTGCATTTTTGTAAGGTAGGCTACCAATTGCGCAGCGCTGAACTACTTTCAACAATGAGGCTTCGGAACTGAACCGGGCTTCACCTGTGATGGGGGAATATCCCCTGTATGAGGGCGGTTGGGCTGGCTACTGCCGGGTTCCAAGCCGGTGGTACCCACCGCCCCACTTTTCACATCGGATTCCACACCCATTGCCCCAACCAATACCGCCGACCATGGCCAGCGAGACGCTCTGGCCAGGTTTAGAGGGGACGAACCGTTAACTGGTTGCTGCTTAGCCTGACCTGCAACCGCACACTCTCGTTAGCGGGTACCGGCAGGCTGATGCCGGCCTGATCGCTACGGTCCTGTTCCCAGTGGGAAAGGTCCAGCACAGCTTCAACGTCGTGACTGTTGCGATTGGTCACCACCAACTCCCATTGCTGACCACTCAGCGATTCTGTTCCCAGCGTGACCATATCGGACGATCCCAGCGACAGCGTTGTCTGGGTTTCCTGCTCCGGCTGATACTGGGTTTCCAGCAGCGCTACCTGCTGATCCCAGATCGCTATTTGAAGCGGTCCGGCAATGGTTGGCAGTGCGTCGTCTGAGGTAACTGTCATTTGCCACTGACCGGACTGGCTGCCTTGCTGGCGTGTTGACCAGTTGAAGCGATACTGATGATCAATGCGATCAAGAGCGACCTGGTCGACCGGAATCCAGGCATGGCTGTTGGCAGGCATACGGATGGGCTGAGCTGAGCTCAGAGTGGCCTGACCACTGCTGTCTCCGGCCTGCGGCCGCCCCACCTCGGTACGCTCGGACGATGCTGCCATAGCATCACGGGCCATCATCATGACCGGTTGCTGACTGCTTTGAGCATAGCTGTAGCCCGGTGCATCGAGATCGTAATCCGTGTCATTGTGGACCACCAATTGTTGCAACAGCACCGGGTTCTCGGCCTGATAATCAAGGCTATAGCGAACTTCAGCAGAGACTCGACCATCAAACCAGGCATAGTCCAGCTCGTTCAGGTGATCTTCTGGCTGGCGCACGCGCAATGACAGGCTTTCTTCCTGATTCTGACCCACTACCCAGCTCAGCCTGTCCCAGGCCGACTGTGGCAAGGAACGACGAACACCGGCTTGCGCCAGCACCAGTAACTCCGGGCCACTACTGACTACCGTCCAGGAGCCTGGCCAGTTGGTGACCTGAACCAGCGAACCCTCGCTGACCCAGGAAACCGAATCCGTCGATTGCCAGGACACTTGCAGATCCGGATCGGTCGCCGACCACCAAAAGGTACCGGATGATAACTGGTCAACCGGCAACGCCAGAGGCGTCTCGACCTGGCGCAGAGTTGCCGAGCGGGCCACCCAACTGCCATTGCCGGTCAGATAAAGCCAATCGGCCGTTACTGGCTCAAGTGCAGCCGCCCAGGGAGCGGCACTGAGCACGGCGGCACTGAGCAGCCCGGTTCGACAAATGTGTAACGGATCCATGATGATTCTCCCTGCAGTCCGGCATGGCCGGTGATCGATCACAGGCGCTGCCGGTAACCGGGCGCCTCTCTGGCGTCAGTGTAAAGCGCACTTTCGGGATTGTCTTCTTCCTTACAGGGATCATACGCCAGCGCCAAAAGACTGCGTTACCACCTGACAGCGCGACACCGTTGTGTTTACCTTAGCGGGTGTTTTCGAACGAGCACCTGGTTCACCGTGACCGACAGTCCGCTTTTCCATTATTCCCAGTTATTGATCAACCACCTGCCCCAGGGCCTGGATCTGGGCATCCATGCCCTGTTTCTGGCCGTGACGGCGCTGGCCTTCCTGTTTCATCGGGTGCATTGGTTTTTGCTGTTAGTCATCGGTTGGGTGTTGTTTGGACTGGCTCCGGGAGCGACCTCACAGGTACCGGCCTGGAGTTCTGCGATACTCTGGCTGGGCTGGCTCAGCGCCCAGTGGCGACCCGACCATGCGCTGCGACAACCGGCTATCTGGTTACCGGGCCTTGCTCTGATCATCGCCGCCGCGGCTCACAGCCTGCCTCTGCCGTCGGCCGTGTTCATGCACGGCCTTCCCGGGCTGACCCCGCTGGCGGGCGTTGGCTTACCGGGCATAACGCTGTGCCTGTCATTTCTGGCCTTGTTGTCCATCCTGTTTCGTTATTTTCTGGCACCCGGTGCGAGCTGGCCCTGGCAACTGGTTGGCTGGGCTCTTACCGTATGGCTCAGCCTGCAGCCAACGGGTGCTCCCCTGGTATGGGCGGGCTGGGTGGCTGCCCTGGGTGCTTTGTTAGTAACCGACGCCTACTCAGTCGCCTATCGCGATGCGTTGACCGGCATTCCCAATCGGCGAGCACTAACCCAGATGCAGCGAACCCTGGGGCGCCACTACGCAATCGCGATGGGCGATGTCGACCACTTCAAGTCATTTAACGACACCTGGGGCCACGAGACGGGCGATCAGGTACTGAAACTGGTAGCGCGGGTCTTGTCGCAGCATCGCCTGCCGGTCAAGGTGTTTCGTTACGGCGGGGAGGAATTCACTCTGGTGTTCAGAGGCATGACTGCCGAGCAGGCCACCCCGGTACTGGAGACCTTGCGCGAGCGCGTCGCAGGCTATCCGCTGACGGTACGCAAACCGGGGCGCCCTGCCTCCGGACGCAAGGGGAAACGTCAGCGCGGACAACCCAGCCCGGCCAAACAAGTCAACATCACCTTATCGTTCGGCGTGACCGATGCCACCAAAGGCGACGCCTCACCCGACGCTGCCCTGCAACGCGCGGACAAGGCCCTATACAAAGCCAAGCAGGCAGGGCGGAACTGTGTACGTTCGAATTAGAGTGGTAGCCAGATAGGGGTGGGCTTCAGGGCCCTTATTTTTTTGACGGGTAGGGTACATAGCCATCGTCGCCGGGAACCGGATCGAACTTATGGTTCTGCCAGCGTTGGCGGGCGTCATCAATCAAAGCGGAGTCGGTTGCCACAAAATTCCAGTCCATGCGGCGCGGGCCCAGAGGTTCGCCACCGAACACCACAAAGTGAGCCCCGGGCTCCCAACGGATCAGCAGTGTACCGCCGGTGACCAGCAAATGGTGTGTGTCCAGCCGTTGTTGACCGACACTGAGCTCACCTTTCAGCACGTACAGGCCCCACTGCCAGGTTTTCGATGGCTGTTCCATCTCGATCTGGCCAGCCTTCTGGCCGCGCGCGTCAAGCAATACCAGCGGGGAGTCCACTTCAGCCGGTGCCCGGTGTGTTTGCCATTCACCCGCCACCAGCGTCCAGTCAGCGCCGGCTTGCTGCCAGTGGGGCAGATCCTTGGCCGCAACATGTTCGAAGCGAGGGGTTCCTGATTCTGTGGATTCGGGCTGAGCAACCCAGAACTGCAACCCCTCTATCGGGCTATCGATCTGCCGTTCGGATTCCGGGCTGCGTTCAGAATGAGCAATACCATTGCCAGCCGTCATCCAGTTCAGGTCACCGGGTGCAATGGTCTGGTGACTGCCCAGTGAGTCTTTGTGCACCAGCTTGCCGGAAAACAACCAGGTTACCGTGGCCAGACCAATGTGTGGGTGGGGTGGTACGTCGACACCCTGGCCTGCAGGCAGCGTATGGGGGCCCATATGGTCGAGAAACACAAAAGGGCCGCACTGACGCGCAGCTGACTGGGGCAACACCCGGCGAATGGGCAGGCCCATCAGATCCTGTTCGCGCGGGCGTATAATGGTCGGATCAGTGGGGGTTGTCATGAAGCCTCATTAAAACAAAAGCCTGCAAGGCAATGGCGTCGTTTTCATCCAGTTTTTGCCACTGAAGACCAATGGTGCTGGTGCCCTTTTCTCCATCAAGGACGAAAGAGCGGACAATGCCTTGCAGCCGAATGACTTTTTCGACGGCCCCCAGGTCAAGCTTGGTGATCAGGGTGATTACTTCACCCGGGTCAATCGCCTGCACCCGGGCGCGCAAGCGACCACCATCGGTACTGAGGTCGATGATTTCAGCGTTGTTGCGCTCGCCCTGGAACACCAGAGTCGCATGGACACTGACTTTTGCGCGCACCGCTTTGCGCACTTCACCAAGGAACAGCTGATTCGGCATGGCCAGATGCAAATGCGCAAAAGGCGCTACCGACACATGAATGACGTGGGTTCGAAAGGCGCACGCACCGTTAATTTTATTGGCAAACAGCCGGACATTCAGGTTGGTGTCGAGTTTGACCGAGATCGGGTGACCGTGGGCCAGCGGCGTTGTCACGATTACGGATTTACCGGGCCGGTAACCAACCAGGATGCTGCGGTCGCGTTCTGTCGTGTAACCGTCGATTTCCAGTTGCAGCGGTTGGCCGGGCAACAATTGCAGAGATTCAAACGTCGCGGTCTTTGTTTCGGGTTTATCTGCCATGAGGGTTCAGAGTCCATATGCCTTGCCACAGAATAGACACTATTGGCTTCAACCTCTATAGCCGAACAACCCCAAAGGCGCATTCGCGCCCCCCTGTTGAACCTGAGCGACGCTCATGGCGTGTGCTTTACGGCATAGACCCAGTGCCCGGCATCTCACAAAAGGCAGCCCCGTGCCGGTGAAACGATGCACTGAGCAACGACTAACCAGGCCGGCGCACCAACAACAGCATCGCGGCCAGGGCAATGACCAGCAACATGCCACTGCCATAAGTCAGGCCTTCGACCATGGTCAGCCCGAGAATAAAGTCAGGGGAGTAGCCGCACATTGCCCAGACTTCAAAGACGTTCGGAAACCAGACATCGAGCGGCAACCAGCCTGGAAAGCCCGGATCGAACCCACATAAGCCCTCATAAGTACCTCGCTCGACCTGCATGGCCCGATAACTGCGTTCCATCAGGCCGGCAATGCTGATCACTACGCCCAACTGGGCCAGCAGACGTGCCCAGTAAAACCGATGCAAAATCAGCCCCAGGCTGCCTGCGATGATGCCACCCAGCGTCCACACCCGGGCATGAATGCATAAAACACAGGGCGGCTCGTCGAGCACATGCTGATAAAACAACGCAACGCCTTCCAGGCCCAGGCCCACCAGCACGATGGCCAGCCAATACCAGGGGGTGAGCAGCAAGCGGTGCAATTGATTCAACATCTCAGATCCTTATTCATCGAGCGCATTTGTTTCAATTCGATTCAACATGGTTACATTCTACCGACAAATCAGGCGCAAGCGGGAGTCTGCGGGGTTACGGTTTACCGGTCCATGACAGTTCAACCTGAATAGGGTAATGATCGCTGGGATAAATACCTTGATAAGCCTCATCAAACCGCTCAAGTGGCGCAACCGGTGTCAGCGCCGCATTGATCAGGATATGATCAATGGCAGGAATCAGGTTCCAGCCGCGGTTGTGATGAAACGTACTTCCGTCCGGTTTTAGCAGATCCAACCCCTGTTTTTTCAAAAACCCCATCGGCGACCAGAACGAGGGGGCGTTGAAATCTCCCAGTACCGTGGTTGGAACGCCGGCCTGTAGCCAGGGCTCAATGCGCTCGGCGACCAGTCGCGCTGATTTGCGCCGATTGCTGCCACTGCCATAGTCAAAATGATTGTTGACCACCACCAACCGCTTACCGCTGCCGCGATGCTCCAGATCTACCCAGGTGGTATAAGCCGGGTAAGAATCATTGAACGTACGGCTGTAGATGTCATCGGGGGTGTTCGAATAGAAAAACCAGCCCTGGTCGCGCAGTGCAAACTGATCGGTCCGGAAGATGATCGGCTGGGTGATCGGAAAGTCGGCGGCATCTCCGTAAGCACCCGCGCTGTATTGCGGGTAGTGCTCGAGCACCCAGTCGAGTTGGATGTTTTCCGGGTTGTAGTTCCCACCAACAAAGGTTTCCATTTCCTGGAAAGCGATGATGTCGGCCTGCATCTCGCCGACCACCTGACGCACGGCATCGCGCCGGTCTTCCCAGACAATGTCTTCCTGATTCGGCGTGGTGTAATGGATGTTAAAAGAGGCCACCCTCACGGTTTCGGCCTGTACCAGCAGGGCATAAGCCAATAACAGAACCAGGGCAAGGGTGGGCTTCAATAATGCTAGCGCCCACCGGTTCTCTTTAGCCTGAAACATCCGGGTCAAGCATCACCTATCGATACAGGGGTTTCATAAACTCAGGAACGGCCAGCGCTGCGCGATGGATGTCTGCATTATAGTAGCGGGTCGCGAATGGCTTGTCGGCGGCATCCTGTTCGCGGAAATCAGTGACAGTCAGGCCTTTGCTCGCCATGGTGCAACTCCACCAGCCGGAGGGATAAACAGGCTGGGGAAACGGCAGTGTATGGTGCGACTGAAAACCGGCGGCGCGAAGCTCACCAATCATTTCCGCAATCAGATTATCGGTATGAAACAGCGGGCTTTCACTCTGTTGCACCAGCAGACCGCCATCGCCCAAAGCACGTAAGCAGTGGCTGAAAAATTCCCGGTTGAACAAGCCCGCGGCCGGGCCAACCGGGTCGGTCGAATCGACGATGATCAGGTCCAGGTCGCCGGGCTGGCAGTTCTTGATCCAGGCGATGCCGTCTTCAAACAGCAACGACGCGCGCGGGTCATTATTGGCTTCACAAAGCTCCGGGAAATGAAGTTCCGACAATCGCGTCACCCGTTCATCAATTTCCACCTGCCAGGCTTGCTCAACCCCCGGGTGACGCAAAACTTCACGCAGCGTCCCGCAATCGCCACCGCCAATAATCAGCACTTTCTTCGGATTCGGGTGGGTAAACAACGCCGGGTGCGTCATCATCTCGTGATACAGGAAGTTGTCCTTGTCGGTCACCATATAGCAGCCGTCAAGCACCATCAGCTTGCCCCAGTGTCGGGTTTGATAGATTTCTATGTGCTGAAAGGCGCTTTGCTCTTCATGCAGTTTGGCGGTCACTTCCAGCGAAAAGGCCGAGCCTTCCGGTGACCAGACTTCGGTGAACCAGCTTTCGTTTTCGGGCATTACTGACATGAGTGTTCCTGATGATTATGGGCAACCCTAGGGTTGGTGAGAATAGATGATATTTCCTGGCTGTGCCGAGGCAAATTATTCAAGCTTCGGTGTTCGAGTGGGCTACAGTGCATTGAACCCACGCCGGTTACCAGCGGTGCTCATGAGGGGGCGCCATGAATACATCCATGTAAGCTTAACTTCAGCATCCATGCCTCAGATACCCCCTCATGAGCACCGCTGGCAACCGTCGCTAGCCTACGAAAAACCCTGAGTTCAGAGTTTGCGGCCAATTAAGTGTCAAGTGCCGGGTATACCTAATTAGCTTTGTACTCGCTCGATTCGACCCACCGGTTTAAGACTGTGCAAACGACGAATCACCCGGGCCAGATGCTGGCGGCTGGCTACCGAAACGGTCAGGTTGAGGCGACTGATGGTGGCGTCCCGCTCCTGCATTTCGATGCTCTCGATGTTGGCATCCGCCTGGGAGACTGCGTTGGCGACACTGGCCAGAACGCCGCGGGCGTTGCGCATCTCGACTCGCAGGTCGACCACGAATTCACCTTCCATCGATTTTTCCCAGCGCAAGTGCACACAACGATCCGGATCTTTGCGTATCTCTACGATATTGCGGCAACTGTCGACATGAATCACCATGCCCTTGCCCTTGCTGATCACGCCCACAATCGGGTCGCCGGGAATCGGCCGGCAACATTTGCCGTAGCTGATCATCAGGCCTTCGGTGCCTTTAACGGTCATTGCCTTGTCGTGCGTTACGCTGCCTTCTGGAGGAGCCTCACGACTCAGCATCCGTCGCGCGACCACATAAGCTACCCGATTGCCCAACCCGATGTCCTCGAGCAGGCTGTCCATTTTGTCGAGGCCGTATTCATGCAACAGCGTCGACTGAGTCTCCTCGGATAATGCCTCAAGTTCGGTCTCGAAATTCTTCAAGGCGTTGTTCAGCAACTTGCGCCCCAGTGCAATGGAGTCCACCTGCTTCAGGTTCTTCAGGAAATGCCGGATGTTGGAGCGAGCTTTGGCGGTGATCACAAAGTTGACCCAGGCCGGGTTGGGCCGGGCACCGGGGGCAGTAATCACCTTAATGGTGTCGCCGCTTTCAAGCGGCTGGCTCAATGGGGCGATCTGACGGTTGATCAGACAACCCACACAGCTGTTGCCGATGTCGGTGTGAACGGCATAGGCAAAATCGACCGCCGTCGCACCCTTGGGCATTTCCAGAATTTTGCCCTTGGGGGTAAAGACATAAATCTCGTCCGGAAACAGGTCGATTTTAACGTTTTCGATGAACTCGACCGGGTTCCCCGCCCGCTCCTGCATTTCCAGCAAGCCCTTCACCCAGCGCCGGGCCCGGGCATGCGTCGGGCTCGATTCAGACGAATCGTCGTTCTTGTACAGCCAATGTGCGGCGATGCCGTGGTTGGCCATGTCTTCCATTTCCTGGGTGCGGATCTGAATCTCAATGGGCACGCCGTTCATGCCAATCAGGGTGGTGTGCAGGCTCTGATAGCCGTTGGCTTTGGGAATGGCGATGTAGTCTTTAAAGCGATTCGGCACAGGCTTGTAGAAGTTATGCACAATGCCGAGCACCCGGTAGCAGGCATCAACTGAGTTGGTAACGATGCGAAACCCGTACACATCGAGAATTTCCTGCAGCGTCTTCCTCTGGTCACGCATCTTGCTGTAAATGGAAAACAGGTGTTTTTCCCGGCCGACCACCTGCACTGACAGACTTTCATGCTCAATCCGTTCCTGCAGGGCTTGTCGGATCTGAACCAGCAGTTCCTTGCGATGCCCGCGGGATTGCTTGATGGCTTTGGCGATGCGTTTCGAACGCAGCGGGTACAGGGATTCAAACGCCAGGTTCTCCAACTCGATGCGCAGGTCGTTAATGCCCAGGCGCAAGGCAATAGGGGCGTAGATATCGAGCGTTTCGCGGGCCTTGCGGCGTTTCTTTTCTGGCGGCATGGCCCCCAGAGTGCGCATGTTGTGCAGCCGGTCGGCCAGTTTGACCAGGATGACGCGGATGTCCTTGGACATCGCCAGCACCATTTTCTGGAAGTTTTCGGCCTGCTCTTCCTTCTTGGTCTCGAACTCCAGGTGGGTCAGCTTGGACACACCGTCCACCAGCTCGGCGACGCCAGGGCCGAACTGCTCGCTGAGCGCATCTTTGGTCACCGCCGTATCCTCGATCACATCGTGCAGCATGGCGGCCATCAGGCTTTGATGATCCATGTGCATTTCAGAGAGGATGTTGGCTACCGCCAGCGGGTGGGTAATGTAGCGCTCACCACTGCGCCGCATCTGCCCCTCATGGGCTTGCTCGGCGTAATAATAAGCACGTTTCACCCGGCGCACCTTTTCCGGTGCGAGGTAAGATTCGAGCCGCTTGGTCAGCGCATCGACGGTGGGCAAGGCAGGATCGTCCAATAACAGTGATAGAGGCACAGTTTTAGCGGCCTCCGCTTCATTGAGTGTAATGAAAGCACGAAACACAGCAATAAAAAACCGGGTCAGAGCCCGGTTTTTTTGGGTCGACTTGAAAAGCCGACTGTTTTTTCATCGATCAGGGGTCGAACTTACTCTTCCAGTTCGTCCAGGATCGACGGTGTAATCTTTTTCCCGGCGATTTCACGCAGGGCAATGACCGTTGGTTTGTCATTTTCGATCGGTACCAGAGGCTCAGCGCCATCGTTGGCAATCTGGCGGGCACGCTTGCTGGCGACCATGATCAGTTCAAAACGATTTGCCACGTTTTCCAGGCAATCTTCAACAGTGACTCGAGCCATCAAGGTCTCCTACGGGTGATATAGCCATTACGGACGCGGGATTGTACGCCGATTAAGCAAAAGCTCAAGGGGCGGCAACCGGTTAACCACTGATCACTCAGGGATTGAGCAACTCAATAAACAACGCACCGTGCGTCAGTTGCTGTTTCGACAGCGCCATTCGGTTGGCAATGAAGATGGCGCAGAGTTCATCGAGCGATTTGTAGAAGTCATCATTGACCACCACAAAGTCGTATTCGTGATAGTGCGACATCTCGCTGGTGGCATCGCGCATGCGCCGGGCGATCACATCGGCGCTGTCCTGGGCACGCTTTTCCAACCGTTCCTGCAAGGCATCACGCGACGGTGGCAGAATGAAAATGCCCTTGGTATCGGGCATCTGCCGGCGAATCTGCTGGGCGCCCTGCCAGTCGATTTCCAGAATCACATCGTGGCCCAGATCCAACTGGCTCTGCACCCAGACCTGGCTGGTGCCGTAATAGTTGTCGAACACCTGGGCATGTTCCAGGAATTCACTGCGCTCAACGCTCGCCAAAAACGTCTCCGCCGACACGAAATGATAATGCTGCCCGTCTTCCTCACCCGGCCGCATCGGCCGTGTTGTGTGGGAAATCGACAGGTAGACAAATGGTAGACGTTTGATCAGCGCATTCACCAGGCTGCTCTTGCCGGCACCGGAAGGCGCCGAAATCATGTACAGAGTGCCAGGAGCGACGGTGCGTTTGCCTTTGGAGGCTTCAGAGGCCTGAGAGGAGCTGGGAACGTTCATCTATGACATGCCTTATAGGTGGGGGCCGACTTCAGGCCGTGGATTATAAGCCGTTTTAGTAAGCGGGGCGAACCCGGTTCTCTGGCATAAGAAGTAGACCGTGGTAGGCTGTTAAACAGCACGACCCATTGAAAGCAAGCCGGTAAGCTGTGGTGCAAAGCTTCCCCTGACATGTCAGAGACGGGCAGGGTGCATAAAGGAGAGGTATGTGAGTGCAGTAACAACGCCAGAGTCACCCAATTTTGGCTTTCTCAAGGAACATGACCCTCTATTCGCCGAACTTGGACAGGCGGCGGAAAATGCCTTCTCCAGTGACCCGAACACCTCTCTCATCAAGCTGCGACAGCTTGGCGAAGCCCTGGCCCAGCACCTGGCCGCTCAGTCCGGCCTCGAATTTGACGAACAGACCTCCCAATCCGACCTACTCTACCGCTTGAATCGCGAGCTGCGGCTTGAACCTCAGGTCAAAGAGCTGTTCCACACGCTGCGCATCGAGGGCAATAAAGCGACCCACCAGTTTCGCACCCGGCACAAAGAGGCAATGGACGGGTTGAAACTCGGGCGGGAGCTGGCCATCTGGTTTCATCGTTCCTTTGGCAAAGCGGGCACCAATTTCAAGCCAGGTCCTTTTGTCGCACCGGCCGATCCCAGCACCGAGCTGAGACAACTCCACAACGATATCGAGAAGTTGCGCCACGAACTGCAGCAGGCCAACACCGAGCTGGACAGCAGCCAGCAACTGAGCGAACTGGTCGCGCGGGAAAAGGACGAATTCGAAGCCCTGGCGCACGCCATGGATGAAGAGTCCCGGGCGCTGGCGGAACAAGCCCGCACCCATGAGCAGGCCCTCTCACAACAGCAAAGCCTGTATGAGCAAAAGATCAAAGCGTTACAAACGCAACTGAACAGCCAGGGCGAATCAACGGTAAAAGAACACCAGCAAAAGGTCGCCCAGCAAACCAAAGCGGCCAGCGATACCCTGGTATTGAACGAAGAACTCACCCGCTTACTGATCGACCAGCAACTCGTCGAAGCCGGCTGGGAGGCCGACAGCCAGGAACTCACTTACCAAAAGGGTGCACGCCCCGAAAAAGGCACCTACCGGGCCATCGCCGAATGGCCTACCGAAAGCCAGGGTAAAAAAGGCCGCGCCGATTACATGCTGTTCGCCGGGCTCGTGCCCATCGCCGTAGTCGAAGCCAAGAAAGAAAACGCCAATGTTGCCGGTAAAATCGACCAGGCGGAGCGGTACAGCAAAGGCATGAAGGTAACGCCGCCACTGCTGGGTGCCTGGGAATTGACGGGCCGAACCATCGCCTGGCCTGCCGAAGAAGAGGGCCATTTCACCGTACCCTTTGTGTATTCCTGTAACGGTCGGCCTTTTGTTCCTCAGCTTAAAGAGCAATCCGGCACCTGGTTCCGGGATGTGCGGAACCCCAGCAATACCCGCCGCGCATTGCACCACTTCCATACGCCCGGCGGATTACTCGATTTGCTGGAACGCGACAAGGAAAATGCCGAAAAACTGCTCAAACAGGAGCCTTTCGGCTACCTGAAACTGCGCGATTACCAGCAAAATGCCATTATCGCCACCGAAAACGCGCTGTCTCACGGCAGTCGGTCCGCCCTGCTGGCTATGGCCACCGGGACCGGTAAAACCCACACCATCATCGGCCTGATGTATCGCTTTCTGAAAGCCGAGCGCTTTCGACGCATTCTGTTTCTGGTCGACCGCACGGCCCTTGGTCAGCAAGCCATCGATGCATTTAACGAGGCCCCACTTGAACAGAGCCACACCCTGAGCACCATTTACAACGTTGCTGAGCTTGGCGACATGGCCGCCGAAGCGGAAACCCGGGTGCAGGTCGCCACGGTTCAGGCCATGGTAAAACGCATCTTCATGAGCGATGCACCGCCGCCGATCGACCAGTTCGACTGCATCATCATCGACGAAGCCCACCGGGGCTACACCCTCGACCAGGACATGACCGAGGGCGAGCTCGCCACGCGCGATACCAGCCAGTACATCTCCAGCTACCGGCGCGTGCTCGATTATTTCGACGCCGTCAAAATCGGCCTGACCGCCACCCCGGCCAAACACACCAGCGATATCTTCGGCAAACCGGTGTACACCTACTCCTACCGCGAAGCCGTGGCCGACGACTGGCTGATCGACCACGAACCACCGATCCGCTATGAAACCCTGCTCACTCAGAACGGCATTCAGTTCGAGAAGGGCAAGCCCGTTGAGGTAATCAACACCCAAACACGCGAGATCGATACCACCGAGCTCGAAGACGAACTGACCTTCGAGGTCGATACCTTCAACCGCAAAGTCATCAACGCGAATTTCAACCGGGTGATTTGCGAACAACTGGTGCAGGAACTGGACCCGTTCGGCGACGAAAAGACCCTGATCTTCTGCGCCACCGACCTGCACGCCGACATGGTCAAAACCGAGCTTGATACCGCCTTCAAAGCCCTCTACAACGGCAGCTATAACCAAGCCGCTGTCGCCAAGATCACCGGCCAGAGCGACAAGGTGAACCAGCTGATTCGCCGCTACAAGAACGAGCGTTACCCCAGCATCGCCATCACGGTCGACCTGCTCACCACCGGCATCGACGTGCCGCCCATCTGCCACCTGGTGTTCATGCGCCGCATCCGTTCGCGCATTCTGTACGAGCAAATGATCGGCCGCGCCACCCGCCGCTGCGATAAAATCGGCAAGACCGTCTTCCGCATCTACGACCCGGTCGACATCTATGCCGCCCTACAAGACGTGAACACCATGAAACCCCTGGTGAAAGACCCGAACATCACCCTGGAACAACTGGTGAACGAACTCACTGACGACGCCCAGCTTGAAGCAGCCCTAAACAGCCCGGGCGAACAAGGCGACGAAAGCCAGGCCGATGTCGTGCTCAGCCAGCTCAGCCAGAAACTCATGCGCGTACTGCGCAAGGCCGACAACAAAGCCGAATCGAAACCCGCGCTCCGGCAAAAGCTCGACGACCTGCACGAGCTCTGGGGCGTTGAACCCAAGTCGCTGCACCAGCACCTTCACCAACTGGGTCCGCGCCAGGCTTCCGAGTTCATTCGCGAGCACAGTGGCCTGCTGAACCAGTTGGAAGACGTTAAAGCCCTGGCTGGCAGCGACTACATGCCGCTGATCTCCCAGCACGACGACGAAATACGGGATCGAACCCAGAGCTACGGCGAACACCAACGCCCGGAAGACTACCTCGACAGCTTTAACCAGTTCATCCGGGACCAGCTCAACCAATCCGCTGCCTTGTCAGTCGTCGTCAACAAGCCCCGTGACCTCACGCGGGAGCAGCTGAAGGAAATTCGGCTCCTGCTCGACAACAACGGCTATTCGGAAGCGAACCTGCAAAGCGCCGTGCGCAACCAGACCAACAAAGACATCGCCGCCAGCATTGTCGGCCACATTCGCCGCGCCGCCCTGGGTGAAGCCCTGAAACCCTTCGAACAGCGTGTAGCCGAAGCAATGGACCGCATTTACACCCAGCACAGCTGGACCCCCAACCAGCTCAAATGGCTGCAACGGCTGGCCCAGCAACTGGTGCACGAAGTCATCATCGACCGGGCTTTCGTCAACCACCGCTTTGCCGACGACGGCGGCGCGAAACAAATGGATAAGGTGCTGGGTGAGCAGTTGGATACCGTGCTGGAGGAAGTGAATGAGGCACTGTGGCCAAATGCAGGGTAATCATGACATGTATAGAAAATGCGAAAATCTATACATGTTGATGTACACATACCTGAAAATCGTGATTTTCTATACAGGTTTCCTTCGCAGCATTGGCTTGATTAACGCCCTTAGGGTCGCTATAGTTTCCGGTAACACACCCGCCAAGCCTATGGTTGCTTGCAACTACGCTCAAATCGCGCGGGTTTTTTTATGCCTGCCATTCGCCAGTGCGTCAGTGAGATAAGGCGATGATAACCTTTAATAAACCCGCCATTTCCCCAGACGAACAAGTCGCCCTGTTGGAAGACCGGGGTCTTACCATAAACGATCGTACCGGGGCGCAGGCATTTCTGCGATCGGTCAGTTTCTTTCGCCTTACGCCTTACATGCGCCCTTTTCAGCTAGACAGCAACCACCAATTCGTACCCGGAACGGGCTTTCGCCAACTGGCAGAGCTTTATGACTTTGACCGGCGTTTGCGGCTGTTGGTTATGGACGCTATTGAACGCGCTGAGGTGGCAACCCGAGCACAAATCAGTAACCACATGGGGGCCAACTATGGCAGCCATTGGTATTTGCATTCAGACCATTTCAAAAATCAACACCCACAGACCCGCCTCTTGGATGATATCCGTGAAAAACAGCAACATCAGTTGCGCGACTTCCAACGGGAATGCACACGGATTGACCAGCTCAGAGCCTCTCCCGCCCGCAAACAGGCTCTCAAGCAACGACGCCAGAAAGAAAGCTATGCTCGACACTACGTCCTTACCTATACAGAGCCAGAGCTGATGCCTAACTGGGCTATGCTGGAGGAAATCACGCTGGGCACGCTCTCGCACCTTTACAAAAACCTGAGCCGCGACAGTGACAAGAAAGCCATTGCCAGAGCGCTGGCGCTCGAAGCGCCCCTGTTAGAATCCTGGCTGCACACGCTAACGGTTGTTCGCAACATCTGCGCGCACCACAGCCGCCTGTGGAACCGGGAGCTGGGCATCAAACCCGCAACACCCAAAAGCCCAAGAGTTTTATGGCCCTCGTACCTTAAAGACGACACCCGATCACTGCACACTCGAATAGCGGTGATATTGCCCATACTGCAGCACTTTATGTTGCACTGTGCACCACACGCCAGCTGGAAACAGCGACTATTCGAGCTGTGTGCGGAATTCCCTGACATTCCCCTGCAAGCTATGGGCCTGCCTATAACCTGGCAAAACGATGCCTTTTGGCAGCAATAACCCAATTACTGAGAAACCCATGACCAACAACGACATCGTCCAAAAGCTCTGGAACCTCTGCGACGTCCTGCGGGACGACGGCATCAACTACTCGGACTATGTGACCGAACTGGTCCTGTTGCTGTTCATTAAAATGGTGCACGAAAACACCGAAGCCGGCACCCTGAAAAAACACCCCCTCCCCGAAGGCTGCCGCTGGGCCGACCTGAACAATAAAGGTGGCATCAACCTGCTGAACGACTACAAGCGCATACTGCTCAGCCTCTCTACCGGCCGAGACGGCGACGGCACCGAAGTGCACAACGACCCGCTGATCAGCGCCATTTACGCCGATGCCCAAACCCGGCTGCGCGAACCCCGCCACCTGGAACAGATGATCAAAACACTCGACCAGATCGACTGGTTCAGCGCCCAGAAAGACGGCCTGGGGGATCTGTACGAAGGCCTGCTGGAAAAGAACGCCAACGAAACCAAATCCGGTGCTGGCCAGTACTTCACCCCGCGTGCGCTGATCAACACCATGGTGCAGTGCCTGAAGCCCCAACCCGGCGAGCGCATACAAGACCCGGCCGCTGGCACCGGCGGCTTCTTAATCGCCGCGCACGAATACATCAAAAGCCAGACCGACGATCTCTATGAACTGACCGCCAAAGACAAAACCTTCCAGACCACCCAAGCCTACACCGGCATTGAACTGGTGCCCGGCACCCGTCGACTGGCACTGATGAACTGCCTGTTGCACGGCATGGAAGGCGACGAAGAAGGCGTGATTCACCTCGGCAACGCCCTCGGCCAACAGGGCGCGAACCTGAGCAAAGCCGACATCATTCTCGCCAACCCACCGTTCGGCACCAGCAAGGGCGGCGATGCCAGCATCACCCGCGACGACCTCACCTACAAGACCAGCAACAAACAACTGGCCTTCCTGCAGCACATCTACCGCAACCTCAAACCCGGTGGCCGCGCCGCCGTAGTGTTGCCAGACAACGTGCTGTTTGAAGCCGGTGTCGGCACCGACGTGCGACGGGACCTGATGCACAAGTGCAACCTGCACACCATTCTGCGCCTGCCCACCGGCATCTTTTACGCCCAGGGCGTGAAAACCAACGTGCTGTTCTTCACCAAAGGCAGCGCTAAAGACAAGCATCAGGAAGAAAACAGCACCGAGAACGTCTGGGTCTACGACCTGCGCACTAACATGCCCAGCTTTGGCAAACGCACCCCCTTCGGCGAACCGCACCTCAAACCTTTTGAAGCCGTCTTTGCTCCCCTCGCCGCTTCCGGGGGAGAGGGGGAGGCAGCGCAAGCCGCCCATCCAAAAGGCCGCACCGAAGGCGAATGGAGCTTCCATTCCGACAAAATCGACCTTCCGGAAGCCGCCAAAGCCACCGACGAAAACCAGGGCGTTGATGAACGGATGATTCACAGCCGCTGGCGGTGTTTCTCGCGTGAATGGATAGCCGACAACAAAGGCGACTCGCTCGATATTGCCTGGTTGAAAGACAGTGACAGTGTGGATGCCGCTAACTTGCCAGAGCCGAGTGTGCTGGCCGGTGAGGCGATGACTGAGTTGGTGCAGGCATTGGGCGAATTGGATGGGTTGATGCGGGAGTTGGGGGCTGAGGAGGAGGCTGATGGGCAGCGAATACTTTTGAAAGAAGTTCTGGGTGAGACTCAATGACTAACAGCTTCAACCCCGCTGGGTGGTACTCTACGACATTGGGTAGTATTGCCACATGGGGCTCCGGCGGTACCCCTTCACGGAAGAACCCTGAATATTACGGTGGAGATGTCCCTTGGGTTAAAACAGGTGATCTCGGCCCAAAGGTCCTGTCTACTGCGAGTGAGTACATCACAGAACTCGGCGTTAAGAAGTCCAGTGCCAAGTACTTTCCAAAAGGGTCGGTAGCGATAGCCATGTATGGCGCAACTATAGGAAAGACCTCGATCCTTGGCTTTGATGCAACGACAAATCAGGCATGTGGGGTCGGTCTGCCAATACCGGAGATAACCGATAGTAAATTCCTGTATTACTTACTGCGAAACGAAAAGGATGCTTTCATTGCCAAAGGAAAAGGAGGTGCGCAACCGAATATTTCTCAAACTCTGATTAAAGAGCATTCGATTGCCCTCCCACCCCTCGCCGAACAAAAAGTCATCGCCGACAAACTCGACACCCTGCTGGCCCAGGTCGAAAACACCAAAGCCCGCCTCGAACGCATCCCGCAAATCCTCAAACGCTTTCGCCAGTCCGTGCTGGCTGCGGCGGTTAGTGGGCGGTTACTAGGCGAGGGCGAGGCATATAAGTTAAACTGGCCGTCATTAAATTTGGCGAAACTCTGTATCAGTGCGTTTGATGGACCGTTTGGTTCTAAACTCAAATCATCAGACTACACAAGTACCGGCATTGGTGTCGTTCGGCTTGAGAATATCAAGCACCTATATTTTGACAGAACCAAGAAAACTTTCGTTAGCGAAGAGAAGTACCACTCACTGGAGAAAAATAAGCTTGAAAAAGACGATGTGCTGTTTTCATCCTTTGTAGATGAGGAGATCCGCGCTTGTCTATTTCCATTTGATAATCAGCGATTTATCAATAAGGCCGATTGTTTTTGTCTTCGAATTGACACTGAGATGGCCGTACCTAAGTTCTTCCTGTATGTGATCACATCACAATTTGCTTACACGCAAATAAAGGAACATGTTCAGGGGGTTACACGCCCTAGAGTTAACTTAAAGATCTTAAAGTCATTAGAGTTTCTAGTCCCTCCCATTTCAGAGCAGAAAGAAATCGTCCGCCAAGTAGACCAACTCTTCACCCAAGCCGACCGCATCGAACAACAAGTCAATAACGCCCTTGCCCGAGTCAACAACCTAGCCCAGTCCATCCTCGCCAAAGCCTTCCGGGGTGAACTCACCGAACAGTGGCGCAAAGACAACCCAGACCTGATCAGTGGCGAGAACAGCGCCGAGGCTTTACTGGAACGCATCAAAGCAGAGCGAGCTGAGGCGAAGCCCGCCAAACGCTCAAGGAAAGCAAGTGCATAACCACCGCAATCACTAACAGGGAGTTTCAACAATGGACCAACAATTACAGCAACTGCATCACAGCTTGAACCAGCGGCTGCAACGGCCAGACGAGCAATCGGATATCGAGTTCTGGTTTGCCCGGGACTTGCAGCAGCCACTTGGCTACGCGCGCTGGGAGAATTTTCTCACGGTGATCAATAAGGCCATAGCGGCTTGCACCGGCACGGGAATAGCGGTTGAGCATCATTTTCGTGGCGTCACGAAAATGATCGCGCTCGGCAAGGGTGCGGAGCGCCCGGTAGACGATTTCATGCTCACCCGTTACGCCTGCTATCTGATCGCCCAGAACGGCGATGCAAGGAAGTCTGAAATCGCCTTTGCTCAAAGCTATTTCGCCGTCCAGACCCGTAAGCAGGAGATCATTGAAGACCGTATGAAGCTGCAGGCCCGAATGGAAGCCCGAGACCGCCTGCGTGAATCGGAAAAGGCATTATCACAGAGTATTTATGAGCGAGGTGTCGACGATACCGGGTTTGGCCGAATTCGATCAATGGGCGACAAAGCGTTATTCGGTGGCCGTACCACGCAAGCCATGAAGGAGCGCTATGGCATCGTGAAAGCCAGACCGTTAGCCGACTTTTTGCCAACCCTGACCATAGCGGCCAAGAATCTGGCTACTGAGATGACTAACCATAATGTGAATCAAGATGACCTTCAGGGCGAGCAGGCCATCACCCGTGAACATGTGCAGAATAACACCAGCGTCAGAGGCATGCTTGATCAGCGTGGCATTCAGCCAGAACAACTGCCTGCAGAGGAAGACCTTAAAAAGCTGGAACGAAGGGTCAAGGCAGAGGAAAAGAAGCTAAGCAAACAAACGCCGGGCTTGCCCAAGGGGGATGAGACCTCCTAAGCCTCATGCGAGTTATGTGGGGTACAACTGGTCAGCGCTTTATTCCTTTTCCAGGCCAAAAAGCGTTAACACTGAGTCATAAGACACAGTGTGCTAGTATTTACAGGCTTAGTTCAGTTACACCATCATTGACAGGTGGCTCGTGGGAAAACATATAAACATCAAAGAGGTAGAGTCGAGCCTTCTGGGAGTTGGGTTGTACACTCCTGCCGAGGCGGCGGCTTACACTGGCATTGATGCAGCGCAGGTGCGCCGCTGGCTGTTTGGCTATGCGTCTGGCGGAAAGCACCATGAGGGCCTTTGGCACCCTCAATTGGAAGGTGACCTTGAACAAGCCCTGAGTTTCCATGACTTGTTAGAAATTCGCTTTGTGCATGCATTCCGGCATCACGGTGTCAGCTTGCAGGCCATCCGCAGGGCTTCCGCACACGCCCGGGAAACGTTCAACCAGCCATACCCCTTTACCTGTAAGCGCTTTCAAACAGACGGGCGCAGTATTTTTGCTACTGTCTTGGAGGAAACCGGCGATGAGTCCTTGCTGGATCTTGTCAAAAGACAATATACCTTTAAACAAGTGATCAAACCCTCGCTCTACCGGGGTATCGAATACGACAACGGCAAAGCCCTACGCTGGTACCCGCTAAGCCGCAACCAGCATGTGGTTCTTGACCCTAGTCGTAATTTCGGCAAGCCGATTCTCACAGGAAGCGGAATGACAGTCGATGCCATCGTCACGGCCTGGCACGCTGAAGGACAGGAGGCGCGACGTGTTGCCGCGATTTACGAAGTGCCCTTAGCTGAAGTGGAGGCAGCCATTCAGTTCGAGCAAAGGACCGCTGCTTGAAGTTTTTACTGGACAACAACTTACCACCTTCCCTCGCGAGAGCCCTCAATGAACTGTCTTCAAGCGAAGGCCACACCGTCGTTCATTTGACTGAAAAGTTTTCCCGTGACACACCCGATATCGAATGGATCGGTACCCTAAAGACCGAAGGTGATTGGGTTATAATCTCTCAGGATCAATTTAAAAAAAGCGATCTGGAAAAACAGGCATTTCGTCGGTCAGGATTAACCGTGTTTTGCTTGGCTAAACACTGGAGCAGCGTTTCGTATTGGGAAAAGGCGCATCAGATCGTCCGTTGGTGGCCATCAATCATGGCTCAATCTGAACTTTTAGTCGGCGGAGCCGCGTTCCGAGTACCATGGAGGTATGCGGCAAAGGGACGATTTGAACAGATAAAATGATCGATTGAATGGCAAGAATCTCACTACTGATTACGATTTTGATCCACCGCAATCAACTTACCTGAAATTGCCAGGGTCACTGGGTTAAGAAAACCTGTGCAGCCGGGTTGATACCAATATAGGGAACTGGAAACCTCGAGGGCAATGTCCATGTCGCTGAAGACTGGGTTAAAGCCAGGGGCTTGTTTGACCGTGCGTATCAGGAGAGTTAGGGCAGCCCTCCAGTCCGGCACTTCATCACGTCAGGGTAGCATTTGACTCGGCCTCTGGCAGCGCTAAACTGTTGTATAAACCTAAAGTTTGCAGGTAAGAGCCGTGCCCACCGGAACTGTGAAAGCTAAAAAAGCCTATTTTGCCAAGGTGCGTCGCAAGAACTACATTGCCAGTCTGCGGATTGAAGGCTTTGATGTCACAGGGCATACCGCCGGTGACGAACTCCCCTCAAAAGCAGCGACATTGGCAACGTACAAACGCAAAGCAATGGCCTGACGTTGGACAAATACGGTACCGGGCAAGACCCATCCTGCTAAGCTGGTACCGATGTTCTGATCAACAACCTGAATATCCCGGATGCAGCCATTCTCGAAAACGCAGAACGCGATCTTACTGAGATTGCTGCGGCGCAGATTGAATTCACTCCCCCGCCTTATGATTTTGATTTTCTGAAGCAGCTGCATCGAAAGCTGTTCGAAGGCGTCTAACCGTGGGCGGGGGATATTCGGACTGTCGATGTATCCAAAGGAATAACACGGTTTTGCACTATCAGTAGAGTCGACCAGGCTTACTCGGAGGCGAGTGAGCGCTCTCTCTGATATTTTCTCCAAAGTCGCTGATCTTGATAGTACAACCATCCCACGAAAGCAGGTACGAACCATATAGCAGAAACGAAATCAGTAGTATCGAGCCAGAGTCCATCGATGTGCCCCCGGAAGCCAAGCGCCACTTGAGTCAACAGATGGATGCAAAAAATGAACATGCCCAGGCGAAGATAGTAGCCAGCTGTTAAAGACCTACCCCAAAATCGGCGCCTTTTAAATTGCCGTCTGATGCTTTTTTGCACTTTGCTCCTCATTAGTCAGGCTCCCCCCTAAGTTGCTCCCTGCGCCTCCAATTGAAGTCTCTGCAAAACTGACCGAACAGCAGCATGCTAGCCAATAAAACAATCCATCCATAATTTAGAGCCGCAAACGCAGAGAGTTGACTTAAGATAGCGTTACCTGCTATCCCAACCACAATTTGTAGTAACCACCACTTGAAGTAATACCCAATGGTAAGCGGCTTGCCAACAATCAGATAGGTGCGGTCCAGAGTAGACGTCCTTTTTGGTGTACCATTTTTCATATCCTAACTTCCCTTTAGTTCTGATCACAAAAATCTGAAATATTGTCAGGCGCCATTCGAGCCTGGTTGATCACTAACAAATGTTCACTGGGTAGCCGCACTCCAAACACCAGGGGGCTATGCAGTTTAAGGGCGAATTGAACAAATAACATGAGTGATTGCAGGTACTGACATAGGGAGCCTCTGCCTGTTAACTGAACCGGACCACGGCTGGAGGCTCACTAACGGTTGGCTTTCTACTCATGAGCCCACTTAAAGCGTCGCTTGAGGTCATTACAAAACTTCATGTCTAAAAGCTCACGGTGTTGCAGTTGTCCCACTAAAATGCCCGGTGAAATATTCATATCAGCCGCAAATTCACAGATCCGCTGCTTACTGAACACACCTTCTGCGATAAATGCCATAAATGCCTTGGGCGGTATCAGCTGAGTCTCGGCAAAGCGGTTAGCTTCCTGCTCTTTCTCCGCATCCAGACCATTGGCTCCTTCCAGAAACATCTCCTTCTTTCCATGCAGTAAAATGTGCCCGGCTTCATGAAAAAACGTAAACCAAAGGTGGTCATCGCTCTTGTATCGCAGGCTGAGATGAATGACCGCTTTGTCTTTATTGAGCCATCGGGTTGCACCACTGACGCTCGTTTTGGGCAAGGCGGGAACAAATACGACGGCTACACCTGCCTCGGCACATAAGCGCTGCAGTTCGGGCACAAAATGATCCGGGTCTACCGTGGTCAACGACCGAGCCTGCTCCAACACGGTTCGAAAGTGGCTTTTATCATAAGGTTCACAAACAATCGCGGAAGCCTGCAGCTCACCCTGGCGCAGCCAGGCTGACACTGCCTCCGGGAAAATTTCGTGTGTGTTGTGCTGACGATAAGCAATGTTCAAATTAGGCCACATTTGCTGCCATTGCTTCACTTGCGCAATGCCAAAGAAATTGAGCAATTCCACCAACTGCGCTTTTTTGTCGGTAGATTTGTTGATCCAACCTAACTTGACCATGTCATTGACGGGAATACGCTTCAGCCAGTCCAGGTCATTGGCTAACTGCTCTTCTTCGGCCAACCTTGCCAAAACCTCCCGGTAGTTGGCTTCCAGATTAAGCCAATAGTCACAGGGCATGCCCAGCGCTCGTTCGAATTTGATGGCCGTATCTGGAGTGATTGACGCTTTAGCCTTCGAGATAGCAATGAGATGCTTAGGGGTCAGACCGGTTCGATTGGCCAGCTCTTGCTGGGTCATGCCCCGGATTTCGAGCTCATGTTCAAGGACTTCGCCTGGGGTTACCGCGTAGTCGGGACTGTATTCGTTCAAGTGGTTACCCATGGGTATCCTCCACGCCTTTGATCTTGATGGCTGACACCTGAGTCCAATCCAACCCTCCCTCTGGTCGCATTGGGAGAGGGTCATGGTTAGGAATAAAGGTCAGCCGGTATGGGTGATCAAGGTCGAGTGATAATTGGCCTTTCCGGTTACCTGTCAGCTCATGACAGCGGTGAGGCGGACTGTACGGCGGTGCAAAGGCAGCAAGGCTGGGCGCCGCCCTCAATTGGGTCATGAGTATCTTCAGCTTTTTCGTGCGACGATCACCAAATGCCTTCTCCATGGTCTTTGCTTCACTGAGCTGTTTCATGAGCTTTTTGGAAGAAAAAGCAATATCCATAAAAAACATTAACCTATCTGGTTAATAAAATATCATATACCTAGATAAAGTAAAAGCCGCTGCCCGATAGAAAACCGCTTCTTGCCATGCTCTGATCGGCTACCCACACCTCATGGGCACAGAGATTTACAGTTGACTGAAAAATTTTCCAGGAGTGTGTCGGGTTCAGGAGGGGGCACCGATTCGAGGGAGCAGTGGAAGCCTCGATGAAATGCACAACGGCTATGGCGCCGACCGGGAAATCCCAATCCACTTGCCGATGACTATAGCCAACTACCCGTCAGCCAGACAATATGGCTTATTGGTTTTGTGACTGATCCACCACAATCAACTCATCCAACTCAAACCCTTCCGCTTCAGCCCGCGCTCTGAACTGCGCCATCGCCGTCTCACTCACCTGAGGCGTTCGCGACAAAAACCACAGCGTGCCCCGGTCCGAACCTGTCAGGTACGCCTGGCTGTAGGCTTCCTTATCCAATTCAAACACCACATAAGAGGCGTAAAAAGGCCCGAAGAACGACACTTTTAAGTGCCCAACATCTCGGTCACCGACAAACACAGCCCGGCCTTCGGCTTGCTGCCATTCGCCTTCCGCTTCTTTATAACCGCGGTTCAGCACACGAATGCTGCCGTCTTCGTTCAGGCTGTATTCTGCGGTTACATTGCTCAGGCCGCGTTCAAACCGATGATCGAGCCGGGCTATTTCGTACCAGGTGCCAAGGTAGCGGTCGGGCTCAAACCCGGCGACCGGTTCGATTCCTTTGGGTAGGCCGGTGCAACCGGCCAGGAACAAAAAGAGCAGTATTAGGGCGAGCCTTCCTGATGATGTCATGGCGGTTGTCCTTATTAGATTGTGTCTGTTTCACGGATCATGCTGACGTTGATCTGGTATAGCTCATGGCATGCGTTACAGCCATATGGCTTCCTGCTCCAAGGCCAACCCGAGGCTTTGCATGGTCTCTATCAGGTGCTTCAATTCAGGCTCTTCATCCAACAGGCCTTCAAGCCCCTGTACAGCGGCTCGAAACTCCCGTTGCGTATCCTGCCAGAGGGAGTTACTGCCGAAGCGTTGCAGTTTTTGGTGCCAGTCGGGCATCAGCCAGAAGCGGGCGCGCGGGCCAAGCTGCTGTTTCAACCTCAGGTAGTTTTGCAGGCCGACACCATCGTAATCCGGAAACAAGGTGATGGTGCTGTTCTTCTGTTGGGCCAGCCAGTCAATCAGGTGGTTGCGAAGGTGACCACTGTACCAGGCCAGGCTTATGGCTTCGCTGCCTGGCAGCCAGTCGGTCCGGTCGAACAAGGCCTGGTTTTCAACCAGCCAGATCGGGCTTTGGGTGCGCCAGATCGCCTCGGCCGTGGGGCTAATGGCGAGCACGCCGGCACCCTGGGTTTGGGTCTGCGCATTCAAATCAAGGGTGTGGCCCTGGTCGTGTTGCCACTGTGGCTGGCGGCGAGCTTTTAGCAGCAGGTAATACTGGTCGTGCCCGTGTGCACGACCTTTACTGGAACGTGTGTGGCCCATGTTGGCGGCACGTGCGGGCAGGGTGTCATCCGGCGTTGTTCCGGCCAGTGGTGAGAGTTCAGCCAGGTGCTGTTCGACGATGCCCGGGCGCACTATTCGATACACGCGGCCACGGCCGCTGCGTTGCTGTTGAACCGCGCCGGTTCGCTGGCTGAATGCGTCCAGTGCGCTTTGTTGTGACACCGTTAAAGCCGAGGCAGAGACGAGGCCGCCCTCGGCGTTGACCAGTTTGAGCAGGGCGGCTCTGAGCGCTGTGTTCATGGTGTTAGCTCATCTTCGGACAACGGCTCAAGAATTTGCCAGCTGTCCCGACTGATGTGGTTCTGGCCCTGGTGATGGTGGATCGGCACGCAATAGCGCACCGTGGTTAACGGCGCTGGTGAGGCAAAGATCAGCGCGAAACCAAAGTCCTGCGCGGTGGCGATCAGGCTGGTCTGGTTGCGGCTGTCCAGTGCCAGGGCTTCGTCAAGATAGCATATGGCGTGCACGGCATGACGTTTGTCTTGCATCAGGTGCAGCATGGCGAGACCGGTAATCAGTTTGGCCATCAACACGGTGCCGTTGGAGGCGGCGCTGTCTATGTCTTCGAAGGATTCGGGTTTCTGGTCTTTCTTGCCCACCACAAACACCAGCCGAAACAGGTCAGACACTTTCAGGCCCTGACGGGCGTTGCCCTCATCAATCAGAATTTGTTTGGCGCGGTCGAGTTTGGCGTCGTCGAGCACGCTTTGCTGGTTGAAC
Organism: Saccharospirillum impatiens DSM 12546; assembly: GCF_000423605.1. Taxonomy (GTDB): domain Bacteria; phylum Pseudomonadota; class Gammaproteobacteria; order Pseudomonadales; family Natronospirillaceae; genus Saccharospirillum; species Saccharospirillum impatiens. The sequence continues at coordinate 97,589 of NZ_AUIH01000007.1, forward strand.
AGTTCGAAGCTGTCGCCGGTGTTCACCTGATTCGCTTTGTCGATAAGTACGTCGATGGCTTCGACCAGATGCGGTTCATCCTCGGCCTCAATCTTGAAGATGTTGAGGTCAGACAGTTGACGGTGACCGATCAGCCGATTGAAGCTGTTCATTTTGCTCTGAAAACTTAGCAGGCCATCGCGCAACTCACGCAAGCTCGCGGTTACGTTGACCACGGCGCTTCGGGCTTTCTTTTCGAGTGCTTCGTGTTCCTGTGGCAACTGATGGCTGAAGTCGATGATGCGCTTCAGTTCCTGATCTCTGGAATCGCTGTACTGGTATTTGGTCAGCCCGCCAGCATGGAGTTCGCTCAGGCCCGCATTCAGACCGCTGTTTAGCCGTTGCAGGGTGTGACAATCACTCTGGTAGTGCTTCAAATGGTCCGCCAGCTGCCCCAGCGTCCAGTCCGCTTCACCCAGCCACCGGTGGTGGGGCAACTCACTGAGATAGCTGTACTCTTCGGCGGTATCGGCGCGGTTATCACGCAGTTGAGCAATGCTGCGATGGTCCTGCTGCAGATCGTCCTGTTTGCGGTGGACGTCGTTTAACCTGCCTTGTAGCTGGTCGCTGTGCTCCCTGGCCGTCTCCAACTTGTGGGTCACTTCTTCCAATTCACCGGTGGCGTCCTCTTGCTGTACCTGTCGCTCCGGTTCGTTCTGCTTCAGAGTCTGTAACTGATCGAAATCGGCCAGATCCTGCTCGTGTTGTCGGCTTTCCCGGGCCAGGGCTGCTTTTCGATCCTGTGATTGCTGTAACGATCGGGCGGCGTCGAGTTGTTGCGCCAGATCGCTGAGCTGGCGCTCCGTATCGGCGATCTGTTCGTCGAGTTCAGCTGGCGTCAGTTGCTGATGTTGCGGGCTGAGTTCATTCAGGCTGAGATCGAGCCCGGCGAGGTTTAGGCGGTCCGGCGACGTCCCTGTTAACGCGGTGCGCAGGGCTTGCACATCCAGCTTATAAGCTTCGGGGGGCAACACCTGGGCCTGACCATTAAGCACCCGGTTGAGTCGCTCAAGATCGTCGGCTGGCAACTGCTGGCTGAGCGTCAAATAGAGGTTGTCGTTCAGGTGCCGTTGCTGTTGTTTCAGGGTGAGCAGGCGTTGCTCCTGCTCTTTGCGGGCGCGTTCAATCACCGCCGGTGAACGCCCGTCTGCCTGGGTCAGTATGGTGGTGATCTGTTCCAGTTCAGCCTGGACTTGCCGGTACTCCTGTTCCAGTACGGAGCGTTCATCAATCAGCGCAAAACGCTGTTGCAATGCATCCTGTTGAGTTCCTTGTTTTTCCAGTTCATTCAGTTGCGTTTCCAGCTCAAGTTGTCGCCGGGTCAACTGGCGGTCCCGGTCGGTCAGTGCCTGCTTCTCCTGGCCTAGTGCTTCAACTTCGGCTAGTAGCCGCGCGGCTTCCTCTTCATAGTGCGCCTGCCAGAGAGACAGCCCTTCATCGATGCGCGGGCGCCAGTCGATGAGTTTGCCGCGCAGTGTCAGGCGTGCCTCGTAGTCTTGCTCCATCGCTTCAATGCGCTTTACCTGATCTTTCGCGGCCAGATACTGGGCCCGGTCGGCATTGACGTCGTAAAAGGCTTTGTCCCATTCCTGCTTGAAGTCGATGTCGGCATCCGGCAGGTCGCGCCGGAATATCTGCAACAGATACGTTTTAACCTCGGTTGATGACAGCTTGTCGAGGCGCAGAGTACGGGTGAGTACTTGCTGAAACACTTTTGAGTCGGAGGCGTTTTCCAGCTTGAATACCGTGAAATCGGGCTCAACACTGCGCCGCTTCTGATTGCCGCCGTAGATTAGCCGGGCGAAATCGGCGGCGTCGTATTGAAAAACCGTTCGGCCCTTACTCGCCAGGTGGGTATTCAAGTCCGGTTGTTGAACCAGAGTGCCCTGCTCCTGGCGAAAATCATCCAGTTTCAGTTCGCCTTTGTAGGCAAAATAGACATAGTCGTTGCTGGCACCCTTGCCAACACACCCGAAGACAACGGTACCCGTTTGCGGCAACACCACCTCCAGTAGAACGTAGGCGCTGTTGTTGGGAAAGTAAAAGGAGCGCGTCTTAGCCCAGTCGTGCGAGCCGAAATCCATGCGCCTGCGGTCGATGATGAGCAGGAACTGCAGGGCGTTGATCAGGCTTGTCTTGCCGGTGTTGTTCGGGGCGATCAGGGAAACGGCGTCGTCCAATGGCAGTTCGGCACGCTGATAACCGGCACTGCCAAGCAGCACCAGGCGCTGAAATCCGTAGCGAATCATGGGGTGTCCTCTTCTGGCTCATCCACGTCCGGCACAGTCGTCTCGTCCGTTAACTGTTCAGCTAGTGCTTCGAAATGGTCGAGATACCGACAGACGGCTGGCAACAGTTGCCAGTGACCGGCCTCACGCCGGGCAAAGCCAAAGGTTTCGGCGCGTTCCATCAGGGCCAGCAAGGCGTCGACATCCAGCCCTTCGGCCTGAAGCAGCTCCTGGTGGTGTTCACTGGCGGTTGTGAACAGGGCGCGGTCGATGACCCAGTCGCTGAAACGATTCAGCGCTTTGCCTGCGTCGGCCTGGGTGTCGAAAATCACCATAAACAGCAAGGCGAACTGACGTGACTGCTGGCTGAGGGTGGTGCTTTTTTCGTCGGTATGAAACCAGGCGAAACCGCGTCCGTCGATGCGCAGTTCATAGCCCAGCGCCTGAAACAGTGCCGCGTACGCCTCTTGCTCCTGTTCCAGTTCAGCCCACAAAGCCGCATCAGACAGCCGGTTCAGGTGTTTGCCACTGTTAAAGTGTTTGAACAGGTCGGCCAGGTGCACCAGACGAGTCAGGTCAATGGCTTGAGTCATTCGGTACCTCGTTTTGCGACGGCGTTCGAGCTTCCAGCCGGTGCGGATAATACAGCACCCGGACTGACTGCAATGGGGTGCGGGTTTCATCGGCTTGCAGACGCGCCTGCCAATCGGGTTCGCGCACCAGCTCATGGTAGAGACGCAACAGGGTGGCGTCTTTGAGTTGCGGGTAATGTTGCTGCAGCCAGAGCAGCAGGTTCTCCACCGGCAAGGCTCGCGCCAGCGCCTGCTTCAGGCGCGGTTCATCGACCCAGTCGCTGAGATCAGCCGGGTTGCCGGCCAGGGCTTCGGGAAAGGTTTGTACCTTGGGTTCAAATTGCAGTGCATCGGCCATCAGGGTGCGAATCTCGTCACCCAGATGCACCAGGGTACGACGTTCGCGTTGCCAGCTGGGCAGCGGCTGCGAATTACCGGTCGATCGCAGTGCCGCTTTGAGGCCGCGCTTGCGTACCCGGCCCAACAGCGTGCCGATGGCACTGGAGAGCACATTATGCTGCCGGGCTTCTTCGCGCAGTGGTAACAGCGTGTCCGAACATTGATGGGCCACGATTCGCCCGAGACGACGCAGCTCCTTCGCTTGCTGGGCAACCTGTCGCAACTGTAACCGCTGGGTGTAGAGCGCCCCGCGAATGGCCAGTGATTCTTCAGCCCGATCCAGTGTTTGCACCGCCAGTTTGAGGTGAGGGTAGAAGGTACCGCCGAGACCGCTTTCCATCATTTCGTTCATCGGTTCTACGTAGTGATCGTAGGCATCCAGAACGTCACGGTAACGTCGCGCGATGGGCATGGAGGCATCGCTTGCCTTGGCTTTTTCGGCCAATTCCAGAATGGCATGCCGGTCGGCATCCAACTGGCGGGTGATCTGCCGGAACAGGTCCGACAGACGCGCGGCGCCGGTTCGCACACTGTCCATATCCTGCTGGTCGACGCCCTCGGCCAGCAGCGCCGTCGCCTCTCGGACAGCCTCGACCCGGGCTTTGAGCACCGCCGATAAACCCAGTTCATGCTCTCGGGTCAGACCGCGCACAAAATCCAGCACCAGCGGGTTAATTTGCCAGTCGTCAGTTCGGCTTAACGGCTGCAGCAGATCAGCGGTGCACAGTGAGCGCAGAATGGCCGCCGGTTCGGTGGGATCGTCACTGCCGGTAAAACGCTCGATCACGGCCAGCAAGTGAGGCGGCTCAAACGCCGGTAACTCACGCGATTGCCGACACAGAGTTTCGATGATGTCCCAATGGCGGTGCAGCTGGAATATCAGGCTTTTGGGCGAAGCCATGCGACGTCAGTCCTGTGAATACGATAAACGTTGAGCGATTATGCCAGAGTTGGGTGCGTGCTGTATGTTGAAGTCACAGACTGTGAACCGCTCAGGAGCTTGGTGACAATGTCTTCAACGTTTAACGCCTTGATGGACCGCATTCACCGCTGTCAGGAGTGCGCCCACCACTTGCCACTGGCGCCCAAACCCATCCTGCAGGCAGATCCCCGCGCTCGCATTCTGATTGCCGGGCAGGCGCCCGGGCAGCGTGCCCATGACAGCGGTTTGCCGTTTGACGATCCCAGTGGTGATCGGCTGCGCCGCTGGCTGGGTGTCGACCGCGAGACTTTCTACGATCCGGCCCATTTTGCCATTGTACCCATGGGCTTTTGTTTTCCGGGAAAGGTACGCAGCGGTGACGCGCCGCCACGCCCGGAATGTGCGCCAAACTGGCGCGAACCTCTGCTAAAAGCGTTGCCCAATATTCAACTCACGCTGGTGCTCGGCCGCTATGCCTTGGCGTATCACTTGCCGCAATTGGGCGCCACGGTAACCGGGGCTGTCGAGCAGTGGGAGGATGTCTGGCCGGAATACCTGCCACTGCCGCACCCCAGCCCTAGAAATCAGGCCTGGTTCAAGCGCAACCCGTGGTTTGAGGAACAGGTTCTGCCCAGGCTTCAGGCGCAGATCTCGACACTGGTGCCGAGTGGTGACTGACATGCTGGCCTAATCGGCCGGCGCTTCGCGGTACCGGGCCAATATCTGTGCAGCGACCTGCCTGTATTCTGGAGATTGGAGCACGCTGTCTATGCGCGTTAGCATCTCTAGAGCATCGGGATGAGCAGAATGAATGCCGACGTGAAATGGAATGCTGGCGTTGGGTATGAACCTGACCGGTTCAAAGGCAATTTGATCGTCATAACCCAGCTGTTTGGCGATGTGTACCGCCTGCTCGGCGGGCATCACCATAAAATCACCGGCTTGCCGTCGCACCAGCATGTGCATCATGGTATTGGTATGACCCAATAACAGGGTATCCAGGCTAGCCGGTATATTGTCCCGCTCCCATTCAGCTCCCTGTTGGCCGATGAAGGTCAGGCCTTGCAAGTCTTCAAAGCTGCGGGCTTGCTCAAGGCGCTCACGCTGAGGGTGGTCGCGACGATAAATCAGGTAGCCAATGTCGATATGAAACAGCGGTGTCTGGCTGAACAGCGCATAACGGCGGCGGTCATCGGACGGGTAGGTCACAAAGCCGTCGATCTGGCCGGTTTCCACAGAGCGTTGCATCCGCACCCAGGGACCGGCAGTCATCGTTAACGAGGTGTCAGGCACGCGGTGGAACAGCTCAGCAGTCAGCTCCGGGATAATGCCCTGCGCTCCCTCTGCTCCTACGTCACTGATGGGGGCTTCGCCTTCGGCAAACCCCATCGTCCAGCCCTGAGCCCATGCTTGCAGGCCCGTCGCCCCCAAACACAACACCACCAATGGCCAGACCAAGGCTTTCCGACAACGATTCATTCGCCGTAAAACCGGCCCATTAAGGGCGCGGTTTGATCGGGACCATAGGCTGAGTGTCATTCGATATTTTGCACCTGCTCACGCATCTGTTCGATCAGCACCTTCAGATCTACCGACGCTTGGGTTACCCGGCTGTTGGTGGCTTTGGACCCCAGCGTATTGGCTTCACGGTTAAATTCCTGCATCAGAAAGTCCAGCCGTCGACCAATAGCGCCTTTCTGGTTGAGAATGTGCCGAACCTCTCTGGTATGGGTCACCAACCGGTCCAGTTCTTCTGCCACGTCGGCTTTCTGGGCGAGCATGACTACTTCCTGCTCCAGCCGCTCCGGGTCGAGGTCCACCTGGAATTGCGCCGCTTTGGCATTCAGGGTGTCGCGGAAGCTGGCGACCCAGCCGGGCATTTCCTCGCGCAGTACGTCCACGATCGCATCAATGTCATCGAGCCGGTCGCTGATCATCTTGCCCAGCTCCTGACCTTCACGCTGGCGGTGTGCCATGAAGTCGGTAAGGGCAGTGTCGAACAAGCCCCGCATGGCGGTGAATACCGCCTCCATATCCACGGCTTCCTCGGCGAGAATGCCCGGGTATTGCAGCAGTGCCAGGGCATCTGGCATGGGGCTGTCGGCGACATTGTCTCGCACCTTGTGCAGGGCCGCGTTCAAAGCTTGCAATCGTTCCGTATTCACGTCCAAACCGGCACTGGCCTGGTTTGGATAGAACCGCAATTGAACGTCGACTTTGCCTCGTTTGACCTGTTTTTTCAGTGCCTCTCGCAGCGGCATTTCCACCGGTTTCAGGGTATCGGGCTGGCGAAACGTCGGCTCCAGGTAGCGGTGGTTCACCGAACGAATCTCGACCGACAGGGTACCGAAGGCGGTGTCTTCTTCACGCCGCGCAAAGGCGGTCATGCTGTCGGTCATGGCTCAGGCCTCCGCGTTCAGGGCGGCACGTTGCAGTTCGCACAGCTCAGCCACGCCCTTGCCTGCAAGGGCCAGCATGGCGTTCAGTTCTTCCGGCTGGAAGGGTTCGCCTTCGGCTGTGCCCTGAATCTCAATAAAACCACCGTCGCCGGTCATGATCACGTTCAGGTCGGTATCGCAGGTGCTGTCTTCAGCGTAGTCGAGATCCAGCACCGGGGTGTTCTGCCAGATACCAACCGACACGGCGGCAATGGGGTGTTTGATCGGGCTGGTTTTGATCATGCCTTTTTCCAGCATGTGGTTAACGGCGTCGGTCAGGGCAACAAAGGCACCGGTAATGGCCGCGGTGCGAGTACCGCCATCGGCTTGAATCACGTCGCAGTCGAGGGTGATGCTGTGTTCGCCAAGCGCGGTCATATCAATGGCGGCCCGCAACGAACGGCCAATCAGACGGCCAATCTCTACCGTGCGCCCGCCCTGTTTGCCACGCGCGGCTTCGCGTTGGTTCCGGGAGCCGGTAGCGCGCGGCAACATGCCGTATTCCGCGGTCACCCACCCCTGGCCTTTGCCCTTCAAAAAACGCGGGACACTGGCTTCAACACTGGCAGTCACGATGACCTGAGTATCACCAAAGCAGACCAGGACGGAGCCTTCCGCGTGTTTGGTGAAGTTGCGTTGAATGCTGACGGGGCGAAGTTGATCCGGTGTACGTCCACTTGGGCGCATAGGGGTAAAGCCTTTCATTAATAGATGAACCCGACAGTATAGAGGTCCGGGCCTGCCTGTGCACACCGCGGTTTAGCCACAGTCTTCGGGCGCATCCAGACGGGTGAAGCGGTAACTGTAACCGGGCTGGGCTTCATTGCTGTCGCGCAGCACCCAGGGCAGGGGGTCGGCCGTCTCCCAGTCGAAGGTCTCCGGCCACTGGTTCTCGACCTGTACATAACGGCTGTCGAGCGCGGGGCTGGTCACCGTCAGCATCGGGCGGGGTGCGTTATCCGGCAGGATCAGGGTAACCGGTACCGGCTGCAGGTTGACGGTTAATAACGTCATAATTCCAGGTGTTGTCGGGTCACAATGCGCGTAAGCCTGAATCACCCGGCCGCTGCCACGCACCTCAAACCAGCGCGGGCCCATGAGCCGGTTCCACAGCACCTGGGCCCAATAGTCCGGGTTTGGGCTGTAACGCGTTCGGTAGGCCAGTAGCGCGTAGTCACCGCCCACCAGTGACTGACGAATGATTGTATCCTGCCCGGTACGGGCCGCCGTTCCCAACTGCGTCAGCCACCAGAGGCTGGAACCAAAACGGTTGGTCAACTGGTCAACACCGCCGCACTGGGCCGGACCGGTCTCCCCCAGCCAGAGTTCGGAATCCGGCGAATAACGGTCGACCCAGCCGCGGACGCGCCTGGCCTGGCGGGTGAACTCGGCGACCGCCTCAATATCGATCAGCGATTCCCATTCGGTGCCTTCCGTGCGCACCCGGCAGCGTGAAGACTGGGTCGGGTAATAGTGCCAGCTGAAAATGGCCGGGTTGGCTCCATTTTCCAGAAAAGTCCGGGAACTGCCGACCAGAGGCCGCAGTGGCTCTCCGATTTCCGGCCAAAATGCGTTGGCAGGGCCCGCCAGCGGGATATCGACGGTCTGGGCACGTGCCCGTGCGAATTCCCGGGTGTATTGATCAAAGCCATACTGGTGGCGCAGGCCAAACATCAGCCAGTGAGCGCCGGGTTCATTGCCGAATTCGAGCACGCCGTTGTAGTCGTCTGGCAACCAGCCGAGTAACCGTTGCAATTGATCCGGCTGCCAGTCCCCCTGTTGCCGCACCCGTGGGCCGGTGCTGGTGGTGATCATCGGGCGAGCGTCAACGGCTCGGGTAAACCTCAGAAACCCGTCCAGGTCACTCTGGTCAAGCCAGGGTTGAGCCGGTGACGGGTCGTCCGGTGACTGCCACCAGAGTTTGTCGGCTTCGGTTCCGCCAAGCCGCACCCAGGCCGGGGCCAGAATCCGGCTCCAGTAGCGCAGGCCTTCATCGTCCAGATCAAGCGGGCGCGGCGGGCCATCGTGGTCGGTCCACCAGTCACCGCCGGTCAGCATGGCTGCATCAATCGCAACACCAACGAAATCCGCACTTGTTTCGCCGCGCTCGAACCCCAAACTCAGGTAAATAGTGGTCGGGGTCCTGGCAGGGGCCCATACTAACCCGATCAGGATCAGTACCAGCGCGACGGAAAGCCATCGGGGGTGGCGCCACAGGGCGCGGAGCAGTGCAGTCATGCATCCGTTATACGACGTTTTTGTGACCGTTTGACGACACCTCAATGACTGCCCGGTGAACACTTCTGGCCACCGCATCGTACTGATCCTTCAAGACTCAACAAAAGGACACCACCATGACCAACCCATTGCTCGAACCGCATGAATTGCCTCCCTTTGAGCAATTCAAGGCTGATCAGATCGTACCGGCCATGACGGAGATCATCGACACCAGCAAAACCCGCATCGATGAACTGGTTGAGAACACCCCCGAGCCCACCTGGGACACCCTGATCGAACCGATCAGTGCGCTGGACGAACGGCTCGACAACGCCTGGGCCGTTTTTGGCCATCTGTCGGGTGTTAAGGATTCACCGGAATTGCGCGAAGCCTACAGCCAGGCCCTGGGGTTACTGACCGATTACCAAAGCTGGCTCGGTCAGCATGACGGTTTATTCAAGGCGTATCAGCAGATCGCACAGCGCGATGACTTCGCCTCCCTGTCGACGGCTCAAAAGGCCGCCATCGAACAGGCACTGCGTGATTTCCGCCTGTCTGGTATCGACCTGAACGAGAACGATAAAAAAGCCTTCGCCACGCTGCAGTCTGAACTGGCTCAATTACAGCAACGGTTCAGCGAGCACCTGCTCGATGCGACCCAGGCCTGGTCACTGCACGTAACCGATGAGACCCGCCTGGCCGGCTTACCCGAATCAGCCAGGGCCACGCTGGCCCAATACGCCCGCCAAAAAGACAAAAGCGGTTGGCTGGTAACGCTGGAAATGCCTTCAGTGATCCCGGTGCTGACCTATGCCGACGACCGCGATTTGCGTCGCGAGACCTACCTGGCCCACGTTACCCGGGCTTCTGATGTCGGCCCGAATGGCGGCGTTTACGACAATGGCCCGGAAATGACCGACATTCTGACCAAGCGCCAGGCAGCGGCCGAGTTACTGGGGTTCGCCAGCCACGCCGACGTATCACTGGCCACCAAGATGGCAGATTCACCAGCCGCGGTACTCGATTTTCTGAATCAGCTAGCTGGCAAGGCCATTCCACAGGCCAAACGGGAGTATCAAGAGCTGGTCGCCTTCGCCCGGGATGAACTGGGCATGACCGACGAACTGGAGCCCTGGGACATCAGCTACGCCAGTGAAAAACTCAAGGAACAGCGCTACGCAGTCTCCCAGGAGGAGCTCAAACCCTATTTCCCGGCACCCCGGGTCATTGAGGGCTTGTTTGAGACCGCGCATCGCCTGTTTGACGTCTCCTTTGAGCAAGTGACCGAGTTCGAGACCTACCACCCGGATGTTCAGCTCTACAACGTGCTGGAAAATGGCGCGGTGGTGGCCCGTTTTTACATGGACCTTTATGCCCGTGAAGGCAAACGTGGCGGGGCCTGGATGGATGAGTGCCGCAAACGGGTGCGCATCGGTGGCACCTTGCAGAAACCGGTCGCCTACCTGACCTGCAACTTCACGCCGCCTTTAGATGGCAAGCCCTCGCTGCTGACGCACGATGAAGTGACCACGCTGTTTCACGAGTTCGGCCACAGCCTGCACCACATGCTCACCCGGGTAGACGTGGGTGATGTCAGTGGCATCAGCGGTGTGGCCTGGGACGCGGTAGAATTGCCCAGTCAGTTTATGGAGAACTGGTGCTGGGAGCCCGAAGCACTGGCTTTTATTTCCGGTCACGTTGACACGGGTGAGCCGCTGCCAGCCGACCTGCTGGAGAAAATGCTGGCCGCGAAGAACTTCCAGTCAGCCATGGCTGCCGCCCGTCAGTTGCAGTTCTCCCTGTTCGACATGAAGCTGCACAGCAAGACCGAAGGCTTCATGGTGAACGATGTGCAAGCGGTGCTTGACCAGGTGCGGTCTGAAGTGTCGGTCATCAAAACCTTGCCGGAGAACCGCTTCCAGCACAGTTTTGGCCACATTTTTGCCGGCGGTTATTCAGCGGGCTACTACAGCTACAAGTGGGCGGAAGTACTCAGCGCCGACGCCTACAGCCGGTTTGAGGAAGAGGGTATTTTCAACGCCAAAACCGGCAAGGCGTTTCGCGATGTGATTCTGGCCAATGGCGGCAGCGTACCGGCCGGAGAACTGTTCAAGCAGTTCCGTGGGCGGGAGCCGCAAGTCGACGCCCTGCTGCGTCACAGTGGTATCGCAGCCTAAGCTGGCTTCGAGACCATTCGACAGGCTCGCCCCGGGCCTGTCAACGCCAGCCTCTGTTGGGTAGCCGTGTTAACGCCACCCGATACAGTCACCGGCCTGTGCGCTTAAGGGCCGGTGCCGCAAAGTTCACCCCGCGCCAGCCCAACCGCATGAACTCCCGGATATTGGCATGATCGGTCCCGTCCGGGTTCGCTAACACATCCACCCGATAGTAGTCGCCAAACAGCTGCAAGGTCGTCTCGGCAGGCAGATTCATGGCATGTGCAAAACTGAGCAGTTTGCAGGACCCCAGGTTGGTGCCTGCTGCATTATTCTGAACACCGGTGGCAAACGCGACCGGTGTGAACTCGAAGTTCGCATCGATCACCGCCATCGTGTCTTCAAACAGGATTTGCTCCGGTTGGGTGTAGATGCGCGCCACAAAGGCGGGTAGATCTGTTGGGGTTGCGGCCGTCATAATCCGACTCTTTCAGTGAGAAAGCGCCAGAGTATAACGGCACCCGAACGGGGTTGTCACAAGGCAAACACCGGGTTCAGAGCTGCACTTCCCGGCCAAACAGCCAGTCCTTCCAGCGCCCGACTCGCTCCTTGCTCTTCTCAACGGTCATCAGCATCGCTGGTACGTAAAACAGAATCAGCAAGGTGGCAAACAACAACCCGAAGGCGATGCCAGCCGCCATCGGAATCAGGAACTGGGCATCAAACGAGGTTTCAAACAGCAAAAAGCCAAGTCCGCCCACTGTCGTCAGGGTGGTGATGATCACCGCACGCAAGCGGCGCACACTGGCTTCAACAATGGCCTGCTCCTTCGGCATGCCCTCGTCACGCAGTTGCCGGTAAAAGGTCACCAGCACGATGGCGTTGTTAATGACGATACCGGACAGACCGAATAGCCCATAGATACTGAGCACACTGAGCTCCAGCCCCATTATCCAGTGGCCGGCGATGGCACCGGTCAGGCCAAAGGGTATCGTCGACATGACAGCCAGTGGCCAGCTCCAGCTTTCAAACACCCAGGCGAGAGCAATAAAGATGAGCATCAGCCCAAGTACAGCCCCGATTTGCACATCCCGGAAAAACTCCGACTGAGACTCCTGATCGCCTTCAACCACGATCTGAATGTCGTTGAACTGGTCACGCAGCTCGGCACGCACCTCAGTACCGATCAGCTGATTGACCTCAGTTAGATTGACGTCAGGGCTGTTGCGGTTGGCCGATACGTCTACTGACAAATCGCCATCGACCCGGTTCAATTGTTCAACGGCGCGGCCTGAAGACGGCACCGCAAGCGACGCCAGCGGTCGGCGTTCGCCGTTTGCCAGCAGCAAGGGCAGTTGAGCCAGTTGCGGCCAGGCATCAACCTGCGCTTCGATCAGACGCATCCGCACCACACGCTCATCGCCATTGACCTGGAGTGTTTGCACCCGATAGCCGTCGGTCCAGTTGCGCAACGTCTGAGCTAATTGCTGTGGGGTCAGCCCCAGTGCCAGTGCATCAGGCGTCAGCGACAGATCCAACTGCTCGGCGCCCAGGGGCAGGTTATCGGTAATATCGACCAGGCCTGAAATCTGACCGAGGCGGCGTTTGGTCCAGTCGGAGGCGCGCTGCAGTTGTGCCAGGTCATCACCGATCAGACGCACGCTAATGCCATCGGTCGATGGCCCTTGCTGACTCTCGACAAAGGTGACCGCTACCAGACCGGCCGGTTCTGCAACGCGCTCCCGCCACAGCCGGGTGATCTCGCTGTTCGATATCGGGCGTTCGGTGCTGTCGTCCAGTTGCACAAATAACGCACCGTCTTCGCGGGCATTGCGGTGGGTTTCCATCACCACGGTTTCGACCAGATTCACACCCACCTCGCGTTCAATGTCGAGCAGGGCGGTTTCCATATCACTGAGAAACTGACGGGTGACCGCCGGGTCGGTGCCCTCGGCAAAGTCGGCATTCAGCTGCAATGCCGGTTGCTGAATAGCGGGAAAAAAGACGAATTTAACGCGCCCGCTGGTGACCAGCGAAATGGCGAGAACCAGCGCCACTATGGCCACGGTAAATGTCACGCCGCGATAGTCGACCGCCAATGCAACCGTGCGCCGGAAGGGCCCCTGGCGAAACTGCTCGAACCGGCGTTCAAACCCCCCGCGCAGCCTGCCTGCGGGTTTGAGTTTGCCTTTGCCAAAGCTGTGCGCCAGGTGGCCCGGCAGAATCAGAAAACACTCGATCAGCGACGCCGCAATGGCCATGATGACGACCAGCGGCACGCTCTTGGTAAAGACACCAGCCTGCCCCCCGACCAGCAATAACGGCAGAAACGCGGCGATCGTGGTGATCGACGAGGCCATGACGGCGGGCAGCATCTGGTGTGCCGCGTTCAGTGACGCCTGCTTGGGGTCTTCGCCTTTTTCCATTCGGCTGTAGGCATTTTCGCCCACTACGATGGCATCGTCGACGATCACACCCAGTGCCACGAGGAACCCGAACAGGCTGATCAGATTGATCGAGTTACCGGTCAGTTCCAGAAACACGAAGGTACCGAGAAACGAAATCGGGATACCTGCGGCCACCCACCAGGCCAGTCTGGGCCTGAGGAACACAAACAACACAATCAGTACAACGACCATGCCGCCAATGCCGTTGTCGAGAATGATGCCAATGCGAGTGCGCACAAATTCATAGGCTTCGTTGTAGACATGCAATTTCATACCGGCTGGCAATTGCGTCTCAAAATCGCCTACCCAGGTGTTGAGGATCTCCGCCATACGAAGCGTGTCTTCGCCACTGGTGCGGCTCAGAGCCAGTTTGATGGCGGGCTGTCCCTGATAGTAAACCTGGGTTTCATCGGCATTGCGGTCTTCACCAACGTTAACGCGCTGATCCACACTCAGCAGACTATTACCCGACGAAAGCGCCTGGCGCCCTAGCGTTGAGGGGTCTGTCGCCTGGTTGCGCACCCTCAGTTGCGCCTGAATCTGACCTTCGCCGGTGATGCCGGCCGGTACATTGAGGTTTTGCCCGGCCAGTTGCTGCGAAAGCTCACTGAGCGAGGCATCACCGGACAGGTAGTCGGCAACGGTCATGCGCAGGTTCAGTTCCCGCTCCGGCAAGCCGGTCAGATCCACCTTGGCAATGCCTGCTGCCTGCAAGCTCTGCTCGGCCGCTTCTCCCCAGTACTGCAGTTCATCCAGCGTCAGGTCGCCATACAGCAATACTTCCGCCACCGGCTCGTAAAACACCTGCTGGGTGACGGTGGGTTCATCAGCGCCGTCCGGCAGATTGACCGTCGACAGCGCTTTTTCCACATCCGAGACCGCCTGCTCAACGTTGGTGACCGATTCTTTGAAGGTGATGGTCATGAATGAACCGCCTTCGATCGTGGTCGTGGTCAGCCTGTCGACCTCGGTCAATTGCAAAATGGCCTGTTCCAGCGGGATAGTCACCCCTTCCTGAACGTCTTCTGCGCTGGCACCGGCCCACTCGGTGTTCACGGTCGCCACTTTAAGGTCAAAGTCGGGTAAAAACTGGGTATTGAGCCGATCCAGCGCGATCAGGCCGATAAAAATCACCACGAACATCAGCGCATTGGGGGCAATCCGATGGTGGGCAAAAGCACTCAACAAGGCCCTCATTGGTCGGCAACCTTAACCGCCAACCCCTGGGCCGCTTGCCGCAGTCGGGTTGTCAGTATTCGGTCTGAGGCGTCGAGATCCGCGTCGATCAGGCGCCAGATCTCGCCTTCGGTAAACTGCTCTCCCAGCACCGTCACGGCGACGCGCTGCAATCGGTTGTCGGCTACGCGATAGACGAAGCCGTTGGAATACACACTGGCATCAGGCACGCGGAAGGCGTCTATCGCGGGCAAGTCCAGCCAGAGCCGGTAATAGCGGTTCAGCGTCGCAGGCTCGGTGGCGTCTCCCTGTCGCTGGAAGTACACACCGATGCTGCCGCCTTCGGACCCGGGATCTTGCTGCCTGACGTCAACCGCTTGCCGTTGGCCGTCGGTTTCAACCCAACCGCTAAGCCCTTGAAGGTTGCCCAACGACGCGACCGTTGATGATGCCGCCCGGGCGACCCACTGGGTTTGCCGATCGTTCGTTAGCCGCAGCAAGACACTGCCAGCGCCAACCGTAGCGCCAGGATCAACATCAATGGCAGAAACTCGCCCTGAAAAGGGGGCTCTGATCTCAGCATCGGCCAGGTTATTGAGTGCCTGGTCCAACTGGCTATCCAGCTCGGCCAGTTGTGCTTCCAGTTGCTGTTGAACATCACTGTAGCGGCTTATGGCCAGCTCGCGCTGTTGCAACGCCAGCCGCTGGTTTTGGAGGGTGCGCTCGGCCGCTTCCAGATCCGTCGCTGAACTCAAATTCTGTCGGGCCAGGTTCTGCAACCGTTCGACGGTGCGCTGGGCGATGCTGACCAGATCCCGCTCTATCGACAGCGCGGCCTGGTTACTGGCGTGCTGCGTCTGTTCCAGCCGGATGCGCGCCAGCAGATCGTTACGCCGCGCCTGCAATTGCGTGACCTGTCGCTGCAAATGGCGGGCATCCAGTTGCACCAGCAGTGCCCCGGCCTCGACTCGCTGACCGGCCTCGACCGACACAGACAGAACATCGGCGGCCGTCGGGCTGGTCAGCAGCACCGATTGTCGACTCTGGTATTGGGAATAGAGCTGTAACTGGGGAGACCAGCGATTGAAATCAGGTGCGGCTGTAGCGACCGTCGCCGCGTTAGCGAGAGGGTCGGCCTCGACCTGTTCGGCATCCGCGACTGAGGAGTCGGGTTGACTGTTCATCCAGAAGGCAACCGCAACGCCGGCTCCCAACACGACCAGGGGCAAGCTTAATCGGATCCAGCGGCTGCTCATAATGGTTAGACACTCTTTAGACAGGAATCAACCAGAAGTACGATGGCTTGCAGACATCGGTTCATATCGTGACCGCTGCTCTGTATTGCGCTCAGTTGCGCCGGTATAGAAAGGAGTCGATGCCTTGCTCAGCCAGTCGTGTCCGACGCCCGGAGGCCTCCGTTTCGCTGTATGGCCCAAGTAGCACGCGATAGCCACCGGCCTCCGGATCAAAAGCGACCCGGGTTTGTGACCGGACCTCAGGCTCAAGCTGGCTTCGCAAACGTTGCACCGAGGCTTCGGCCCGAAACAGGCCCAGATGAACATAGGTGCCGGTTGCCAGACTATTCACATTGGCTTCTGTAGCAGCATCATTTCTCGGTGTAGGTGTAGGTGTAGGTGTAGGTGTAGGTGTAGGTGTAGGTGTAGGTGTAGGTGTAGGTGTAGGTGTAGGTGTAGGTGTAGGTGTAGGTGTAGGTGTGGGTGTGGGTGTGGGTGTGGGTGAAGACTCACTAACCTCGGCTTCCCCAAGCGCAGTCACGTCAATGGGGTCACCCACCGGTGCTGCCTGCATTACCAGCAATGGCACCTGCCTCGCGGGGGCTTGAGTGTCTGTTACGCCAGGGGCCACCGTGGCCGTCTCTGTGTTGGCCGTCGCCGGATCGGTAGCTGGGGCATTGGGTAATGAGCCAGAGGACGGGGCGGCATCGAGCACGATGGGGCCGGAAAAAGCCCCGGCATCTCGCTGCGGTTGAACCGGTGTGCTGTCGCGCATTCGAGCATCCAACCGGTTGAGCCGGCCCGGCCAGAACCGCAGCCCAATTTGAGCGTGCAAAGTCTCCGTCTGGGCCGGTTGCCAGCTTAATTCAGCAAAGCCGGCGACTTCCGGCAAAAAAAAACGTTCCAGGCCAATACCCGCCTGCCATTGTGCCTCGTCAATGTCATCGCGGCTGACTGACAGGGGCTGTTCGATACCCAACCAGGGGTACCAGCGCTGGTTGAACCCGGCATCGGTCGGCAGCGACAGTCGCCCGACCAGACCCAGATCACGATCGTCGGGCCGTGGCTCGGACACCCCAACCCCAGCGCCCAGAACCAGACGACGCCCCAGAGTTTCCTGCCAGCCGAGCGACATGCCAGGCTCAAGCAGGGCAGTGGGTGGAGCCGTCAGCCCAAGAGTCAGGGCGCCATCGCGTGCCATTGCCGGGGTTGCCAGCAGCACGCACAGCGCTGCCAGCCCTGGCTTCAGAGGCATCAGGCCAGGTCTGCCCGCAGCTGCTTCAGTACCGGTAACGTGTCCGGGCGAACCCCGCGCCACAACTCAAAGCTGATGGCAGCCTGACCGACGAGCATGCCGAGACCATCGGAACATTGGCCAGCACCCTGTTCGCGTGCCCAGCGGTTGAACGCCGTCTCATTCTTGCTGTATATCATGTCGTAACAGTGCGTATCGGGTGTGAACAGATCATCCGGTAATGGCGGCAGGTTGCCGGACAATCCGGCGGAGGTGCCGTTGATCACCAGGTCAAAACGACCACTGAGTTCATCGAACGCACTGGGGGAGATTTCCGGAAAATCGTCGGTCAGTTCTTCGGCTTTGGCCAGGGTTCGGTTAGCCAGCACTACATTGGCCGGGTTGCGCGATAACAGGGTTTCCAGAACGCCCCGCACGGCACCACCGGCCCCCAGAATGAGTACGTTACGATCAGCAATGCGCCACTTGAGCAGGGTTTCGAGATCGAAAACGAGGCCTTCTCCATCGGTGGTATCACCCAGAATGCGCCCATCGGCCTGTTTGGCCAGGGTGTTGACTGCCCTGGCCCGCTTGGCGCGCTCCGTCAGGTCATCCGCAAAGTCATGGGCATCCTGCTTGAAGGGCGCCGTGATATTGAACCCCCGGTACCCGTCACGAAACATCTGCCAGACACGGGTTTCAAAACTCGTTACCGGCAACTCAATCGCCTCGTACTCCAGCGCTTCACCGGTTTGCCGGGCGAAGGCGGCATGAATGACCGGAGACAGGCTGTGTTTGATCGGATGGCCCAATACCGCATAACGGTCCATAGATGATCCTTAGAAATGGGTGAAATTCAAACGTCTGACAAACCAATGCCGCGCTGATTGAAACGATTATCCCATCAAAAAACAAGCGCTTGTACAGTCAGTCTGGCACCACACGGGGAAAACACAATCGCTGTCTTGCCAAAGTCAGAATCAGGCTAAAAAACCATAGTCAGGGTGACCCGGAATGTCTATGCCTGTTCGCTACAACCAGAGTTCCCCGATCAACTGACCCAACTGTACCCCGGCCCATAGCCAGAACCCGACCGACACCAGCCACAATCCACCAATAAGCGTTTTGCGCCCAACGCCTGGTGGCGGGTACGTTGCCGCTTTGTCGGAACGCGGGCTGGTGTCGGGTTCGGTCGATTTCATCAGGTGGGCCAGTAACAGCAGGTAATGGATCTGTTAAGCCTGACCTGTCTGCTTGTCCGGCGTCAAGACTGTATATACCGGTATGTGAGACAGCTCAAAGTGATACAAAACTTAGCCATTGTCGTAAACATGGTCCGGAACGCAGACGGGTTACCCTACGACGGTGACATTGGCACTCCGGTGTCTGTTTTTGCACCCATTAACCGCTGAATTCAAGAGTAATTTTATGAGCAACCTGATCCAACTGATGTACATCAGCCGAGCCACCTTTAAGCCCACGCCGGCTGTGCAGGGCATTGAACCCAATGTCGCGCGTATTTTGCAGTCATCGCGCATCAACAACGCCAAGGTTGATGTCGGTGGTGTTCTTTTTTACGGCAATGGCCACTTTTTCCAATGCCTGGAAGGAGACAAGGCAGCCGTACACACACTGCTTGAGCGCCTGCATCGTGATGATCGCCACACCGATGTGAAAGTTGTTTCTGAAAAACCAGTGCATGTCCGCCGCTTTGACGACTGGTCGATGAAGTACACCGCCATCAACGACTCGATCAAAACACTGATGGGCAAATTCGGCTTTAAAAGCTTTGATCCGTTCCAGTTTGACGCCCAGCACTTCGAGGCGCTGATCGACGCTCTGGAGAAGATGAACCAGCCGGATGACGTCATTGATGGCAATAACCCGAAGCAGTCGTCAAAAAAGTCATCGTCACGGGCCGACAAAGAACGCTCAGGGTTGATCACCATGGGGATTGTCGCCCTGATTCTGATCGCTGGCGTGATTCTGGTAACCCAACTGCTGTAACCTGCCCGGCCGGATGAAAAGGTTCGCATTCTGGCGGGCCATCGGATGCCAGTGCGGGCCCATGGCACCCGGCTGGCCGCCTATCACTAGCAAGACGCTCCCGGTCTGACCACTGTTCCCTGCTTGGGTCAATACCGGCGTGCTGGTACACTGCGCCGGCTCGACTTCGCCCTCCGACAGGACACCCGGCCCCATGGCACAGCTCAATCCCAGACAAGAAGAGTCGGTCAAATACATCAGCGGTCCAATGCTGGTGCTGGCCGGGGCGGGCAGTGGTAAAACCTCGGTCATTACCCGGAAAATAGCGTATCTGGTCAACGAGTGTGGCTACAAGGCACATACCATTGCAGCCGTTACGTTTACCAACAAAGCAGCGCGCGAGATGAAAGAACGCGTGAGCAAGCTGATCAGGGGTAAGGCGGCGCGTGGACTGATCGTGTCGACCTTTCACAACCTGGGTTTGAACATCCTGCGCAAAGAAGCCAGCCACATTAATCTGAAAAACGGCTTCACCCTGTTTGATGACCACGACTCCAAAGCCCTGATCAAGGATATTCTGCTGCGGGAAGTGCCCAACGCCGTGGATGAGATCGACCATTTTCGCAACCTGATCAGCCGCTGGAAGAATGACCTGACCGAGCCCGCCGACCTTCGTGGCAAACTGGATGACGCACGCGATTCACTGGCCGTCGAAATCTATGAGCAATACA
This sequence comes from Saccharospirillum impatiens DSM 12546, assembly GCF_000423605.1. Taxonomy (GTDB): domain Bacteria; phylum Pseudomonadota; class Gammaproteobacteria; order Pseudomonadales; family Natronospirillaceae; genus Saccharospirillum; species Saccharospirillum impatiens. Next base: position 117,369 of record NZ_AUIH01000007.1, read on the forward strand.
ACCGCATGCTCAGCGCCTACAACGCAGTCGATTTCGACGATCTGATCCGCCTGCCCGCCTTGTTGTTCATGAACAACGCCGAGGTACTGGCCAAATGGCAACGCAAGATTCGCTACCTGCTGGTCGATGAATATCAGGACACCAACTCCTCCCAGTACCTGCTGGTCAAGCTGCTGGTAGGCGATCAGCCACGATTTACCGTGGTTGGCGACGACGACCAGTCGATTTACAGCTGGCGCGGTGCAAGACCGGAAAACCTGGTGCAACTGCAGACTGACTATCCGCACCTGAAAATTGTCAAACTTGAGCAGAATTACCGCTCTACAGGCCTGATTCTCAAAGCCGCCAACACCGTCATCGACAATAACCCGCACGCGTTCAAAAAGACGCTGTGGAGCGAGATGGGGTTTGGTGACCCGATTCGCATCATTCGCACGCCCAACGACGAAGCCGAGGCTGAGCGCATCGCCAATGAGATTTTGCACCAGCATTTGATCCGGCGCGGTGAATACCGTGATTTTGCAGTGCTCTATCGCGGCAACCACCAGGCTCGTATTCTGGAAATAAAGCTGCAGCAAAACCGCATACCGTACAAGATCAACGGCGGCACCTCCTTCTTTGCCAAAGCCGAGATCAAGGACATCATGAGTTACCTGCGCTTGCTGGTGAACCCGGACGACGATGCCGCCTTTCTGCGCATCATCAACACGCCGCGTCGTGAAATCGGCCCGGCCACCCTGGAAAAACTCACCGAATACGCCGGGCATCGCAAGGTCAGTTTGAGTGCCGCCTGCCAGGAGCTTGGTCTGCAACAGTTACTGCCGGCCAAAGCCGCCGAGCGCTTGCATCGGTTTTCCGACTGGCTGGGCCGCATCATCCACAAATTGCATACCGAAGCCGACCCGGTGATGGTGATCCGTGAAGTGGTGACTGACATCAATTACGAGGCCTGGTTACGCCAGGACAGCGTGTCGGATCTTCAGGCCGAAAAACGCCTGGCCAACGTCTACATCCTGATCGACAGCCTGAAATCCATGCTCGAACGCGGCGATGAAGACGAAGAGTCCGATCTGCAAATCCAGGATGCCATTGGCAAACTGGTGCTGCGTGACATCCTCGACCGACAAGAGCAGGAAGACGAAACCGATGCGGTGCAACTGATGACTCTGCACGCTTCTAAAGGGCTCGAATTTCCACATGTCTTTATCATGGGGCTGGAAGAAGAACTGCTGCCCCATCGCAACAGCATCGAAAATGGCGACATCGAAGAAGAGCGTCGTCTGATGTATGTGGGCATTACCCGCGCCCAGCGCACGCTGGCGCTCACCTTCGCCGCCCGACGCAAGCAGTTTGGCGAAATCATCGATTGCACGCCAAGCCGCTTTCTGGATGAACTGCCCGCCGACGACGTCAGTTGGGAAGGTCGCGATGCCGGCAACACGGCCGATCGGGTAAACGGTAAAGCAACCTTCGACAACTTGCGGGCCATGCTGAACAATTAATCGAAATCGGGTACGCTCTGGTGTACATCAGGCCAATACAGACAATAATATCGTGCCGACATCGAGCAACCCGCCCATAACCTCCGCCAAATTGCTGCTGGACAGCGAGTATCGCCTGGTATCCATCGGTGATGCCCAGGGGTTGCTGACACCACCGCCCCAATGCAATCAACCGTTATCTGACTACTGGGACGATTTTGATACCTGGCTGACGCTGTACCAGGCGGTCGATCCGGATCGCAATAACTTCCAGACCTGCATTCCCGGCGCCATGGCCAGTCTGACGCCGATGGGGGAGCATCAACTGCTGCATATCTGGAAACACCTCGATGTCCTGCAAAGCAGCCTGTCGCTGCTGCAGTTCAATGCTCTGGTGTTCGATGCAGACAAGACACTGGTGTATGCCAACACCGCTGCCCAGACGTTCCTCACATCGCTCGGCCTTCACGATTGGGAAACCCTACTGCCGGAGCGCTGGCAACGGGACTTTTCGGACTGGCTGACACAGCATACCGCCTTCAATCTGGAGCGTGAAATACAGGGCATGTGTCTTCGCTGGGAGATCACCAGCGACCCAAATCAACAGTTCTTGGTGATGGTGTGCCACCCGATGGAGGAGCGTGAAAATTACCGTCGCATTCTGGAGTACTCTGTAGACGGCATCTACCAGACTGACGCTCAGGGCGCTGTCATTTACGCCAACCACTCCCTGGCCCAACTGTTTCTTTACGAATCGCCCGATGACATGAAAGAGCAGGTCCGTCGTGCCGCACACGATATTTATGTGCATCCGCAAGACCGGGTACGCTTTCTGGAAACCCTGGCCAGAAAAAGCGAGGTATCCGGTTTTGAATGCCAGATGAAGCGCAAGAATGGTGAGCGAGTCTGGGTGCGCCAGAACGCACGGCGCGTCGCCAATGAAGAGGGTGAACTGGTCCATATTATCGGCACCATCGCTGACATTTCCGAACTGAAGCGCTCGGAAGAAGCGCGCCGAAACGCCGAAAGCGATTACGAAGATCTGTTCAACACCGCCCAGGCCGGGTTGTACCAGTCGACCATTGGCGGCACCTTTATTCGGGTTAACCATTTGTTCGCCCGCACCCTGGGCTGCGCCTCGCGCGAAGAGTGCCTGGCTTATTACGATGACATCACGCAAAAACTGTACGACACCCCGCGCCAACGGTTAAGACTGTTATCGATGTTGCAACGCGACAGGACGGTGGTAAACGAACGCGCACGCATGGTTCGTCGCGATGGCAAACCCATCTGGGTATTGATGAACGCCCAGTACGTCACAGAGCGTCACAGCGGCCGGGAAATCATTCAGGGGTCTATCATCGACATCACCGAGCAGGTGGATGCCGAAACCGAAATCCGCTACCTGGCCGAACACGATACCCTGACTCAGTTGCCCAACCGCAGCCAATTTCAAAGACAGCTGCAACAAACCTACGAACACTGGCAAGTGCACCATCACCATGAGTTTACGGTCATCTTCCTCGACCTCGACCATTTCAAAGACATCAACGACACCCTGGGACATTTGGTCGGCGATGCGCTGCTGGTTGAGCTGGCGCAACGCTTGCAGCAACCACTGAACGCACCTTGTAAAACGTTTCGGCTGGGTGGAGACGAGTTTGCCGTGCTCGTGGACGGCGCTCTGTCGGAAACCGAACTCGACATTCTCTGCGTGCAAATCGGTGATCGGGTCAGCCGGGAATTTCGAAATCGGGATACCACCCTGAAAGTCACCGCCAGCATGGGCGTTGTTCTTTGCCATCAACTGGATGCCGACCGTTCACACGCCGTGGTTGAAGATGTGATGAGTGCGGCCGATCTGGCCCTGTATCGCTGCAAGCGAACCGGTCGCGCCGGGTACCGGATGTATGAACACCGGATGCGCGTCGATTTGCAAGCCGAGAAATCCATGGAACATGAGTTGGCCCTGGCACTGAGAGCCAACCAGTTAACGCTCCATTTTCAGCCCGTTTTCGATGCCAGCACTCGACGCATCATCGGCGCCGAGGCTCTGATTCGCTGGCCAACGAAAGACGGTTACATCAGTCCGGCTCAGTTTATTCCGCTGGCGGAACGGTCCGGTCTGATCGCCGATATTGATGTCTGGGTACTCAAACAGATTCTCGATCATTGCGACCAGCTCACTCAACAACATCCCGATCTGGTGTTGAGTTTTAACCTCTCGGCACACCACTTTAACAATCACACCTTTACCGACGTTATTCAGCCGCTGTTACCCCGCATCAAACGAGTCGGGCCACAACTGGCTTTGGAACTGACCGAACGCGTGATGTTTGAACGCACAGAAGGCGTCATCGCCTCGCTGCAATCGTTGCGTCATTTCGGGGTTCATATTTCGCTGGACGATTTCGGTACCGGCTTTTCATCGCTGAGCTATCTGACGCAGTTTCCAATCGACAAAATCAAGATCGACCAGAGCTTCATCAAAACCATGCACAGCAACACGACCGCGCGTGCGGTCGTTCAGGCTGCAGCGCAGATCGGCAAGACGCTGCAGCTGGTCGTCAACGCCGAAGGCGTTGAAACCGAAGAACAATTCACCGTGGTACAGCAACTGGGCATCGATGAAGTGCAGGGTTTCCTGCTTGCCAGACCGATGCCGTTTGCAGACTTTTTAACTTTGCTGGATTCGTAGCTACCGGCGGTAACCATACTGGTCTGCGTTTTACCCCAATGCGAGCCAAACCCCAACAACCAGCATCAGGGTTCCGGCAATCCGATTGATCAGCCGAACGTTCTGACCCCGCGACAGCACCACGCTCAATGACTTACCGCCACCGGCGTACATCAGTAAAGCCACCCATTCGATCAGCAACATTATGGCCACCAGCGCAGCCAGTTGTGGCGCCAGGGGTTTGCTGTCATCAAGAAACGGGGGCAACAAGACCATGGTAAATGCCCACCCCTTGGGGTTGGCAACCGCAGTGACAAAGCCCTGCAACGCCAGTTGAGTGCGGCTGGCACCGGTGTGGGCAGAATCGCCGGTTTCCGGTATCGCGAGCTTGCCGCGCGACTGCCACATCTGCAGGCCCAGCCACATAAGGTAGAGACCACCGGCCCACTTGAACAGGGTAAACACCAGCGGGGCGCTGAGCATAATCGCCGCCACGCCAATCACTGCGAGCACACTGACCAGGCCCACGCCGATCAGCTCGCCGATCATCATCCACAAGGTGCGTTTGATGCCGATGGTGATACCCAGGCTCATCGACAAGGTCATGCACATACCCGGGGTCAGTGACACCAGTGCGAAGGTCGGGATGAAAGCAGCCAGTAAAGCCGTGTTGATCATGATGTGGGTGACTCCTCAGACAACCCGGGTTTGGAACTGATCCAGAAAACCAGTCCGGTCGCGATAACAGCCAGCACTGCGCAGCCAATAAAAACGCCATCATAGCCTCCCCACTGAGCAATAACGCCACCGAGGCCAGCGCCAGCAAGGCTGCCAATCTTAATCGAGTTGGAATACAGCGTCGATGCCATGCCCAACCGGTCTTTCATCAGGGTTTGGAAAATACTGATACCAATACCCGCCGACAGTCCGATCAGCCCTGCGTTGAACACCTGCATGACCAGCAACATATTGAAGCTGTCGAACCACCACACGCCTGCATAAAAAATGACCCCGCAAACAGCCGCAACTTTCAGCGGTGCGAACAAATGCCAGCGCCAGGCCTGGGCTCCACCAAAAATCATGATGGGAATTTCCAGACCCGCCGCCAGGCCCATTAGCAAACCCGGTGCAACGGTCATCAAATCCAGTACATCCCGAACATACAATGGCATGTACACGATATACATGGAGTTGGCAGCGAAAATGGCAATGGTTACCAGCATTAGCCCCACTACGCGAGGATCGGTTACCGACCCCTTGCTGGTCGATCCCGACAATCGGGTATCTTTCATACCGGGCAGCATCAGCAACGACAGAAGAAATACCGAGGCCGTGATCATCATCAGCATGCGAAAGCCAAGCCGGTCAAATAACAAATAGGCCAGCGGCGGACCGGCAATCCAACTCATCGATATGGTCGCACGCAACACCGACTGAAACAGCGCAGCTTGCTCATCGTTCACTTGCTCGCGCGCCAGTGCAAACAGTTGCGGCTGAGCGGTCGACGACAAGCCAAACCAGATCATACCGACAACCAGCAACAGCGGGTACCAGTCAACCACACCCAGACCCACCGATCCAAGCATCGAGACGAAGATCGACACGTAGAGTATTTTCATCCGGCTCATCCCGGCATCGGATCGTTTCGCCAACCATTGGCTGACACCAATGCCTGCCATCGTATTAGCCGCAAAGAAAACCCCAATCCACAGCGGCTCAATGCCCAGATTAATCGCCAGATGCGTACTCAATACCGGAAACACAGAGGCACCTGCCGTGCCTAACAAAAGACACAAGGCCAGCAGCCGCAAGACCATTGGTTGTAACCAAAACGCTCTATTCAATTTAACTCTCGTTCTCTCAAAGTACTGTGGTTGCTCTGTAGCTGCCATGAGTCGTGGAGGGCACTGGATGTCACTATTGAGGGTCGCCGTAAACCCATCCATGGGGGCTAGACCGCATGATATGAATCCCATCCTTGGGATTCACCCTTCGGGCTCGCTGCGCTCATGCAAAAACGCTCCTGGCGTTTTTGTCCATGTTGCGCACTACCCTCAATAGTGACACCCGGCACCCTCCACTGGATCAATGGCTACTATCGAACTGCAATTCTTTTAGCTCGTTCTTTACGACAAAAAACGGGCCTGGCATTCCACCAGACCCGTTTACTTGTTCGAAACACATCTTACTGACCGAAACGCTCGGGACCCGCAGGCTTATTATCCAGTACAGCGTCAATCCGTTCCATAACGGCTGCGTCCAGTTTATCGGTCGCATCCAGAGCTTTCAGATTGTCTTCCAACTGACTCAACCGGGAAGCACCCAGAATAACCGTGCTGACGTTCGGGTTTTTCAGGCACCAGGCCAGCGACAAATGGGTCAGGCTCACACCCAGTTCATCGGCAATAGGCTTGAGGTGGCGCACTTTTTCCAGTCGCGCTTTGCCCGCGTCGCTGAGAAAACTGTCTTTCAGCCATTCATAGCCGGGCAGGTTGATGCGGCTGTCGTCGGGGATACCATCCAGATACTTGCCAGTCAGAATGCCAGACGCCAGTGGTGACCAGATGGTGGTGCCAAGACCGTACTGCTCGTAAATCGGCTGGTAGTCACCTTCGACCTTGTCGCGATTGAACATGTTGTACTGCGGCTGTTCCATGATCGGCGGTGTCAGATGTTCCTGACGGGCAATGGCGTGGGCTTCAGTAATCTGCTGCGCACTCCACTCCGACGTACCCCAATAGACAATCTTACCCTGCATGACCAATTGATGCATGGCACGCACCGTTTCTTCAATGGGGGTATCCACGTCAGGGCGGTGGCAGAAGAACAGATCGAGGTAATCAACTTTCAGACGGCGCAGTGCCGCATCACAGGCATCCCGAACGTGCTTAGCCGACAAACCGAGTTGAGTCGGTTTGTCGCCGCCCCAAAATACCTTCGATGACACCGCAAAGGTATCGCGTGGCAAGCCCAGTGCATCGATGGCATCACCCATGATTTTTTCCGATTCGCCGGCTTCATACCCTTCCGCGTTATCGAAAAAATTCACACCACCATCGTAGGCAGTTTTCAACAGGGTTTTGGCATCGTTCAAATCAACTTGCTTGCCAAAGGTAACCCAGGACCCTAACGACAGGGCCGATACTTTCAGGCCGGAACGGCCAAGACGACGATATTCCATGGTGACTCCTATACGACTCAAGGTCGTTTTAAAAAGTGATTGATTGCTCTTTTTGCAAAAAATTGTGACTTCCAAACAAGACGTTCGCTCCAGCACGAAGGGCGGTGGAGGAGTTTCATGGAGCAGCGGGCAGGACGCCCGCGCCCCTGTCAGCGACACAGGGATGTGTCTCTGACAGGGGCGGAATGAAGCTCACCCTCAGCCCGAACGACAGGCAAAACAACAACGCCGAACGTCGGACCCATGGCACCAGGTACCGCCCTACCACGGCAGCAAATGCGTACCCTTGTCGGTGAAACCATCCCAGAAGGTTTCCAGGCGGGCGCGATCCTCTGCTGACAGTCGCTGACCGGTAGCGCCCAGGTTGGCGTCCAGTTGTGACGGGGAACGAATGCCCGGAATTACGCTGGAGACTTCATCGTAGCTGAGCAAGTAGGCCAGGGATTGTTGCGCCAAATTGCGTTCTGCTGTCGGTAACCAGGCCAGTTGTTCAACCAGGGAGGCGCGCTGCTCGACATCCGCCTGGCTCCAGCGTTTGCGCACGCCATCGAATACAGTTTGGGCATTGTATTTGCCACCGAGCCAGCCGCTGTCGAGCGGTACCTTGGTGATAACACCAACGTCGTTGGCGCGTACCTGATCAAACGCCAGGCGCACATCCTGATGCAATACGTTGAACAACAGCTCCAGTACCTGGGCATCGGTGGTTTCCAGTGTTTCGCGTACTTCAAAGGCGTAGTCGGTGCTGGCCCCATAAAACCGTACCTTGCCTTCGGTCTGCGCTTTTTTCATCGCTTCCCAGATCGGGTGCTGACCGTTCAGCACTTCCAGCGGTGGGCTGTGCACCAGCACCACATCCAGATAATCCGTTTTCAACCGTTCCAGCGACCCGTGCAGACTCTCCTGAAACGCCTCCGCACTGTAATCGGTGCCGCCTTCCGGTTTGTGTCCAAATTTACTGACCAGCACCACATCCTGGCGCACACCCCGAAGCGTCTCACCCAGCAAACGTTCGCTGTTGGTTTGTGCGTAATTCGGCGCGGTATCGAACAGATTGCAGCCCCGGTCGAGGGCTTCAGCAACCAGCGTGTGGGCGGTGGTGTCGTCCATTCCTCCCCACTGGTCATTGTTGCCCAGTTGCCAGGCACCGAAGCCAATATCGGATACCGTCAGTTCGGTTTTACCCAGTCGGCGATACTGCATCAGATTTCTCCCCGTATGTGCTGGCGCACCCGATCGTGATAGAAATGCGACAGATAGGTGTGTAACTCGTTATCGAGTGATGGCAGCGCCGAGACGGCAGCATTGTCGGCAATCTGCTCGGGTCGGCTGGCGCCTGTGATCACGCTGCTGACGCCTTGCTGATCGAGTAACCAGCGCAACGACATCTGCGCCAACGTCATGCCTTCAGGCACCAGGCTTTTCAATTCATTGGCCAGTGCCACGCCTGTTGCGTAGGGCAAACCGGCAAAAGTCTCTCCGACAAAAAAGGCATCGCCGTTCTGATTGAAATTGCGATGATCCTCTTTGGCAAACTCATGATCGGCCGTCATTTTGCCCGACAACAACCCACTGGCCAGTCCAAGCCGAACGATCACACCAACCTCTTTCTGATGCGCCAGTGGCAGAATGGATTCGGCCATGTCCTGGCGCAGCAGATTCACTATTAATTGCAGCGAGGCGACTTCGGTATTGTCGAGGCAATAACGGGCGTCGTCACAGGTTTCAACACTGGCCCCGAACTGCCGGATCAGCCCGGCCTGTTTAAACTCAGCGAGCCATTCAAACACCTCACCGCGCCTTATTTCACTGATCGGAATGCAATGCAGTTGCACCATATCAAGCTGCTCGACTTGCAGCCGCTCACGCGATGCCTCAATGGCCGCTTTCAACCGGTCGCGGCTGTAGCCATCCGGATACAGTTCCGGTGTGCGACCCGCCTTGGTGACAATGATGCGGTCGGTCTCGGGGTGCTTTTGATTGAATTCCCCGATGATCCGTTCACTTTCGCCACCGCCATAAACATCAGCGGTATCCCAAAAGGTAACGCCATTGTCACTGGCCGCCTGCAAGACCGACTCGGCCTGGCCTGCGGGCAGAGCGCCCCAGTCGCCACCCAGTTGCCAGCAACCCAGGCCGATTTCAGAGACGGAATACCCGGTTTTACCGAGTGGTCTGTGTTGAACAATCTGGCTCATAAGAAACTCCTTGAGATCACTTGTACTTGAGTTACAGAGACTCTGGCATGACAAGGCTAACGCTACCGCAGCGATAAGTGTCAGCTGCCGGGTAGGCCTGTCCGGGGAAGTCTGAGGCATGGATGCCGAAGTCTAGGCCCCATGGACGGGTTAACGCCGGCCCCGGACAGGCCTACCCGGCAGCTGACACGGACGCACGGCACATCGGCCAACCCAAACTCCGGACTTATGTTAATTTGGTGCTGAGTATAGTTGCTATCATTCCGATGATAATCCTGCAAAAATTAACCCTATTCGTTAATGAGACTAACCAATGGATCGTTTTGCCGAGATTGAGGCCTTTCTTGCTGTCTGTGATGCCGGGAGTTTTACCCGGGCGGCGGAAAAACTGTCGATATCGCGCGGGCGCATCAGTCAGCGCGTTGCCGAGCTGGAAGCGCGGCTTGGGGTAACCTTGCTGCATCGCACTACGCGCAGTGTCTCGCTGACGCCGGAAGGCGACCATTTTCGACTGCGCACTCAGTCGAGCCTGAATCAGATCGATGCCGCCGAGCACAGCCTGAAGATGATGGCCGATCGACTGTCGGGACCGGTACGCATCAACTCGGTCGGCGGTATTCTGGGTGAGCACTATCTGGCGCGCATGCTGACCGAAGTGGCTGCTCAACATCCAAAGCTCGAGTTTCAGATCGACTTCAGCAGCGCCCGGGTAGACCCGAACCAGGACCCGGTCGATCTGGTCCTGCGTGGCGGCGATGACCCGGGTAGCGGGATTGCCGCCGAGCGGGTTGGACGACTGCGCTTCATGCTCTGCGCCAGCCCCCGCTACTTGAACCAATATGGATTCCCGCGTCACCCCAGTGATCTGGGAGATTTCAACTGCATCACCGGCACACCCAAATCCTGGCAATTCCGGCGGGGGAATGACCATGAAGTACATCACCCCCACGGCAGTTGGCATGCACCCAGCAGTCAGGCGCAGTTGCTGGCCGCCGAGCAGGGCCTCGGTATTGCCCGGCTATCGAACCTTGTTTTAAGAGAACCCCTGCAACAGGGCCGACTGGTCCAGGTTCTGCCAGACTGGGAGATCGAAAATACCTCGCTCTGGCTGGTCTGGGCGCAGCGCAGTGAATTGCCCAAACGGGTCATGGTCGTGCGTGATCACCTGATTCGTCGCTTTCACAGCTTCGATCTGGGCGCAATTTGATGACCCGGTTCTCATCCGCCAAGCGCATCGCTGGCCGCATGGCGCGGCTGTGATACACTGATCAGGATAAACACGAGGAGTTTACACATGCACCTGCCGCTTCGTTTCAGCTTGCCACTGGCCACTCTGGCCGCACTGGTTATCCATCCCATGGCCTGGGCCGACCCCGGTGCACTGGATCGATTCGAATGTCACAACGACGCCGTTACCGGCGAATACCATTGCCACGGCGACGAAGCACTGGCCGATCTCGGTGGCTTTGCCATTGGTGCTGGGGTGCGATCCTCAGTTTGGGTTTACCCCGAAGAAGGCGAATATGACGCCTTTATCGGCCCTTCCATTGATATTGAAGCTGGCATAGGTGCCTTTGCCTTACAAGGCAGCTACCACTATAAGCAGATCGTGACCGGTGATTCCGATGTCTATCTGGTTGGCTGGGATGTTGGCGCGAAACTGGGTCGTGGTGTTGCCCGTTACGGCACCAAATATTATGGCAGCCTCGGTTATTACGCGGAAAGCGTGCAACAGGACGGCTTTGAAGATACCCGCATCAGTGGTTTTTATGTTGGTGGCGGTGGCGGTTACAACTGGGATGAATTCGGCCTGGATGTTCAGGCCGACTGGCATTTTGGCGATAACTACGAGGAGTTTTTCAACGGGTCAGTCGATGTCCAAACCGTGTCGATTCGCACCGTTCTAAGCTATCGCTTCTGAACCGTCAAAAGTGATCGATCACTGACCAAAGGCGTCGGAGTCAGGCTTCGACGTCAGATTTCTCAGCCAATAGCGCCGACCAATCCGCCACCGGAACACCGCCACCTTACCCAACTCTTCCAACACGGTAACGCCCACCACAGCCCACAGCGGCCACGCCAACGACAAAGCCACCAGCGCCGAGACCGGAACGGCCAATAACCAGAGTGAAATGGTTTCAGTCAGCAAGACGAAACGATTGTCGCCACCGGCTCGAAGAATACCAATAACCGCCAGCATGTTGTGGGTTCGGACCGGCAAGCCAATACAATAAACCAGCCAGACCCCGACTAGCAGGTTGCGAACCGGTTCCTCTACAAAGGCAAATGCAGCAACCACCCAGGGCGTCATCAGTGCCAGCACGGCAGCCAACAGAGCCGAGACCAGGGTGATTTTATTCAGGAAGAAATAGCACAGTGCGTAGGCTTCGTCGAACTCATGCCGACCCAGGTGCTGACCAATCAGAATGGATGCCGCTATGCCAAAACCGATGAACAGGTCGACGATCACATTCTCCAGCGGCGACATCAGACTCATCGCCGCCAGGGGCGTTGCGCCCATATAGGCATACACCAGAAAGAACGCAAAAATACCCGCGCTCCACAGGCCTTCGTTCAGCATCAGTACCCGGCCATAGCGCCAGACTTCCCAGAAACGCTCACCTGACCAGACCCAGATCACTTGCAAGTGACGGCGCAACAAAAACACAAGCAAGGTCAATTCCAGCAATCGCGACAGAACGGAGGCGTAAGCAACACCCGCCAAACCCAGGTTAAAAAGTGGAAAAGGACCGAACAGCACCAGGTAATTCAACCCCGTATTGGTCAGCAATGCCAGGCCACTGGCTAGCATCGGCCAGAGCGTATCTCCGGTGGCACGTTGCACACTGGCGAGTAAAAAACTGAACCCGGAGAGGGCGGCAAAGGGAAAGGTCCAGAACCAGTAGTTCGCTGCGCGGCTCACCACATCGGCATCAGGCGACAACAGACTGGCCATTGGCTGGGTAAACAACAGTGCCATCAACGTGAGTGGCAACATCGCCAGGCCACACCAGGCAAGGCCCGCCCACAGATAACCCAGAACGGCGATTCGATCCGACGCACCCCAATACTGCGCCACCAGCATCGAGACACCGCCACTTAACCCAATGGCAATCAACAGAGCAACGAAGTAAACCTTGCTGATCAGCCCTACTGCAGCCACCGCAGCGGCGCCCAGGGAACTGACCATATAGATGTCGACCACACTCAGTGACGACGTTAGCAGTGCCTGCAGGCTGATGGGCAAGGCCAGGCTCACAATGCGACGATAGGACAGCGCCAGCATCCAACACTCCTTTCTTGCCTGGCTGATATCAGGCTAATGCATACCGCAGGTGCGTGCTCGTCCGTGTTATTGCAGGCAACAGTGCTTGTATTTTTTACCGCTGCCGCAGGGACAGGGGTCGTTACGACCGACTCGGGGGTTCGGCTCAGCCGCTGCCTGGGCGACGGACCCTACCGACATCGCCAGGCGTGAGAACAGATCGGCCGCCTTGGGGAACTGCCCCAGTATTTGATCGGCCAGTTGCTCGGGTCTGAGTGGGGAAGACCGCTGTGCAATGAACTCCCGGGCTTTGTCCGGTGAGGCAAAAAAACTGAGGGCAAAATACAGGCTATCGAGTTCCGAGCGCAATTCTGCCGGAACCAGCGTTAGCCATAAAGGCCGGGCATGAACAAAGCCAGCTTCAAAGCCGAGACTCCAGTCGTTCATTCGGTGGCCGGGTTTGATCTGATTAACCGCATCCATGCCTGCGGTATCCGGTATCGGGTAATCCTGGTTTTCGCAGGCCTGCTCTATGTGGCGCTGTAATGACAATACCGCGTTCAGGGCGTTCGATGCCGGTTCGATGTGTCCGAATAAGGGCAACACATCCCCCAGCCAGTCACTGGCTGAGACCGGCACAGGTGCCTGGCTGATGGCAAAGAAAAAGCCGTTCAAGCCATCGAGACTCGGCGGTACTGGCCCTTCGGCATTTTCCGTAGGCAAGTTAGCCACCACCCAGTCACGGGCATCCTGGTAACTCAGGCTTTTAACATTGAGTGATTCAGTCATGCTTCGCCTGTTTGGAAAAAGCGGTTTGTTGAGCGTCGCTGGCTTCGGTCTGGTAGGTGGCTTTCCACTGCTCGTAAGGCATGCCGTAAACAATGTCACGGGCACTGTCTTTATCGATATCGACACCCTGTTCACTGGCCGCTTCCTGATACCAGCGCGACAGGCAATTACGGCAAAAACCCGCCAGGTTCATCAGATCGATGTTCTGCACGTCGGTGCGTTCTTGCAAATGCTGCACTAAGCGACGAAACGCGGCCGCTTCCAGCTCAGTCCTGGTTGACTCTTTCATGGTGAATACTCCTGAAAAACCGGTGCGACAGGCTGCTATCCACCGGCCCGTTTTACGGTATAGCCTTGCTGGCTTAACTCGGTGACCAGCAGATCACGCTGGTCACCCTGAATCTCAATGACACCGTCTTTAACGGTGCCGCCCGTGCCGCACTTTGCCTTCAACTTTTTGGCCAGTGCTTTTAACTCTTTTTCCGCCAACGGGATACCTCGAATCAGAGTTACCCCTTTACCCTTGCGACCCTTGGTCTCACGACTTATACGTACAATGCCATCGCCATCGGGAATCGCGTTGGCGTTGCTACACTGACAGTGGTCGCGGGGTTGCTGGCAATCCGGGCAGGTCCGCCCCGATTCTGTGCTGTATACCAGAGCCATTGTTGCCTCTTTACTTGGGTCGGTGATGGCTGTCTGCCCAATTCAGTTTGCTCTTTGCCGGGCGACAAGCGGTTCAAATCACGACCCAGTTTACCATAGCTACCGCGGTAAACTCAGGCGGTCGTTGAGCTCTCATCGGCTATCTGACGCAGTGCCTGAACAAACACCTCGGCCGGCTGACCGCCGGTAATGGCGTATTTGCCATTGACGATAAAGGTCGGCACCGAGCTCACACCCATCTGCTGATAATGCCCTTCTTCTGATCGCACCGCCTGCTCAAACTGATCTGATGCGAGCACAGTGGCTGCACTGTCCCGGTCCAGTCCGGCCTTGTCGACGGCCTGTAACAACACCTCGGTGTCGTTTACATCGGTTCGATCGGTAAAATAGGCTTCGAACAAGGCGAGTTTCAACGCCGTTTGCTGCTCAGTTTCTTTCGCCCAGTGCAACAGACGGTGGCAGTTAAAGGTATTCTGGGTACGCATGTCATCGGTGAAATTAAAGGTAAAACCCACCTGGCTGCCGGCGTCGGTTATGCGCTTGCGGTTCTCTTCACTCTGCTCATAACTCATGCCATATTTGGTCATGATGTGCTCGCGCCAGTTTTCGCCCTCGGCTGGCGCGTCCGGTCGCAGTTCAAAGGCATGCCAGGCCAAATCCGCTTCAATCTCACCTTCCAGTGATGCCAGTGCCTGCTCCAGATTCTTGTAACCAATGACACACCAGGGGCAGGCCACATCGGAGACCACATCAATACTCACGCTTTTCATAACCACCTCTTACGTTCTGCTTTCAGTTCAACGCCGTTTACCATTTACCATGCCGGGGATCAGGCCCAGTGTTCAATCAGGGTTTTAGCCAGTCGGTGACCACTGCGCCAGGCACCTTCAAGGCGATCACCCTGGGTCCAGTCACCGGCCAATCCGATCGCCAGATTGGCATCAAACGCCTGCTCTATAACGGTTTCCGCCCCTGACCGGGCATATAGCCAGCGGTGCTTGAAACGGTCACTGACTGGCGGCAACTCCGACTGACCCAACCGGCGCAAAGCCGCCAGGCATTGCTGTTCGAGCAAGCTATCCGAGGCATCCAGATGATTGGCCGACCACTGAGCGGTGAAATGCGCGACCCAGGTTTCAGGGTCTGCAACGCGACCGGGCTTGCTGCTGTCCCGTGCCAGCCAGTTAACAACGCCGGTTTTAACAAAGGCGGCGTCGGTTTCAATCCCGGTGGGTTCGCTGAAAGTAATGGCCAGAGCCCAACAGGGCACCATGGCTGACGTGCCGCGCAGCGGCACTTCAAGGCTCGAACCCGGCGGCAATAACGCCAGCGATTGTGCCAGTGGTGCTGTCAACAAGACCGCGTCGAACTGGCCATACTGCTCGCCCTGGTCATCCCACAGGCGCCACTGTTTGCCCACTCGCTCCAACCGATCGACCCGGGTCTTTACAAACAGGTCTAGCCCCTCGCTCATGCCTTGAACCATGGCATTCATGGTTGGCACACCGACGTAACGCAGTTGCTCATCCGGTGACGATTGCACACCGTCCTGATCCAGAACCGCCGGCGTAACGGACCAGGGGGCAGCCCAACCGCTGGCAAGCCACTGGTCAACTTCCTGCTGAAATTCAGGATCACGCACCGTGAAATACTGGGCGCCATGGTCTGCTTGCCAGCCATCGCGGCGGCGTGTTGCCAACCGGCCACCCCGGCCGCGACTTTTCTCAAAGACCTGGCACCGGTGTCCGGCTTGCTCGAGCTCACGTGCCAACGTCATGCCCGACAATCCGGCACCCACGACTGCAAACACTGCCATGATGAGACTCCTGACTAAATTACTGTTGTGTTAGAAACGTACGGGAATTGGCTGGTAAACGGTTCCGGACAATCCGGCGACTGTTAAGGGTCACAGATATCCGAATTTCCAACCTTCCACTGAACTTTGAATACTCACTATGGGGGCCACCCGGACCAACCGCAAACCGGTTAACAAAAGAAAATGGTCGTTTCCCATCGTCATGCACAGGGCACTGTGACCTGGTCAAATGCGTTACACTGTATCCTACACGGCAATGCTGTCGCCGGATCACCTTTTAATTGAACCCTTTGACCCAACCTTTACGCCACTTACTGCCTAACCGACGGGTCAAAGCGATAGACCTTTACCGAGTATCAGAGACCGCCATGAGTATCGATCAACGAGCCACTGTCACTATTCCCCTGGGCGAAGCCTCGGTGCCCACCCGCTTCGTCAGTTTCAATGACCTCAGTGACAACAAGGAACACCTGGCCATTCTGTATGGTAACCCGGAACAGCATGACACTCCGCTCGTGCGCCTGCACAGCGAGTGCCTGACCGGTGATGTGTTTGGATCGCAGCGTTGCGACTGCGGAGAACAACTGCACGAAGCCCAGCGTCTGCTCGCCGATCAGGGTGGCGTTTTACTGTACTTGAGACAGGAAGGGCGTGGCATCGGCCTTTACAATAAACTCGATGCCTACGCCCTTCAGGATCAGGGAATCGATACCTACACGGCCAATGAAATGCTGGGTTTCGCGCACGATATGCGCGATTTTAAACCGGCTGCAGAAATGTTGCTGGCACTCGGTATCAAGCGCATTCGGTTGTTGTCGAACAATCCGCACAAAGCCAGTCAGCTACAAGACTTCGGTATTGAAGTCGTCGACCGACAAGACACCGGTGTCTATGTAAATCAGCACAATGCAGCCTATCTCAAAGCCAAGGTTGATCAGCAGGCTCACAGCATTCTTCTCGACCAGGCCAGAAAACCGGCGTCCAGCGACCAGTAACAAGTTGTGCATAACCCTGGTATAACGGTTGAATGAACTGGGTATTGATTGTGGATGATAAATTCGGAACTTACTAAAGACCCTTTAATAGTAGCGTTTAGTCGACAAAACCCTGGGGATATCTCTGTGTGTTACCTTTGTGTATAACACCTTGGTGCCTGACCGTTTTTCCTGTTGAACTTATTTCACGCCATTACCGTACCCCCTGGGACTCCTTTAGTGAGGGTACAACGCCATGCCACGGTCACCGGATAAACAGAACCTTCCCGAGAAAACCTGTCAGGTGTGCCAGCGACCATTTAGATGGCGTAAAAAGTGGGCCGATTGTTGGAATTCCGTCAAATATTGCAGTGAACGTTGCCGAAGATCCCGAAAAACCAGAGCTAATACAGACTAGGCGCTGCTATTTCTGGACCTTGCACCCGCTGCATGCCACCCTGACGGCGTTTGGAACGAGTCAGGATTAGGGCATGCAATATCTCGAAGAATGGTTAACCGCAAGCGATGGTCACGTCATCCCGGTCAAAGTCTGGCGCCCCCGGGTACCCAGTGCAGTGCTGGTCATAGCCCATGGTATGGCCGAACACGCCAGCCGTTATGCTCCTCTGGCTGACTGGCTGAACGACCGTGACATTGCCGTGGTGGCGGTTGAGCATCGTGGCCACAGCGATGACTGCCCCGAGGCCGATCTCGGCCACTACGCCGATCAGGATGGCTGGAACAAGGTTATTACCGATCTGGATCAGGTGGTTGACTACGCCCGCTCGCTGGAACCCGACTCGCCGCTGACACTTTTTGGTCATAGCATGGGCTCATTCATCGCCCAGGTATACGCTCAGCGCTTTGGCGACAAACTGCACGGACTCGTCCTCTGTGCCACCAACCGCATTAACAGGCCGCAGCTCGTGGTCTCTAAACTGCTGGTCGATGCGATCAAGGCAGTAAAGGGCCCACGCCACCTAAGTCCGCTGGTTACCCGTATGACCTTCGGCGCATTCAACAAAGCCTTCCAACCCAACCGCACCAGTCATGACTGGCTGAGCCGCGATAACGACCAGGTTGATGCCTATCTGGACGATGCTTACTGCGGCTTCGACTGCACGGTTCAGCTGTGGAGTGATTTCATCGGCGGACTGCTCACCATCGACCCAAGCCAGTGGCCAAAAGACCTGCCAGTGCACGTTTTGTCCGGCACCATGGATCCGGTCGGTGAATTCGGCAAGGGCATTGGCAAGCACATCGGGGCGATCAAAGCGGCCGGGGTAAACCTGGCGAGCACACGCCTGTTCGACGGTGCCCGCCATGAACTGGTGAATGAAACCAATGCGGCTGAGGTTTGGGAGCATCTGGCAGGGTGTGTGACGACTCGCTGACCGGTAAGAGAGGGCCGACAGTGTTTGACTGCCTGGCCCTTTACTTACCGATGCAGAAACTTGAGAAAATCCGCCCGAGCAGGTCATCAGAGGTGAATTCGCCGGTAATCTCACTAAGCGCATTCTGTGCCTGTCGTAGGTCTTCAGCCAGTAATTCACCCGCAGCAGCGCCCAGTAACTGATCTTCACCGGCGTGAAGAAACGCCTGAGCCTGATACAACGCCTCCAGATGCCGACGCCGTGCAATAAAGCCGCCTTCGCGCGCGCTTTCATACCCCATTAACTGTTTCAGGTGCGCCCGCAGGGCATCAAGCCCGATCTGGTCGCGTGCCGAAAGCCTAACGACCGATTGTGAATTGTCTGTGGATAAACCTGGGGATTCTTCCGTAATATCGATTTTGTTGCGTACCACCGTAATCGCTGCACTGTCAGGCAGCCGATGCACAAAATCGGGCCACAACAACGCCGGTTCCGTCGCGTCGGTTTCGCTGGCATCGACCATGAGCAGGACCCGGTCGGCCTGTTCGATCTCTTGCCAGGCGCGCTCGACACCAATACGTTCAACCGCATCCGGAGTATCCCTCAGACCAGCAGTATCGATGATGTGCAGTGGCATGCCATCAATGTGGATATGTTCGCGCAGAACATCCCGGGTGGTGCCGGCAATATCGGTTACGATGGCCCTGTCGTTTCCGGCCAGGGCGTTTAACAAGCTGCTTTTGCCCGCATTGGGCCGACCCGCGATCACCACCGTCATGCCATCACGCATCAGACTGCCCTGATTGGCGGTCTCGGTGACTCTATTCAACTGCGCGATGATGGCGGCCAGATCGGACTGAACCTTACCATCAGAGAGAAAATCGATTTCTTCTTCGGGAAAGTCAATTGAGGCCTCTACGTAAATACGCAACCGCGTCAGTTGCTCAACCAGACTGTGAATTTCTTTGGAAAAGGCACCTTGTAAGGATCGAACGGCCGACCGTGCCGCTTCGCTGGAAGAGGCATCGATCAAGTCAGCAATGGCTTCAGCCTGGGCCAGGTCCAGTTTGTCATTCAGAAAGGCGCGCTCGGAGAACTCGCCCGGTCGTGCCAGACGGGCACCAAGCGCCATCACCCGCTGCAACAACAAATCGAGAATGACCGGTCCGCCATGCCCCTGGAGCTCAAGCACGTCTTCGCCGGTAAAGGAGTGGGGGTTGGCAAAAAACAGGGCAATGCCTTCATCCAGCGGTTGCTGGTCGGCATCCAGAAAGGGACCGTAATGGGCGTTACGCACCTGAGGGCGGTGCCCCAGAATGGCGATCGCGATATCAGCTGCGCGTAACCCGGAAACCCGGATGATACCAACGCCACCTCGTCCAGGTGGCGTTGCCAGCGCACAGATCGTATCGCGGTCGGACATCAGCTCTCCGATTTGGCTTTGTCGGCTTTCTCGAACTGACGGTTAACAATGTACTGTTGAACGATGGTGGTGACGTTGTTAACAAACCAGTACAGCGTCAGACCAGCCGGGAACCACAGGAACATGAAGGTAAAGATAACCGGCATGAATTTCATCATGCGCGCTTGCATCGGGTCCATACTCGGTTGCTGTTGCATCTGCATTTGCACAAACATGGAAGCGCCCATCAGCAGCGGCAACACAAAGTAAGGGTCCTTGATCGACAAGTCTTCGATCCAGAAGATAAACGGTGACTGACGCAGCTCAACGGCTTCCATCAATACCCAGTACAAAGCAATGAAGATGGGCATCTGCACCAGGATCGGCAAACAACCGCCCATGGGGTTCAGCTTCTCTTTCTTGTACATCTTCATCATTTCCTGGCCCAGACGCTGGCGATCGTCGCCAAACTGCTCACGCAGTTGAGTCATCTTCGGCGCAAACTTGCGCATCTTGGCCATGGAACGGTAGCTGGAAGCGGTCAGAGGGTAGAGCACCATTTTGACGGTCAACGTCATCAGTACAATGGCCCAGCCCCAGTTACCCACCAGACTGTGCATGAACTGAAGCAATTTAAACAGCGGTTGAGCCGCCCACCACAACCAGCCGTAATCGACGGTCAATTCCAGGTGCTCGGCGATGGTGGCTAAATCGTCCTGGTCTTTCGGGCCGACATAGAGCTGTGTGGCCGTCGTTGCCGTGTCTCCCGGCGCAACCGTCAACGCCGGTGACTGAAAGCCGGCGTAGTAGAGGCCGTTTGCCAACTGACGCGCATAGTAGCTGTGTGACTGATCCGTCGCAGGAACCCAGGCTGACAGAAAGTAATGCTGCAGAATGGCGATCCAGCCACCGTTCTGGGTAATGCGGAAAGTTTCGTCTTCCATATCGCCGAAAGAGATTTTGCGATAGCGATCATCCGGTGTCGTAATTGCAGCACCCAGATAGGATGCCATGCCAATCTGGCCACCGGCGCTCGGGTCATCGGAGCGGTCACGTTTAAGCTGGGCAAACAAATTGGTGGTGATTGCCTGACCGGATTCGTTAAGAATCTCGTAACGAATATCGATCAGATAGCTGCCACGCGTCAGCGTGAAAATCTTGTTAACAGTGACGCCGCTGTCAGTCGTGTGCTCCAGGGAGACTTCAATCTGGTCGCTGCCATCTGTCAGTTGGTATTCGCTCTGCTCAACCTGATAGCGGGCACGCTGAGCACTGTCGATGCCATCAGGCCCGACCAGTCCACTCATGGCTGTGTAGGTCCGCTGGCGGTTCTCGAGAATGCTGAATGGGATATCCGGGGTGTCGGCGCGGAAGGGGTATTCGGGTAACGCCGCGTTTATAACATCGCCGCCGGTCAGATCGACGGTGAGATTAAGTACATCGGACCGTATGCTGACCACATCACCAGTGGTCGCTGATGCAGGGGAGCTGCTAACGCCCGCTGCCTGAGGCACTTCACCAGCGGGCGCTGCACTGGCGGTCTCATCCGGGACGTCGGACTGGGGTACTTCCAGGGGAGCCACTTCAGATGAACTGGCTGTCTGCTGGTCAGGCGGTGCACTGGCGTAATCAGACGACCATTGCAGAACCAAGATGTAAGAGACCACGGCCAAACCCGCGATCAGAACAATACGGCGCACATCCATAATCAATTTCCAGTCAGATCATTAACCCTGAACCGAATCCTGACTGTCAAATACACGCAATATCCAACGCAGCATGGGTCGGATGAGAATGGGAGCAGTCTGTGGTTGCCCGGTTCAGGCTGAGGAAGCTACCCGACAGACAATATCCGCCAGCTTCCTGTGTAAAAAGCGCCGAAATGGTACCTGCACAGGGTGTTTATTGCCAGCCAAATACCGGCCGCCGGACAAAAACGATGAATCTGCCTCAGGCGGAGTCTGCCAAGGCCTTGTGCCAGCGACGCGTAAGACGCCTGAGCTGTTTTTCGATCAGATCATGCAACTGCTCATGCGTCAGTAAGCCCAGCTCTTTCCGGCCCATTAAGATGATGTCGAGCGGTGGCCAGTCGGCATAATGCAATCGAAACACTTCGCGAGCACACCGCTTGACGCGGTTTCGCGCGACGGCAGTACGAATATTTTTTTTGGCGAGAATAAAACCAAGACGGGCCGTACCCGATTGTGCCGGGCGAGACAGTAGCAACAACTCGGGACAGGCCGATTTGACAGCTACCTGGTCGAAAACGGCACGAAAATCTCCCGGGGTCAGTAAGCGATGACTGCGGGGATGTCCATAGCCCGGTGCTGATGCAGTACCGGGTATCAAAGCGCTTGCCAAAGAAATGCCGGTTAGACCGTCAGGGCAGCACGACCGCGAGCACGGCGACGGGCCAGAACCTTGCGGCCATTGGCTGTGGCCATACGGGCACGGAAACCGTGGGTGCGCTTACGCTTCAGGACGCTGGGTTGAAAAGTACGTTTCATGGTTGGTCTCACACCGAGTCAGGGGAAGCTGGGCTTCCGTTAGGCATTCGGCCCGTTTCATCGAATGACCGAAGAAATCGAACCTCTAAATTTGGACGGCGGATTCTAATCACTTTGGCAACGTATTTCAATGCCGATTTTTTAATCAGTCTGTGTCCGATGTTTCATTTTTTTTGAGATCGAATGGTTTGGAATGGGTCACTCTGTTTTTGATGTATTACTTAAAGAATGAATTTATGTTTATAGGGTTTTAGGTTAGTTCATTGTTGTTACTTATTAAGCAGAGCAATATCTGTTTAAAACCAAAAAAAACCTTTATAAAACAATGAGTTAAAGAATAAACAACTCTGGGCTTACCTGGGTACCATCTGGGTACGGCCGGTCAACAAGCTGTGTGTAACATGCCTACTTATACACATTAACTTATACACAAAACGGTCCCTATGGTTACACACAGTCTTATGCGCCCGGTTATACACAGCCTTTGCCGACTGAGTATAAAGTCGCAGATTACTCTTGTAATGCCCGTGTGATGCGCTTTAGACGGGTTTTGGATCGGGGTTCCCGCTGTGGCCCTGGCCCGTTGTTTTTGGGGTGACTGCGACTGGCGTGTGGCGTGTGGGCAAGTTAGAATGCGGCTTCTATTTTCGTCGTTATCCGGAGAGTTTGTGCCTGATTCAGCCTGGCAACAGTGTCTTGACCTGCTGCGTGGAGAGGTTCCCTCGCATCAGTTCAATACCTGGATTCGCCCCTTGAGTCACCGTCAGGATGGTGAGGCTCTTGTATTGCTGGCACCTAACCGGTTTGTGGGTAACTGGGTCCGTGACAAGTATTTGCATCGCATTCAGGAGCTTATGAATCAATTCGGATCCGCTGAAGCGCAGGTTCTGGTTGAAGTCAGTGCGCGTGCCGGTCGCCCGGCACGCCCGGCGAGGCGAACGCCAGACATGCAGAGTTTGGCTTCAGCACCTGATGACCGCAGCCGGCAGACAGCCGCCGAAGCATTGGCTGAACCGACTTCCGCTCAGAACGAAAGCCTCCAGCCTAGTCCGGAACCGGCTTCTGTTGTGGCCGAACGGCTGAATAACGATCCAATGCCGGTACAGACCACCGGTTCGCAGCGCGGCAAAGGGAAGTTTCAAAGCTACCTGAATCCAGGATTCAGTTTTGCCTCCTTTGTTGAAGGCAAGTCTAATCAGTTGGCCCTGGCTGCCAGTCAGCAAGTTGCCGATAATGCAGGTGGCGCTTACAACCCACTCTTTATATACGGTGGCGTTGGCCTGGGTAAAACGCACCTGATGCAAGCGATTGGTAATCACATTGTGGATCAAAACCCGGGTGCCAAGGTGGTCTACCTTCATTCCGAACGATTTGTCGCTGACATGGTTAAAGCCTTGCAGCTTAATGCGATGGCAGAATTCAAGCGCTTCTATCGCAGCCTCGATGCATTGTTGATTGATGATATCCAATTCTTTGCCAAAAAAGACCGCTCTCAGGAGGAGTTCTTCCATACCTTCAATGCGTTGCTGGAAGGGAATCAACAGGTGATTCTCACCTGTGACCGCTACCCGAAGGAAATTGAAGGGCTTGAAGACCGGCTGAAAAGTCGTTTTGGCTGGGGCCTGACCGTTGCGGTCGAGCCACCGGATCTGGAAACCCGGGTGGCGATTCTGATGAAAAAAGCGGAGAAACAACGCGTCAAGTTACCCGCAGACGCCGCTTTTTTCATTGCTCAGAGAATACGCTCGAATGTTCGTGAGCTGGAAGGCGCGCTAAAACGAGTCGTCGCCAATTCCCAGTTTACCGGCGCGGCGATTAACACCGCTTTTGTGAAAGAGTCGTTGAAAGACCTCTTGGCGCTGCAGGATAAACAAGTCAGTATTGATAACATTCAGCGCACCGTGGCTGAGTACTACAAAATTAAAATATCGGATTTGCACAGTAAGCGGCGCAGTCGCAGTATTGCACGTCCGCGTCAGGTGGCGATGGCCCTGGCCAAGGAACTGACCCAGCACAGCTTGCCGGAAATCGGGGAAGCTTTTGGCGGGCGTGACCATACAACGGTGTTGCACGCTTGTCGCAAGGTCAAGGAATTGCGCGAAACCACCCTGGACATCAACGAAGATTACAACAACCTGTTACGAACGCTGACCACCTGATTAATGGATGGAAACGGACACATGATTCAATTCTCACTGCCACGAGACACCCTGTTAAAGCCGCTGCAACTGGTGGGGGGTGTCGTTGAAAAACGTCAGACATTACCGGTTTTGTCTAACGTCCTGCTGGAAATCGAAGGTAACCAGCTGTCGCTTACCGGCACTGACCTGGAAGTCGAAATTCAGGGCCGGGTTGAGCTGTCAGAACCTTCCACGGAAGGTGCGGTTACCGTGCCAGCTCGTAAGCTGCTCGACATTGTGAAGTCTTTGCCGGATGACAGTCTGATCAGCCTGGTGCAGAACGACGACCGCGTTGTGGTCACCAGTGGGCGCAGTCGGTTCACGCTTTCTACCTTGCCTGCATCGGATTTTCCGAATGTCGAGGAAGATGAGAATACCCTGAATTTTGACATGCCACAGAAGACGTTAAAGAAGCTTGTCGATGCAACTTCTTTTGCGATGGCTCAGCAGGATGTACGTTACTATCTGAACGGAATGCTGCTGGAACTGTCGCAGAACAGGGTGCGTACAGTAGCGACTGACGGCCATCGTCTGGCAATGAGTAGCCAGGGTGTTGATGCCCTTGGCGTTGATGAACGGCGTCAGGTCATTGTACCGCGCAAGGGTATTCTCGAATTGAACCGGCTCATGAACGATTCTGACGATTCCGTTGAGATTTCGCTGGGTACCAATCACCTGCGCGCGAAAACCGCGGCCTTCACGTTCAGTTCGAAATTGGTTGACGGTAAATTTCCTGACTACGAGCGAGTGGTCCCCCGGGGCGGTGACAAGGAGGTTGTGGGCGATCGTCAGTCACTGCGTTCGATCTTCAGCCGCGCTGCCATTCTGTCCAATGAGAAATACCGGGGCGTTCGTTTGCTGCTCAGCGAGAATAACTTGCAAGTCAGAGCCAACAACCCCGAGCAGGAAGAAGCCGAGGTTAATCAGGAGATTGATTACCAGGGACCGGAACTCGAAGTTGGGTTCAACGTCACTTATCTGCTCGATGTCATGAACGTCACCCAGGGAGATCAGGTGAAACTGGTGCTCTCTGACGCCAATAGCAGTGCCCTGTTGAGCGATTTCGACGATGACTCATCGGTCTATGTCGTGATGCCGATGCGTCTGTAATCGGGCGCAGAGTCCCAGGCCCGGCATGTCTATTCGCCGTTTAACCATTCAGGGTGTCCGTAATCTGGCGGAGACCCGTTTCGACCCGGGTCCCGGTGTGAATGTATTGGCCGGGGCTAACGGCGCCGGAAAGTCTTCCGTGCTGGAAGCGATTCACCTGCTGGCGCTGGCCCGTTCCTTCAAAGTATCTCGTACCCGCACGCTGATTCAACAGGGCGTTGACGATGCGACAGTGTTCGCAGAGTTCACCAATAAAACTCGAGTTGGGGTGCAGCGTTCTCGTAACGGCCATCACAGCATTCGTATCAACGGAGAGGCTGTAACTGCTGTTTCTGAACTCGCGCAGAGACTGCCGCTGCAACTGATACACAGCGACAGCTTCCTCTTACTGGAAGGATCTCCGGGCCACCGCCGTCAATTTCTTGATTGGGGCGTTTTTCACCAGGAAGATGGCTTTCACAGCCAGTGGCAAAACGCGCAAAAAAGCCTGAAAAACCGCAACTCTCTGCTCCGATCTGGTAGAATAGAACGTTCGCAGTTAGCCGTTTGGCAGCGCGAATTTATCACCGCTGCCGAGCAATTGGATGACCTGAGAAAGCAGTATCTGGAGGGCTTTGTACCCCGGTTCCATCAGGTACTGGCAGCACTGATTGATTTACCCGACGTTCGTATTCACTACTATAGGGGTTGGGATAAAGCCCGCCCATTGGCGGATGTACTCGAGCAGCAATGGGAACGGGATCTGAAGCTGGGGTATACGCAGAGCGGCCCGCAGCGAGCTGATATGCGCATTAAAGTGGGTAACCAGTCCGCAAGCGACATCCTGTCTCGTGGTCAGCAAAAACTGGTGGTGTGCGCGCTCAAGGTGGCTCAGAGCCTGCATCTGCAGGACGTTCATCACCGGCCGACGACATTCCTGGTAGATGATCTGCCAGCGGAGTTGGATCGGCATCATATTCAGAAGTTAGGCGCCCTGATGGAAGGACTGACCGGTCAGGTCTTTATGACCAGTGTCGACCCGTCACTCCTCAAGGATTTTTGGCAAGCGCCGGAGCAGGTTCGAATGTTCCATGTGGAACAGGGCCAGATACGTCCGGCGAATGATTTGGAGCTACCAGATGAGTAACAGTTACGATTCCTCCAGTATTAAAGTACTCAAGGGACTGGACGCTGTTCGCAAGCGTCCCGGCATGTACATTGGGGATACAGACGATGGCACCGGTTTGCACCACATGGTGTTTGAAGTGGTGGACAACTCCATCGATGAAGCCCTGGCCGGGCACTGTAAAGACATCAGGGTAGTGATTCATCCGGATGAATCGATCAGCGTCAGTGATGACGGTCGTGGCATCCCGACCGACATGCACGAGGAAGGGCAATCGGCTGCTGAAGTAATCATGACTGTGCTGCATGCGGGCGGTAAATTTGATGACAACAGTTATAAAGTCTCGGGTGGTCTGCACGGCGTTGGTATTTCAGTGGTTAACGCCCTGTCTTCCGAGGTGAAACTCACCATCCGGCGCGATGGTAAGATTCACGAACAACGGTATGTTCATGGTGTTCCGCAGGAACCCCTAAAAATCGTTGGCGAAGCGGATTACACAGGTACGACTATCCATTTCAAACCCTCAGCCGAAACATTCACCTCTATTGAGTATTCATTCGATATTCTGGCCAAGCGCTTGCGCGAGCTGAGCTTTCTGAACTCTGGGGTTGCCATTCATCTGAAGGATGAGCGCAGTGGCAAGGAAGAGTATTTCAAATACGAAGGCGGACTTAAGGCCTTTGTGGACTATTTGAACAAGAACAAGCAGACACTGAATCAGGTATTTCACTTCTCGTTTCAACGCGAAGAAGACGGCATCGGCGTGGAAGTGGCCATGCAGTGGAACGATACCTACCAGGAGAACATTCTCTGCTACACCAATAACATCCCGCAGCGGGATGGGGGTAGCCACCTGGCCGGGTTCCGTGCAGCACTGACGCGGACGCTCAACACCTACATTCAGAACGAAAACCTGCAGAAGAAACACAAGGTTCAGACCACCGGAGACGATGCCCGGGAAGGCCTGACCGCGATTATTTCGGTTAAGGTGCCGGACCCCAAGTTCAGCTCCCAGACCAAAGACAAGTTGGTGTCGAGCGAAGTCAAACCGGCCGTTGAACAGGAAATGGGCAAACAATTCGGTGATTTCCTGCTGGAAAACCCGAATGAAGCCAAAATTCTGGTTGGTAAGATGATCGATGCGGCCCGTGCCCGTGAAGCTGCGCGCAAAGCCCGTGATATGACTCGACGCAAGGGTGCACTGGATATCGCCGGACTGCCCGGTAAGCTGGCCGATTGCCAGGAGAAGGATCCGGCACTCTCTGAACTCTACCTGGTGGAGGGTGATTCCGCCGGCGGCTCTGCCAAACAGGGTCGCGACCGTCGGACTCAGGCCATTTTGCCGCTGAAGGGTAAGATTCTGAACGTTGAAAAGGCCCGCTTCGACAAAATGCTTCAGTCGGCTGAAGTTGGCACGCTGATTACGGCGTTGGGCTGCGGTATCGGTCGGGAGGAATTTAACCTGGCCAAGCTGCGCTACCACCAAATCATCATCATGACCGACGCCGACGTTGATGGGTCTCACATTCGAACCCTGTTACTGACGTTCTTTTTCCGGCAAATGCCGGAACTGATTGAGAATGGTCACATCTATATTGCACAACCGCCATTGTTCAAGCTCAAGAAAGGCAAGCAAGAGCAGTACATCAAGGATGAGAAGACGCTGGAACAGTATCTGATCTCCCAGGCGCTCGATGGTACTGAGTTGTTTGTTAATGAAACAGCGCCACCGATTCGTGATGCACAGCTTGAGAACCTGGTGAATCAATATAAAGACGTGATCAGCCGGATTGACAGAATGAGCCGGGTTTATCCAAAGGCCGTCCTGCAAGAGCTGATTTATATGCCAGATCTGACTCCCGAGATGCTGTCGAGCCAGGATGAAGTTGCTAACTGGGTAGACCACCTCAGTGACCGTTTGCTGGACACCAATGCGGGCAGCACCACCTATCAAATGTCGATCACCGAAGATACGGAACGCCATATCTTCGTACCGAAGGTACAGGCCATTGCACATGGGCTGGGAACTGATTACCAGTTTTCTCATACCTTCTTCGAGAGCAAAGAGTACCAGGCGATTGTGGCTTTGCGAAACGTGCTCGACGGCTTGATAGAAGAGGGTGCCTATCTCAAGCGTGGTGAAAAGTCTCAGCCAATCGCCGAGTTCGAAGAAGTGATTGAATGGATGATGGGCGAGGCCAAACGGGGTTATAACATTCAGCGCTATAAAGGTCTGGGTGAAATGAACCCCGATCAGTTGTGGGAAACCACCATGGACCCCGAACAACGGCGCATGTTGCAGGTCACCATCGAAGACGCTATTGGTGCAGACCAGATTTTCAGCACCCTGATGGGTGATGATGTAGAGCCGCGGCGGGCCTTTATTGAGACCAATGCATTGCTGGTAAGTAACCTGGATTACTAATCAGTCGCCTGAAGCCTACCTGGTGAGCCGTTGCAAAGGCCAGAGGCCCTGGTAAACGTGCCAGTGCCCCGCAGCTTTGAGTGTTGCGGGATTTTTTAACAGCCTGTTGTTTTAGATGGGACATTGTCTGATTGTTTGAAAAGGGGCCTGTAAGGCCCTTTTTTGTGCCTGAAAGGTTGGTGCATATGACTCTCGGGAGCTAGCCCCTAATCCGCAGTCTCGCAGCTAAAAATAGAAAGTAATGGGCGAAGGTGATCAGTAAACACCCTGGTACAGAGGTAATGTACCATCGAGAGGTATGCGCAAAGTTCGTTTACTTTTCCTAATCCCCAGCCTGCACAGTATTCAAATGTGGATATATCGTAAAGCAGGGAGAGCATTCCGGTGATGCACCTGGGTTGTACGGCGCCTGGTGACCTGACTTTATGAATTGACGAGCTATGGCGTGAATCTGGGCTTACCGTCGCCCCCATCTTTCGTCGGGCCTCTGTCTATGTGTGCTTGGCATCGGTATAACGATGGACGAGGGGAGGATGCGGATTCAGGGAGGTGAGTAGATTGAATGGTTCCACGTGGAACACAGTTCAATAGACGTCAAACTGGTTCTGATTATGTGTGGTCTAGACGGGTGGGGTGCCTATCAAGCAATCGGGCCAATACCGGTCTGTTGGAAAACGTCCCTTTTTGTCAGCAAGCAATCCTTCTGCTTTCAGTAATTCATATTGCATTGGTGAGCCAGGGTGTTCGGTGATTTTTCGCTGGCTGTTGATGATCCGGTACCAGGGCAGGCCCGATTCTCTTGGCAAAGTTCTAAGCCATGCCTGAACCTGACGGACGTGAACACCGCACAAACAGGCTAGTCGGCCATAGCTTGTAAAGTAGCCCTCAGGAATTGAGTTTAACGTCTGATAGAACGCAGCTTTCGGACTTGTGTGGTTGTCCGGGTCTTTATCGGCCATTACTAACCTCCTTTGTTACTTATTCTAGGATATCAAAGGGTAGGTGGCAGTGGCAGGGCAGCTTTAAGATGTGTTCCACGTGGAACACATCTTAAAGCTTGATGATCTATTTGGTTACAGCTCGTAGGCGAGCGCTATTCCGGGCGTACATCTACTTAGGCTAGGATGTCTAGGCGAGAGGCTCTGAGTAATCCACGCCGAGCTCTGGTTTGTCTGAGTGACTTGCGAGTGTGGTGCGGTACTTCTGACGGACATCACACCGGAATAGGTCTTTACTTTTAAATGAGTCCAACGAATGGGCAAGTGTCCCCGAAAAGTCGCAAAGACGAACACCAGCGAGGCAGGGAGGGGCTAAAACGCTCTGCCCAGCGTTGGACTTCTTGAACAGATGATGGTCATTGCGCACTTGAAGTGCGCCAAAGGCGCGCCCGGAGCGAAGTGTGGCGCCTCTCTCTTGGGTCAGGCTGGCTATTGTGGCCCGTATAGCCCGCTCAGCCAGAACTCTGGTGTAGCGGTGTTGTACAGAGGCTCTCAGATATTTGTTCGCTGACCGGGCCTGACAGCCATTAAACACCTAATCCAGAGCATCGAGCGCTTCTAGTACTTTCTCTGAAGAGCTGACTTCAAACTGGCCAGGTTCTTCGATTGCTATCCATTCTACCGTGCCATTCTTTGCAATCAGCGCAAAACGGCGTGACCTTACGCCCATACCACGACCGGTTGCATCCATTTCCAGACCCAGGGCTTCGACGAAATCCGCGTTGCCGTCGGCGACCATGTCCAGCGCATCAGCGTTCTGTTGCTTGCCCCAGGCTGCCATAACGAAGGCATCGTTAACGCTGAGACAAACGATACGATCAACACCCTTG
The DNA here is from genome assembly GCF_000423605.1 of Saccharospirillum impatiens DSM 12546. Classification (GTDB taxonomy): domain Bacteria; phylum Pseudomonadota; class Gammaproteobacteria; order Pseudomonadales; family Natronospirillaceae; genus Saccharospirillum; species Saccharospirillum impatiens. The sequence goes on from NZ_AUIH01000007.1 coordinate 148,346, forward strand.
GCTTTGAGTGTGTCGGCATTAACCACAAATCCTGGCAAGTGAGACTGGCTGCAGGTCGGGGTGAAAGCCCCTGGCACAGCAAACAGCACCACCGTTTGATCAGCAAACAAATCATCGGATGACACGCTGACGGGTCCGCCTTCGCCCATGCGGTGCAGCAGGACGTTGGGCAGGGTTTCTCCAACTTGAATGGTCATAGTCGAAAGATTCTCCATGGTTTCTATTCAGAATGAGTGTACGTACTCGTGGGCGCACCTGCCCAGTGTAGCAGTGCTGCGGTACCCGAGTTCCGTCAGAAGGCTATGATATACGAAAGCCATCTGTCGATGGACTTGGCCCCGCATTATTGAGACATTTATAAAATTAACAGTCTACAACCGCCTGCAACAGGCGCATTTGGAGAAGCACCCGGCAATGGCATCGAATGGTAGCAAAGCAACCGTAACGGACAATTACACTCTGGCGTTCATTCAGCCAGCTGACAATTCGGATATGGCCACTGTAATTCGCCAGGGGCTTACCGAATTTGGCGCTAACCGTCCCGGTTTTGCCTGGGAGGATCCTGAACTGGACAACCTGAGTCGTGCCTATCACGGCGACAGGACGGCCTATTGGGTCGTTAGAAGCCGTGGAAGGGTGGTTGGTGGCTGTGGTATTGGCCGTCTGCAGGGGTTGGATGATTGTTGTGAGCTGCAAAAGATGTACATTTCGGCCGATCATCGTGGTGCGAGTGTTGGCGCCTGGCTCATGGATGTGGCACTTGACTTTGCCGCCCACCACTATCATTGGTGCTACCTGGAAACGCTGGGTGGAATGACCCGGGCAGCGAGGCTGTATCGGCGCTCTGGATTTATCCGTCTGCCACAGCCGATAGGTCAAACCGGTCACAATGCGTGTGATCACTGGTATATTAAGGAGCTTAACAATAATAAGATAACGGGATGACTCGCCCTTCTTCGCTGAACGCACCTCTCTGCCAAAGCCCGGGGCAAATAAATGGATGTTGAGTGTGTTATCAAAGACTCGTCCGACAGCAGAGCTGAGCCGATTGAAAAGGATTCTCGGAATCAGACAAGGACCACGCCCCCGGTGGCTAGTAATGTTCGGACTGCTGTTTGGTTTGTTGGCCATGTCAGCACCCCGGGCGGAACCGGTGGCTCCGCTAGTTGAATTGACTCAGTCTGATGTTGAAAATCTTGGGCCACAGGTCTTGCTGTTGGCGGATGAAAGCGGCCGTTTATCACCCTTTGATATCTTGCAACCGGAATACGCCAACAAGTGGACTGAGCACAGGGCTAACAGCATCAGCCGCGGCTATGATGACACTCCTTTCTGGGTGCAGTTTAGACTGGACGCGTCTCAGTCGATCCATAAGGAGTGGCACCTGGTTCTGTCTAATCCGCTGTTGGACTATGTGGATGTGTATCAGGTTTTTGGTAACAGCGGGCCAAGACTGATCTATCGATCCGGGTTGCAACGTCCAAATCAGAGTCGCATTGAAGACCACCGGTACTTTATTATCCCGGTTGAAGTCTATGGGCCTACAACCTACTTAATGCGTATAGAAACGTCACCGGCGGCGCTGGTTCCGTTACACGCCTATCCCAGTGATGATTTCTGGTCGCCATTGCTGAAAGCCGACATCGGCAATTGGCTGTTTTATGGCGTATTGCTGGCAATGGTGCTGTACAACGGGTTTCTGTTCACCACAGTACGCGATGTCAGTTATCTGTTTTACGTGCTGTTTATGTCGAGTTTCGGGTTGTTGCAACTGTCACTGGATGGGTACGTGGCGCAATATCTATGGCCTTCGGGGCAGGTATTTCAATCCGAATACAATTTCTGGATTACAGTATTCACGGTTATCTTCGCCTGCTTCTTTGTGATTCACTTTCTAAACCTCAGGCAAACATCGCGTGCGCATCTCTGGGCCCTCTACGCGATGGTTGCCTTGCAGCTCACATCTGCACTATTGCTGCTCACCATCGAACTGGACTGGTTTGCCCAACTCTATGCCCCGACGTTGCTGTTGTTCATGGCCCTGGCTATTTCAGCCGGTGTTCGGGCCTGGCGTGTGGGCTTTATGGCGGCCAAATTCTTTGTTTTGGCCTGGGTTTTGTTTGCCTTGGGCAATTCCGTTTTTCTGTTGGGTCGGTTATTTGGTGTTGAACCACCCTTGCCCCCCAATTTGGCGTCAAAACTGGGGGCCTTCGCCGAAGCCATGCTGTTGAGCTTTGCACTGGCCTATCGGATTCGATTGCTCCGGGATGAACAGGAGCGCCAACGCATGCGAGTAGAAGCACAGAGCCAGTTTCTAGCGCAGATCAGCCACGAAATTCGAACCCCCCTGAATGGCGTTTTGGGAATGACCGAAGTGTTATCCCGTACACGGTTGGATAACGAACAGCGTGGCTATGTTGAGACCATTCAGGGCTCCGGCAGTTCATTGCTGGCGTTGATAAACGACATTCTGGACTACTCCAAAATCGAAGCAGGTAAAATGGCGTTTCGGCGTGAGCCAGTGGATGTTCATCAACTGGTGCAACAGCAGGTGAAACTGTTTCTGTCGCAGGCGGAACATAAATCTCTGCTGTTGACCGGCGATATTGAGCCGGTGGTCCCTGCATGGGTGATGCTGGATGCCCAGCACGTGCGTCAGGTCTTGTCGAACCTAGTCAGTAACGCCATTAAGTACACTGATAAGGGGGCGGTTAAACTTACGCTTGGAATAGACCCAAACGCACCCCGGTTGCTGGAATTCAGAGTAGAAGATACGGGCATTGGCATTTCCGAGGTTGATCAGCAAAATCTGTTTAACCTCTATTCAGACGTTGATCCCGGACGTCAGCGCCAAGCGGGTGGAACAGGCCTTGGCCTGGCAATCAGCCGTGAGTTGGTGGCTCTAATGGGGGGCACGCTAATGGTGACCAGTGAGCCTAACCAGGGGTCGTGTTTTACCGTAAGACTGCCCTTTTTGCAGGCTCGACCGCGACGTGAGGAAGCCCGGTTGGCGGACCCTGTGCCACAGAACGGCCTAAGGGTGCTGGTGGCGGAAGACAATTTAGTGAATCAGCACGTCATTCAGGGGTTGCTGGAAAAGTTAGGCCACCAGTCAACCTTGGTCAATCATGGTGGTGAAGCGCTGGAAGTCAGACAGGCAGAAGCTTTTGACGGTGATGTGTTGCTGATGGATTGTGAAATGCCACACATGGATGGCTATGAAGCAACAGAGGCCATCCGCGCCTATGAAAAGCGTCACAATTTGCCTCGATTACCCATTGTCGCGTTGACCGCTCACGCGCTTGAGGATGTTCGTCGGCGATGTATCGAATCCGGCATGGATGAATTTCTGACCAAGCCAATCAATACCCGCCAGCTGGAGCGAGTATTGGGTCAATTGACGCGTGAAAACCAGGACCGCTAAGACTGTGGCTTAGTCAGCCGTCAGCCGATGTGGTTCTGTTACGACCGGCCCCCTTGCTCGTGTACAGGGCTTCATCGGCACGATGCAGCCATTGATCTGCCGATTCTCCATTGCGGTAGGCCGATACACCGGCAGAAAAGGTGATTTGCACCGGTTTTCCCTGAAAGTTGAACGGGCACTGGCTGATGTGCAATCGCATTTTTTCTAACGCCTGCATTCCCGCATCAATTGGCGTTTGCGGCAGTAGCAGGACGAATTCCTCCCCCCCGAATCGGGCCAGATAGTCCGACTGGCGAACCTGGCTGCGCATTTCTTTCGCCAACACCTTAAGAACTTTGTCGCCAGCGAGATGGCCATACTGGTCGTTGATGGTTTTAAACAAATCAATGTCAATCAGCGCGACGCAGCACGGTTGCTGATAGCGCTCACTACGGGCAATTTCTTCGGCCAGGCGGGCATCAAAACCCTGCCGATTCGGCAGTTGAGTCAGCGGGTCACGAAGTGACAGCTCGCGTTCCTGATGCACCTGTTCGATCAGCCTGCGGTTATCTGTCTGTAACTCGGTCAGTTGCTGTGTCAGCTCGGCCTGGCGCTGATGCATGCCGGAGAGACTTGACTTAACCTGGTCCTGAAATTCACTTAACACGCCCAGCAAATCGTCCATGGAGTGGGTCATGGCGAGCCTCAGGCTCTGCATGTCGGTGGCCGTTTCCAGTTCGCTGCGTACACGCTCAAGTTGGTGGTCAACATTGGCGTTCAGACTGTCATTCAGCGATTGCAGGTTTGTGACGGCGTGCTGGTCTTCTCCAATCAGGCGGTTGATGGCAACCAGTTTGGCATTAAGTTCATTCAGGTAATACTCGAACTTTCCTTTTTCCTGATTAAGTCGAGTTTGAATCAACATAATCGTTTCTGCCGCGAGGACATCCAGAGTCGTCCAGTCTGGTATTGGTTCCAGGCGGGCAGCCAGAGAGCGCAAAGCGCCGTCTTCATCGCCCAGAATGGCCAGAGTGCGCAACAAGGTGATAAAGCGTGAGCAGAGTTTCTGTCTGAGCCGAATCAGGGTGCTGCTGTCAGCATCAGGGTCCGCTCCCAAAGAGATCAGCGGCTGGATCTGTTGCGCCAGTGTCAGCGCATCATGGACATAGGGGCTGCGTTCGCCTATTTGACGTATGAGCGTGTCAGGTACCCGCTCGTCGTCGGTATCAATTAACAACTGATACAAGGAATACAGGTGCGTAACGCCTTCCTCGGTACGGTTTTCGATAAGATCAAACCGTTTATCGGTGGCTTCCAGGGCTTTGCCAAAGGCGTCAACGTCCAGATCGTTGCGTTGTCGCAGCGCCAGTTTGAGCTGATCCAACGTTTCGTCGAGCTCTCGGTCAATGCCCCGAATCATGATGGATAAATCCAACACGCCGCGTCGCAATAAGTCCTGAATGTCGCTCATTCTTCCCATATGTCCTTGCCGATACTTTGCTGAAAATTACCGAAGCTGATGCGAGTATAGCAGTGCTTTGCTGCCACGCCGATCTACGCAGCCGCTTTTATCGGGCCAGTTCGGGCAATTCAATTTCGAGTGCGACGGGCAGATGATCGGACAACGGAAAATCGAGCACGCCCATCCGTACGATCCGTAAATGACGACTGACCAGAATGTGGTCGAGGCAACGATGAGGCTGCCAACTGGGAAACGTAGCGCGGGCGTGGGCCGATTTAAGGCCGCACTCTCTTAAGGGCGAATCGTTCAACAATCGCAGACTGTGGGTGTTCATGTCGCCCATAACGATAACGTGCTGGTATTGCTGGATCAGATTCCGAATGAAGCGCAGTTGCTGGTCCTGCGCTTTCTTGCTCAACGCCAGATGCAACATAACAATGACGACAGGATGCTCATCGCCAAGTTGAACCACCATAGCGCCCCTACCGGGCAAACCGGGCAGAGCATGTGTGTCGATGCGGTGAGGTTTTAACCGGGAAATCAATCCGTTGCTGTGTTGAGCGAATCGACCCAGATTCCGGTTCAATTGCTGATGCCAGTAGGGTTGGCCTGATTTTCTGGCCAGGTATTCAACCTGATTGACATAACCGGTGCGAAAACTCCCACCGTCAACTTCCTGCAGAGACACGATATCAAAGTGGCGTATCAGTTTGCTGATCTGATCCAGATTGTGCTGACGCGACCGGCTGGGCCAGACGTGCTGCCAGGACTTCAGGAAATAGTCAGGGAAATGCCGGGTGTGTATGCCCACCTGAATGTTGAAACTCAGCAGGGTCAGATGGTCTGGATCAGCCTTGCGGTAGAACTCCCGGGGGTCACTTAGGTGAACCGGGAACTCATAATCCAGGTGGCTTGATCTCATGGACAGGCTCCTATCAATGGTGACCCGTCGGCAGTCAAAACACGATAATGAAGGGCCGGTTGGCTACTCAGTGTAGCGCAACCGGTAAGGCGGTGCAGTCAGCGGTCACAGCTGGTCCTGGTTGCGAATCAGCCACTCGGCGACGGTAAACATACGCTCATTGCCACCGGCTGTTTGACCGGAAACCAGGTACTGGCCGTTAACAACCAGGCTGGGCGTCCCTTGTATCTGGCTCAACTGCGTGATCTTTTGAGCCAGCGAGATACGAGTGTTGACTGCAAAGGAATTGGCCATGTCCATGTATTCGCTTTCGCTGATGCCAAAGCGTTCGAAAATTTCGGCAAAGTCTTCATCGGTCGACAAACGATTCCGGTTGATGTGAATTTCGTTGTATATCGATGGGTGGCTCTGTGCGATCACATTCAGAAACTGGCCGGCATAGTAAGCCTTGGCTTCCGGAATCTGGCGGGAGTTGAACAATACAGGTACCGGCGTGAACCGAATGTCGTCAGGCTTGCCCTGTTTCCAGGACGTGACATAGGGCTCCAGGTTGAAGCAGTGAATGCAGCTATAGCTGAAGATTTCCATGATTTCGCCGACTTCTTCACCGCGGTAGCTGGTCGGTAATTTTTCCGGTAGTACCTGATAGTGAGTTCCTGCCCGGAATTCTTCTGCAGTAGCGAAACCGGAAACCAGCACCATCAGGGCCAGCGCGGACAACATCACACGTTTAAACATAGGTTGGATCTCCACAAGCGAACCAGAGTAGGTATTGGCGGTCACTTTGCCCTAAAGCCCGCCACAAAAAAAGCGAAGGCCGTGAACCGGTCCTTCGCTTTTCATTGTCTTTACCTCGGGTTAACCGGGCCTGAACAGCCGGTACTGACCGGGCTAGGAATCAGTGCAAACCATTGATATAGCTTGCCAGAGCTTCAATTTCAAAGTCTTTCAGACGAAAAGCGGTTGCGCGCATAACACGGGATTCGCCGTCGTTTACACGGGCTTCATCGCTCGGTTCTGAAGCGCGATAACCCCGTTGAAACTTGTAGAGCTGGCTTTCAATGTAGTCGGCGTGTTGTCCGGAGAGCATCGGATAGCCAGCCGGCGCATTGCCAGAGCCCGTGGGCGAGTGACAGCCCGCACAAGATGGCACGCCGGTTTCCGGGTTGCCGCCACGGTACAGCTGTTCACCCAGGGCGACCAGATCCGGGTCGGCATTGCCAACGGTCTTATTTTGGCTGGAATAGTATGCGGCGATGTCGGCGAGTTGATCTTCACTGAGACCATCGAGTTGTCCGGACATCTGCGTGATGATGCGGTCGCCATTTTGAACATCGATCATTTGTTTCAACAAATAGGCTTCGCCCTGGCCGGCCAACTTGGGGAAGGAGGCGGCAGCACTGTTCCCGTCGGCGCCGTGGCAAGCGGCACAGGATTCAGTGTATTGTTCGCCGTCTTCAGCATTGCCTTCGGCCATTGCAAAGCCGGAAATGCCGGCCAGCATGGCAAGGCCTACGATGAGTTTTTTCATGTCGCGTCCCGCACGTCAGAGGTGGAAAAGGTCAGTCATCAGAACGGATGTGCACGGATCCGGATTCTGACCACTTAATATGACCGGGCATTATATAGACCCGGGAGGGTGTTGAGAAGAAACCCCGCGCCTTGAGTGGGTATTATTTGAACATGGATCGGTCAACAGGACTCCGTCCGGCCCCGATTTCAGGTACACTGCCGGTTTTTAACCCCCGGTGAGACACTCCATGTCGGTTTTGCGTTTTGATTCGGCCCGTTTTCAGACCAGTGCCCAGCATTTACAACAGAGTCCACCGGACAGCGGCGCTGAAGTGGCCTTTGCCGGCCGCTCCAATGCAGGTAAAAGTAGCGCCATGAATGCGCTGACCCGAAATTCCAAACTGGCCCGGACGTCAAAGACACCGGGGCGCACCCAGCTAATCAATTATTTCTCCCTGTCGACCGAAGACTGCCGCCTGGTTGATTTGCCGGGGTACGGCTATGCCAAGGTTAACCGGGACATGAAGGAAGACTGGGAAAAGAACATTGGTGAATACCTGGCCGATCGACACAGTCTCAAAGGCATCGTGCTGGTAATGGACGTGCGCCACCCGATGACCGAGTTCGATGAAATGATGGTGCGCTGGGCAATTCAGACGCAGATGCCGCTGCGGGTTTTGCTGACCAAAAGCGACAAACTGAAAAAGGGGCCAGCCAAGACCACCCTGATGAAAGTACGCAGTCAATTGCAATCGCAAGCCAACTGGCTCTCGGTACAGCTGTTCAGCTCGCTGAAAAAAGACGGCGTCGCTGAACTGGAAAGCTGGTTGCGCGAGCAAATGGAGCCTGAGGCTGAACCGGATAACGCACCGGAAGAGGGCCCAGAAAACCCTGATTCCGGCTCTGAGGTTTAATGCACCGCCGGCATCCGCCACTTGCATTGTGCATACTCCGAAGCGTGAGCATTCGAGCATTCGAGCAACGAGTCATGCGCGTATTCAACAAATGTAAGAGCCAGTCACCAATACACGTTTCTTCGCATCAATCAGGCTGAACTGGTCGAGTGTGCAGATCAGCGTCAGCTTGGCCGGTTGCGGTACCGGTCGCTTGAACTCCATAGTCAGGCTGCGCACCGGGCGTCGCCAGTGCGTGCCCAGTGTTGCCAGTAACAGATTGGCGGTGCACAAGCCCTGAACAAAGGAACCCGAGTGCCCTAGCAGCCGTGCCCCAATACTGGAGATGTGCAAGGGGTTCAAATCGCCGGACAATTTTCCGTATTGACTGCCCAGGCGCCGGCCAATGGTGACCGGAATCTGATCGGCTACCGGGTTGTCGATAGCGATGTCGCTGCGATCTGCCAGAGGCACTTTCACGTGTTTCGAAGACAGCTGCGCGACGAAGTCTGCCGGCAGGCCACCGACGTAGAGTTCATCTTCCAGCTGCATGATTTCACGGCCCCGGACATCCCTGACTTCAGACCGGAAAATCAGAGCGACTGACCGGCTCTTGAGAGGCCGGGCTCCCATATAACGGACGTTTGTCGTGTAGTGAGCATTCACTTCAAAACCGGAAGGCGAGGTTAGCAACAGGTGGCTGCGAAGATGCATGATGCGACTGAACTTGATACCCAGATCTTCCAGCACCTGCATCAGTGCCCAGACCCCAGCGGGGGCACTGTAGGTAAAGGCCTGGGGCGCTGTACTCTGGTAGTTAAAGACCTTATGCCAGCGCTGAGTGGTTTTCTCGGTCAGATACCAGTTGGTTTTCAGCGGCGCGAGTTGAGCGTCCAGGTTCAACGACTCGTCCGTTTTCAGGCTCTGGAATACTTTCATGTAGAACCGGGTCGCGTAGCCTAACGACGAGGAGGACGTCGGCGTCTGAAACCAGCGAGTTTTTAATTTGTCGGACATGGTGTCACCATCCATGGGTCGGCGGACAGGGTTCAGCAATGCGATGGGTGAGTTGTGCTTCAGTCACTCATTGATGCCGCCCACATGATGGCGCAGGCGACAGCATTTTAGTTTAGCACAGGAAAGGCTCTGGCTAACGAGCTGTTTTGACCGAGCGGTCGACAATGACGCTGCTGTGCCACTTCCGTATAATCCCGGTTTTAAGAGGCAGTTGACTATGACGGTTCGATTCATCGCCGGTGCGGTGTGCCCTAAATGCGGCACTATGGATACATTAAAGGCGGGCTATGAGCACGAAGGAGCCGTGATGGTGCGTGAGTGCGTCGACTGCGGTTACATCGATCGCATCAGCCAGACCCATCAAAGTCTCAAGGAAATACAAACCCGGGTATCGCCGCCGCCGCCAGCCGAGCCGGACGTCGAAGCGACCCCGGTAAAGATTCTCGACCCAACCTCACCCGCTAAGGATGACACCCAGTGACGCAAAACGCCCCGGTTGTAACCGTTGGCATCATTATGGGTTCCCAGTCCGACTGGGCAACGATGAGCCACACCGCAGACACTCTGACCCAGTTAGGGATCAGCCACGAATGCAAGGTCGTATCGGCGCACCGTACGCCCGATTTGCTGTTTGACTACGCGGAATCGGCGTTTGATCGTGGTCTGAAAGTCATCATAGCCGGCGCAGGGGGTGCCGCGCACCTGCCCGGTATGTGTGCCGCCAAGACGCATCTGCCGGTACTGGGTGTGCCGGTGCAGAGCAGTATGCTCAGCGGTGTCGATTCTCTGTTGAGCATCGTGCAGATGCCGGCGGGAATACCGACGGGCACGCTCGCCATTGGTAAAGCGGGGGCTATTAATGCCGCTCTGCTGGCCGCGAGCATCCTCGCCAATGACGATGCTGCTGTGCGCTCTGCATTGCTGCAATTTCGCAGTGCCCAGACTGACCGGGTGCTGGCCAATCCGGTTCCGGGAGTCTGACGCATGCGTATTGGTGTCATAGGTGGCGGTCAGTTGGGCCGCATGATGGCGCTGGCGGCGGTGCCGCTGGGCATCCGCATGGCGTTTCTTGACCCGGCCAAAGGCGCTTGCGCCGGCGATCTCGGGCCTTTGGTCGAAGGGGCATACGACGATCATTATGCCGTTCGTGAATTGTTGAAAATGTCGGACCGGGTGACCTTTGAATTTGAAAGCGTGCCGCCCGCCACGGTCGCCTTTATAGCTGACCAGGTTCCTGTCTATCCATCCGCCCGCGCGCTGGAGACAGCCCGGGATCGCTGGCTGGAGAAAAATCTGTTCCAGCGTCTGGACATTCCCACCGCGCCCATCGCTGACATTACTGACCAGGCCGACCTCGATCGCGCACTGGAACGGCTTGGTCTTCCGGCTATTTTGAAAACCCGCACCCTGGGCTACGACGGTAAAGGCCAGAAAGTACTGCGCACTGAAGCCGATGCCGCCAACGCTTTCGACGAACTAGGCTCGGTACCGCTGATTTTCGAAGGGTTTGTCGAGTTTGACTACGAAGTGTCCTGCATAGGGGTGCGGTCTGCGTCCGGCGAGCTGGCTTTTTATCCGCTGGTTCGCAACGAGCATCGCCAGGGCATGCTGTACCGGTCTGAACCGATGTCCGAGCACCCATTGCAAATTCAGGCCGAAGCAGCGGTTGGGCAGGTGATGGCTGCGCTCGATTACGTCGGAGTGCTGGCTTTCGAGTTCTTCGTGGTCGGTGATCGATTGCTGGCCAATGAAATTGCTCCCCGGGTGCATAACTCCGGTCACTGGACCATTGAAGGCAGCACCTGCAGTCAATTCGAGAATCACATCCGGGCTGTGGCTGACCTGCCATTGGGCCGATGCCGGGCGTCACAGCCGGTGGCGCTGTACAACCTGATTGGTGCCATGCCTGAATGTGCCGCCGTTCTGAAGATACCCGGAGCGCACTGGCACGACTACGGCAAAGACCCGCGTCCCGGGCGTAAAATTGGTCACATCACGATCACTGCGCCCAGTGCCGAACAATTGCAAGACCGTTGTCGCCAAGTAGAAGCCTTGCTGGTTAATGACCTGGGGTAGTGTTCAGCGACTCCATGCCAGACTCACACCATGACGCGAAGCCAGACAAGGAAAAGGCGGTGCCGGGTGCCTGATTTTTTTAGCGTCGATGGTGTCACCTTCTTTGCGGGGTTGAGTGTCGATAACGTCCCGCACCGCGGCGTCCAGCTCGTTTGCATAGCCATCGCCAATCAGCGTATGCACCAGAATATTTGACAGTGACGTATCCCAACTGAGGGCGGTACGGTGAGTGTCGAGCCGGTGTCGGTCGTGCCATTCCTCAAGCAGGCGATGTCCGAAATAGACTTTGTCGAGTATCCCCAGAACGCCGAAGGTAAGTCGTTTGGGCTCCAGACTTGAAAAAAAGGCCTCAACGATCCCATGCAATGCATCAAAGTCAGATGCGCTGCTGTGGCGACCGGTCACGCTTTTGGCTTCATCCAGCAGTATTGGCAGCAAGCGGCAATACTGGATCAGCATGGCGGTCAGCCGCCGCTCCAGTGAGCCGTGCTCCACGATCAGCAGATGCGGGTGTTTGCGGTGGAACACGGCGATAAACCGTTGCAGGCTCTGCTCTCCTTCAGTTGCGCCAAGCGCTTGGTCCAGGGCTTTGTCGATGGAGGCTGTTGACATGACGGCGGGCCTTGTCGAGTGAAGCGGTGAGCACCCAATGCAAACAGACCGGGTACCCACAACAGTCATAAAACGGAGCGACTAACGCTCTTGCAGGAAGCTACCCGCAAGCTATGGCTGTCAGTAGCTAAGCACAATGCTTTCCAACCTCTAGTGTAGCTCAGGCTGTCCAGTTTGCCGGGCAATTGACCGGCTCCGGGAGGGGTCAATCAGATACTAGGAAGGAGAGGTCGAGGTCGCCCGGGTCATCGGCAGCAGGGCTCGCCAATATACCGAGAGCATCCACACGGAGCGGCCGATGAACATCAGGCTGAACCCAACCCACAAAGCTTGCTGGGTCGACGGTAACCATTGGCTGGCCAGTACAAAACTGATAAACCCGAATACCACCCCATTGCGCATCTGGGCGGTGAGGCGGGCGCCGATGAAAACACCGTCGAGCCAGTAAGCGGTGCCGGCCAGAATGGGCATGGCAACAATCCATGGCAAATAGTCACCGGCTTGTTGTTGCAGGACTGTCTGGCTGGTTATAACACCCAGCATGGGCTTGCCCAGCAGTGCAAATAACAGGGTCAATACCGAGGCCAGTCCCAGAGCGCACCAGCCGGTGGTCCATAGCGCTTCACGCAATGCTTGTGGGTCACGCTGCCCAATCGCCAGCCCGACCTGGGCTTCAGCCGCAGCGGCACTGGCATCCATGCTGTTGGATATCAGGGTCAGAAACGCCAGCAGGATAGCGTTGCTGGCCAGTACCGAATCCCCGAGGGCAGCGCTTAGCCGGTTGAACCAGGCAAAGCCCATCAGCAACAGGAAGGTGCGAATAAACAGGCTGAGGCTGACGCTGAAGATACCGGCGTAGGCTTTCAGCGACCGGAGCTTTGGCGCATCGAGCCCGCCGGGTAAGTGTTTCAGGGTTCGCCACAGGGTCAATAGCACCAGCACGAGTGCCAGGTATTCGCTGATCACCGTGCCCAGTGCAATGCCAGCGGTGGTCATGCCAAAGCCATAGACCAGCGTAACGTTCAGCACCAGATTCACCAGCTGTGCCACCGACACTGTCACCAGCGCAATGCGGGTATTCTGCATGCCGACAAAGAACCCGAGCAGCATGGAGGTAAACACTTGGGCGGGAACGCCCCAGATCCGGATGTTCAGATATGTCCGGGCCTCTGCTGTCGCCGCATCCGACGCCTGCATGAACCCCAGCCCCAGTTGCACCAGTACAGATTGCGCAATCAGTACCGTGGCTGATAACGCTCCCGCGACCAGGGCGTACTGAGCAAGCTGAGTTCGAATGAGTCGCGCATCGCCCGCGCCTTTGGCCTGGGAGGTAAACCCTGACAAACCCATCGACAAAAAGTTAAACCCGAGGAATACAAAGGCGATCAGACTGGCACCCAGGGCCACGCCGGCGAGGTAAACACTGTCGTCCAGGTGGCCAAGCACGGCGGTATCGACCAGGCCCAATAAAGGCAGCGACAGGTTGGCCAGCATAACAGGCCACATCAGTGCCCAGGTTTGGCGCCAGGCTTTGTTGGAGACCCGGATCAATTCAGCGACACTCCCGGGTAAATTTTTGAGCGGTCATAATCTTCCTAAGATGTTGTTTTTACGAAATATTTTGTCTTTTCTGACTGATATTTGAACAACCCTTGGAACGCTTGATGCTTGGGTTTTAAAAAGTTCCGTGTTTATACTAACTCGACTCAATCTAAATCGGGTGATCCGGGAAACAAGAAAGACTCAATTCGGCACAGAACAGCCTTAGGCCGCTGATTAGCCCTTCACTCAGTAAGTCGCTAAACAGACGCCAGCAAGCGCAGTAAATTAGGTGATCCGGCCCGACCCTGGAATCCCAATACAATAACAAGTGCAGAGGTGAAGGATGCAGATGAAGCTGCAAAGGGTATTTATTGCCCTGACGGCGCTGTTGATAAGTTCAGTCGCGCGTGCGGACTGGACACTCAATATGCCCCGGGGTGTGACAGATATCAGCCAGGAAGTGTACGGTCTCCATATGCTTACCTTGTGGGTGTGCGTGGTGATTGGCGTACTGGTGTTTGGCGTCATGTTCTATTCCATGTTCAAGCATCGTAAGTCCAAAGGTGCGGTATCGTCCAATTTCCATGAAAGCACCAAAGTCGAATTGGCCTGGACTCTGATACCGGCAGCCGTCATTTTCGCCATCGGCGTGAAGGCAACCTATACCCTGGCCGACATGTACAATTTTGAAGAGTCTGAAGTTACCCTCGAAGTGGTGGGTTACCAATGGCGCTGGCGCTATCGTTACATCGACGCAAACGCCGAACAGGAAGTCAGCTTCTTCTCCAGCATGTCTACTCCGCGGGACGAGATAAACAACCGGCTCGAAAAGAATGAGAACTATCTTCTCGAAGTCGATGAGCCCGTGGTGCTGCCAACCGGTACCAAAGTCCGTTTTCTGCTCTCCTCTGCTGACGTGATTCACTCCTGGTGGGTGCCGGCGTTGGCGGTCAAGAAAGACGCGATACCGGGCATCGTCAACGAAGCCTGGACCATCATCAACGAAGAAGGTACTTACCGGGGCCAGTGCACCGAATTGTGCGGTAAGGACCATGGCTTTATGCCGGTCGTTGTAGAGGCGGTGTCTCCCGAGGAATTTGAACAATGGCTCGCAGAGAAAGAACAGGCAGCGATTGAACTGGCTGAACTGAATGATCGCGAGTGGACCTTCGATGAACTGATGGAACGTGGTGAACAGGTGTATGGCTCTGCCTGCGCGTCCTGTCACCAGGCCGATGGCTCCGGTGTTCCGGGCGCCTTCCCGGCGCTGGCAAACAGCCCAATTGCGGTGGGCCCTGCTGACGGTCATCTGGATATTGTCGTGAATGGTTCGCGGGGTACCGCCATGGCGGCCTATGGCAACCAGCTCAGCGATGCCGATATGGCGGCCGTTATCACCTACGAGCGTAATGCCTGGGGCAACAACGTGGGCGATATGGTCACCCCCGTTGACGTTTACAACTTTAAAGCCGGCGAATAAGGAGGCATGACATGACGACTGCTACCCATGATCATGACCATGATCACGAACACCACGGGCCGGCCAAAGGCCTAACTCGCTGGCTCTATACAACCAACCACAAAGACATCGGTACCATGTACCTGTGGTTCAGTTTCGCGATGTTTTTGCTGGGCGGTACCTTCGCCATGGTGATCCGGGCTGAACTGTTCCAGCCAGGCCTGCAGCTGGTGCAACCGGAATTCTTTAACCAGATGACCACCATGCATGGCCTGATCATGGTGTTTGGTGCGGTGATGCCAGCCTTTGTGGGGCTGGCTAACTGGATGATTCCAATGATGGTCGGTGCGCCGGATATGGCTCTGCCACGGATGAACAACCTCAGTTTCTGGATTCTGCCATTTGCCTTCGCCATGCTGACCAGTACTTTGTTCATGGAAGGTGGCGGGCCAAACTTCGGCTGGACGTTCTATGCGCCGCTGTCGACGACGTATGCACCGCCGAGTGTGACTTTCTTTATTTTTGCGGTCCACATTATGGGTGCCAGTTCGATCATGGGCGCGATCAACATTGTTGCCACCATTCTGAACATGCGTGCACCGGGCATGACCCTGATGAAGATGCCACTGTTCGTCTGGACATGGCTGATCACCGCGTATTTGCTGATTGCGGTGATGCCGGTACTGGCCGGTGTGGTCACCATGATGCTGATGGACATTCACTTCGGCACGGCGTTTTTTAACGCAGCCGGGGGTGGTTCGCCCGTTCTGTTCCAGCATATTTTCTGGTTCTTCGGGCACCCTGAAGTTTACATCATGATTCTGCCGGCCTTTGGTATCGTCTCGGCGATCATCCCGGCCTTTGCCCGCAAGCGGCTGTTCGGTTACAGCTCCATGGTGTACGCAACCGCCTCCATTGCCTTTCTGAGCTTTATTGTCTGGGCGCACCATATGTTCACGGTAGGCATCCCCTTCCTGGGCGAAGCCTTCTTCATGTGGGCCACCATGCTGATCGCGGTGCCGACCGGGGTGAAAGTATTCAACTGGGTGACCACCATGTTCCGGGGATCGATGACGTTCGAGACCCCAATGCTGTTTGCCATCTGCTTTGTGGTGCTGTTTACCATTGGTGGCTTCTCCGGTCTGATGCTCGCGGTTGCCCCTGCGGACTTCCAGTACCACGACACCTATTTTGTTGTGGCTCACTTCCACTATGTGCTGGTACCGGGCGCCGTGTTCTCGATCATGGCGGGGGTCTATTACTGGTTACCCAAGTGGAGTGGCAAGATGTACAACGAAACTCTGGGCAAGGTGCATTTCTGGCTGAGTTTTGTCGGGGTTAACGTCCTGTTCTTCCCGCAGCATTTCCTGGGCCTGGCCGGTATGCCGCGCCGTATTCCGGATTACGCTCTGCAGTTTGCCGACTTCAACATGGTATCGAGCATCGGCGGTTTCCTGTTTGGTGCCAGCCAGTTGCTGTTCCTCTACATCGTGGTTCACACCATTGTGGCGGGCAAACCAGCCCCGGCCAAACCCTGGGAAGGCGCTGAAGGTCTGGAATGGACGGTCGACTCACCGGCTCCTTACCATACCTTTTCAACACCGCCCAGGATCGATTGACGCAGGTTGAACCAGGAGAGAGCCAGTATGAGCGACGCTGAAAACGCACGACCCAGCCATACGCGGATTATCGTGAAAATGGTGTCTGTGGTGTTTGGCATGCTGGCGTTTGTTTTCGTCGGCCTGGTGCCCATGTACAACCTCATATGCGAGTGGACCGGCATTACCGGTCGCACCAATGAGGCGTCTTTGGTGCAAGATTACCTCGTCGATGAGAACCGCAGTATCAAGGTGCAGTTCCTGGCCAACAACAACGCGGATATGCCGTGGGAGTTCAGGCCCATGGTGAAGACCCTCACGGCAAAACCCGGTGAAGTGGTTGAAGTCAGCTACTTCGCCAAAAACGCAACACGCCGCGACATGACAGCACAGGCAATCCCGAGTTTGTCACCTTTTGAAGTGACGCCTTATTTTCACAAGACCGAGTGCTTCTGTTTCAACCAACAGCCGCTGACGGCCGGTGAAGATGTGGAAATGGCCCTGGTATTCCAAATTGATCCGGACCTGCCTGCCTGGGTGCAGACGATCAGCCTGAGTTACACACTGTACGATGTCAGTAGCGAGCAGCAATCGGCAGCCGTTACCCTGGAGTAACGGTTAGCCCACCAAATAACCGGGAGTGTCGGCCCCTGCAGTGGCAGGGCTGGCCAACCCCACAAGAACAAGAACAGGATGGAGAGTGCGATGTCCAGCAATGCCGCGACAAGCAGTACAACCCATGAGCACTACTATGTGCCCGCACAAAGTCGTTTACCGGTGTGGATGGCCTTTGGCATGTTCCTTACCGTATTCGGTGCCGGAAACATGATGAACGACATGTCATCCGGCGCTCAGGACTCCAGCTCACACTGGTGGTTTTTCGCCGGTGCGCTGGTGTTCGCTGTGGTGTTGTACAACTGGTTCAGCAAGGTGATCCGAGAAAACCATGCAGGCCTGAACAGTGCCCAATTGAAAAAGTCCTATGTCTGGGGCATGGGCTGGTTCATTTTCTCGGAAGTGATGTTTTTCGCCGCCTTTTTCGGTGCGCTGTTTTATGTTCGCAATTACGTTGGGCCATGGCTCGGCGGCGAGGGGGACAAAGGCGTAACCAACTACTTGTACCCGGGGTTTGAATTCACCTGGCCAATGCTCAGCAATCCGGACAACGCTTTGTTTCAAGCACCGGAAGCGGTGATTCACGCCTTTGGTTTGCCTCTGATCAATACCATCATCCTCATTGCGTCAAGCATCACGCTGACGGTTGCCCATCACGCCTTGCGTGCCGGACATCGTAAGCAACTGAACATTTGGCTGGGTATTACAGTCGCTCTGGGGGTTATCTTTTTGTTCTTTCAGGCGGAAGAATACATTGAAGCTTACCAGCACCTGGGGCTCACGCTTGAAAGCGGTATCTATGGGTCGACCTTCTTTATGCTGACCGGTTTCCACGGGGCCCACGTGACCATTGGTACCTTTATGCTCGCGGTGCAACTGGTGCGTTCGATACGCGGTCACTTTAAAGCGGAAGATCACTTCGGGTTTGAGGCTTCAGCCTGGTACTGGCACTTTGTTGATGTGGTCTGGTTGTGTCTCTTCGTACTCGTATACTGGATTTAACGGCAGATCTGGGTTTGCAGAGGGAGCCCGTTCCTGGCTCCCTTGATTCACTGTCTCAGTAGCGTCCGCTCCAGGGTGCACCCTGAGACAGCTCGCCAGTCATGTAGCCATACACCAGCACGATCACAATCAGAACGGCAAGGCTCACCCTGATGGTCAGCAACTTGACCATGCGCTTAGAATCCGGCTCGTCTTTGAACAGAGCCACCAGGGCACCACTCAGTGACAGCAACATGGCAATGATCAGTACCACCATGATGACTTTTAACAACATATTTCTGGCTCCTGGTAAATCGGCTGGGTTCGGATACCGAACTGATGGCACGTTATGACATTCAAGCCTGGCACGGCACTCACTCTTTTTGTTGCGGTCTTTTTGCCGCTGTTTACTGTGCTTGGCTTGTGGCAGCTTAACAGAGCTGAACAGAAAACCCAGTTGGAAGAGCAGTTACAGGCGCGCACTGTGATCGAACCACTCACAGACGGAACCCGCCCTGTCGACTACCAGCACTACCGGTTAACCGGTGAGTTGGACGTTAACACGCCCTGGTTGCTGGATAACCGAACCTGGAAAGGACAGGTAGGATACGAAGTCTGGGTGCCACTGGATGTCGGGCAACGCTGGTATCTGGCGTCACTTGGTTGGGTACCCGGCTCAATGGATCGCAGCCAACTGCCGGCATTGAGGCTGCCCCCGGGCAGTCGGGACTGGGTTGGGCAATGGCGGCCATTGAGTGACAGCATCGTCCTGGCTGATACGCCACTGACAGATCAGTGGCCTCAGGTTATACAGGCGATCGCGCCGGGTGCGATGGCTGAAAAGATGCAACGTCAGCCGCCGTCAGGTTTATTACAATTAACGACCGGCCAACCCGGTGTTGGTCAGGTGATCTGGACACCTTCGGTCATGTCCGCGCAGATGCACACCGGATATGCCCTGCAATGGTTTGCAATGGCTGTTGCGCTGGCCGGGATGTATGGCTTTGCCGGCGTTCATTTTGGCAAGCGACGCAAATCGGAACTCTAACCTTTTGTAACACCGGCTTCCTGCCGTTCAGGATCGCCGCGCGGAGAATGTAATGACGCAATCCACTCAGATGCCACGCAGCAACGGCTTTAACAAACTGCAGATGCTGGTAATACTGCTCACTCCGCTGCTGGTGATGGCGTCGTCAACCCTGCTGTATTTTTCCGGCTGGCTGACACCGGATGAGCGGGTCAACAAGGGCATTCTGGTCACCCCGGTTCTGCATATTGATGACCTTGGTCTGGATCTGAACGCGGTGAATCCGGACCGTCAGTGGTTGATGGTGCAAACGTCAGCGACGTGCACAGCCGACTGCGAACAGCAGGTGTATCTGCAGCGTCAGACGCATGTGGCGCTGGGTAAAAACGAGCCGCGCATGAAGCGGTTGCTGATGTCCAATTCAAGCGGGTTGGCACCGTTGACGGAGCAATATCCGGGTTTGGAGATTCACTCGCTGAACGCCGTGTCTGATGCCTTTCGCGAACAAATACCAGGCCAGTTCAGTCAGCAACACTTTGTATTTATTGTGGACCCGCTGGGGAATATCCCCCTGTATTTCACACCCTCGAACACCTTTAATGATCAGCTGGATGATTTGAAAAAGCTGTTGAAATTGTCGACGATCGGTTGATCAGCCGGTAAAACCAGCGAAGCAGCGGAACGGCAGCTCCCCCGATCCGATCGAACAAGAAGAATGAGGAATTAATGGTGTCTAGTTACGGTGTAAAACCCGGCTTCAAGCTGGCAGCCTTCGCCACTCTGTTTGCCATCTCCGTGGTGGTATTGGGGTCCTTTACCCGGTTGGTGGATGCCGGTCTTGGCTGCCCCGACTGGCCCACATGCTATGGTCATATCTGGGCACCGCAAACCGATGAACAGATCAATCGAGCCAATGAAGCGTTTCCGGACATTCCGGTCGATCTGGAAAAGACCTGGCCGGAAATGGTTCACCGTTACCTCGCCTCCTTACTCGGTTTTCTGATCCTGATACTTGCCGCGGTGTCGTTTCGCTATCGTCATCGGCCGGAGCAACCGTTCAAACTGCCTTTGCTGCTGCTCGGGCTGGTTATTTTGCAAGGTGCCTTTGGCGCCTGGACGGTAACGCTGAAACTCTGGCCCCAGGTCGTCACTGCTCATTTGATGGGTGGGTTTGCGACGTTTACGCTGCTTTGGTTGCTGACCCTCAGATTGCGGGGTTCCCCCTCAGGGTTGCGCTTTTCAAGTGCTCCGCGCCAATTGCCGCGGGTGTTGGCAGCGGTAACGCTGGCCGTGGTTATTGGCCAGGTATTTCTGGGAGGATGGACGACCTCCAACTACGCTGCCCTCGCCTGCCCTGACCTGTTTACCTGCCAGACCCAATGGTGGCCGGAAGCCGATTATATCGGCGGCTTCGATCTTGCTCACCCGATTGGTCCCAATTACCTCGGGGGGCATCTGGAAGTGCCTGCCCGCACCGCCATCCATATGGCTCACCGGATTGGCGCTATCGTGACCACTGTGATGAGTTTGTGGCTGATCTGGCGACTGGTAAGCATTCGCTTTGCAGGCCTGGCCAGTGCCCTCTTGCTGATTCTGGTGGCGCAGGTCACACTGGGCCTGAGCAACATTTATTTTGGTTTGCCGCTGACTGTTGCGGTGTTACACAATTTGGGCGGTGCGCTGTTACTGGCGACCGTCGCGACCGTCAATTTCACATTGTACCGAGAGGCCAAGCATGTCTAAAACAATAACGGCCCCTGTCAGCCACCGTGCCTGGCAAGACTATTATGAAATGACCAAACCCAAGGTGGTCTTGTTAATGCTGATCACCGCCTGGGTTGGCATGGCACTGGCTCCTCAGCAGGGAATTGCCGGCCTGACCAACTGGGTGTTCGGTACCCTGGGAATCGCTGCACTGGCCGCTGCAGGGGCTGCCTTTAACCACCTGGTCGATCACAAAATCGATCAGTTGATGGCGCGAACACACCGGCGACCGGTTGCGACGGGCCGGGTAAGCCAGCGCAATGGACTGGTCTTCGCCTTCGGGCTAACGCTGACCGGTTTTGCGGTGTTGATGGTTTTTGTCAACGCTCTGACCGCCTGGCTGACGCTGGCTTCGATGGTAGGTTATGCCGTTATCTATACCGGGTTTCTGAAGCGGGCCACGCCCCAGAATATTGTGATTGGCGGGCTGGCTGGTGCCATGCCGCCACTGCTTGGCTGGACGGCTATTTCAGGCAGCATTGGTGCTTTACCGCTGCTGTTGGTGCTGATCATTTTCGCCTGGACACCGCCGCACTTCTGGGCTCTGGCGATTCATCGCATCAAGGACTATCAAAATGCCGACATCCCAATGATGCCGGTGACGCACGGCATTCAGTACACCAAGATTCACGTCTGGCTATACAGCTGGTTGTTGCTGGCGATCAGTTTGCTGCCCTTCGCCACTCTCAACATGGGCCCGGTCTATGCCGTATGTGCCCTGGCGTTGGGGTTGCGCTATTTGCAGTGGAACTGGTGGTTGTTGATGGATCGTAAAGTTGATGCAGCCTGGGGATCGTTCAAGTTCTCGATCACCTATTTGCTGTTATTATTTGTGGCTCTGTTACTGGATCATTCACTCAGGACCTTTCTATGACCACCGAGACCTTGCCGACTTCGCCCAATCGCCGAATTGTATGGACGTCTTTGGCGTTGTTTGGGCTGGTTATCACGGTCTTTGCCGGTTCGATCTACCGTACCCTCAACGCATCACCGGATTTGAAAGCCGAGCTTGAGCAACGCGACACCCTCTATTTTGACAGCGCGCGCGAAGTCCCTGTTGTAGAACTGATCTCGCATCAGGGCGAGTCGTTTTCAACCGGGGCTTTTGTTGGTCAGTGGCATGTCATCAATTTTGGCTATACGTTTTGCCCGGATATCTGCCCAACCAATATGACCGACATGGCGCAAGCCTACCGTACGCTCACCGAGCAAGGGTACTCGGACCAGGTTCGGATGTGGATGGTGACGGTCGACCCGGCGCGTGATACACCGGACGTACTGGCCAACTATGTGCCTTTTTTCCATCCCGAATTCACCGGTCTTACCGGCGATGTAGCCGATTTGCAAAGTCTGGCTCAACAGCTGAATACCCTGTTCTACCCCGAAGGTGAGGGCGAGGTTTACACCGTTGCACACAGTGACAACATTGCCATTATCAACCCCCAGGGTGAGTACCGTGCCCTGCTAAGACCCCCGCATACCCCCCGCCAAATTGCCGATGTCATGGCTTTACTGGTTGAATACGACTAGTTCTGGCGAACCTTGTCCATGGCGCTGCAAAGCGCCGTCGCCCCGCTGATAAGGCTGGGTGTTGGCCGGTGCAGAGTATCGGGATCCGTTTCTAGCAAAGCACCGCTGGCAACGGCCTGCAACTGTGGCCACTGATGCCAGCTTGAGGTGTCTCCCGAATCGGAAGGCCCGGTCACAATGACATCCGGATTCTTGTCGATCACTGCCTCCAGACTGACCTGGGGCGATGGCATTGGCAGATCGGCAAACACATTGACCCCGCCACACATCTCAATGACCTGGCTGATGAAGGTATCGCCGTTGAGGGTAATCAGGGGGTCGTTCCAGACTTGATAAAACACCTGCAAGGGACGATTCCCACTATAGCGTTGTGTTAACCGTTCGATGTCAGCAGTAAAAGCATCGGCAACCTGCCCAGCGCGAGTCTTACGGCCGGTAATTTCGCCAAACTGGCGCAGGGTGCGATCGATATCGGCAAAGGTTTGCGGGTCTGACCTGAACACGGGGTAGCCCAGCGCCGCTAGCCGGCTGATCTGGCTCTGGTTGGCCCCGCTGGTAAAGGTGATGAGTAAGTCTGGATCCAGCGCCAGAATCGCTTCCGTATTCAGGGCGTTATAGTCGCCTACCCTGGGTAATGCCTGAGCAGCTTCGGGGTAATCGGCATAGGCGACTGTCGCCAGTATGAGGTCACCGGCACCGATGTTGAACAAGAGCTCGGTAGCGTGGGGGACCAGGCTGACGATGCGTTGTGCGGGCCGGTCGAGTTCCAGGGTGTCGCCGACGTCATCGATAAGACGGATATCGGCCCACAACCCGGGGGCACACATCAACGCCAAAAAGCCGGTTAATAGCGGTTTCATTAAGGAGTTCTCCCTGACGCGAGGATAATGACCACTGCCGTCTGCGTGCGAAACAGTGACGTTCCGGCAACCTTGCAGACGTTTGTGGCGTGTCCTGGACGGGCATTCGGGCTTTGACGATGCCAACCGGTCAGGCGTTGCCTGGTGTTGGACCATCTTACCGTTGCGCGACAGCTCCGGATTGTCACCGGATTCCCCCGTGTTGCGCGTTACTGAGTCTGTTTTGCCCGCCTCGGGCCAGACTGGGTAACGCCCAGGTGCAGCGATAGTAGGTGATGCGCAAGCGCATCACAATGGCGGTTAACCGGGTGCTGTGCAGTCAGAGGTGCCTGTGTCATTATTGGCCCCTGGTCTGTCACCGAGCCTGCGGACACGGTCAGGCCAGTGAGCATTATGACAATAAGCCCGCGAAGAGGATTCTGGATGCTGCCGCTCTATCCCGAGATTCGACCCTATAACGATAGCCATCTGGCGGTAGACGGTGGTCATACACTTTACTATGAAGAGTCGGGAACGCCCGAAGGGCTGCCGGTAGTGGTCATACACGGTGGTCCGGGTGCCGGTTGTTCCGAGCAAATGCGGCGATTTTTTGATCCCGAACACTATCGCATCATACTGTATGATCAGCGTGGCGCCGGGCGCTCCGAACCCCATGCTGAGACCAACAACAATACCGCTGCTAACCTGGTCGATGATCTTGAACACCTGCGTCGGCACCTGAGTGTTGACCGCTGGGTGCTGTTTGGCGGCAGCTGGGGCAGCACACTGGCGCTGCTATACGCACAAGCCTACCCCGCGAATGTCTCTGCGATGATACTGCGCGGCATCTTTCTCGGCCGCCAGCAGGATCTTGACTGGCTCTATCGCAGCGGCGCCGGGCGCTATTTTCCGGAGGAGTGGGAACGCTTTCTGGAGCCGGTTGAAGGTGTAACCGGCTTGGAACTGGTCGAAGACTATTATCAGTTGCTGCATGGCAGTAACGACCTTGCCCGGGTAGGCGCTGCCAAAGCCTGGGCGCGGTGGGAGGCGGTGAATGCCTCACTGCGACCCAGTACTCAGTCACTCGATTACTTTACCCAAACGCACGTGGCACTCAGCCTGGCGCGCATATCAGCGCATTTCTTCCGCGAACGGTGTTTTCTGTCTGAAAATCAACTTCTGGCCGGTGCCTCTGCATTGGCCGGTATCCCCGGCACCATTGTGCATGGCCGGTACGACATGATCTGCCCGCCCGAGCAAGCCTGGGCGCTGTCTAAGCACTGGCCGGATGCCGAACTCGATTTTATTCGCGAGGGGGGCCATTCAGCCTTTGATCCGGCCAATGTTGATGCACTGGTGCGGGCGACGGAAAAATGGAGTCGATATTTGCGCCATGATCCCGGAAGGGCAGAATAGGCGACGCTACGTCGTCTTTTTGACAAACAGCGCCCGTTTTGCCGCTGCCCCGGCAGTGAATGTTCCCCCCGTACTGGACGATTTGCCATGAAAGCCCTGATTCAACGCGTTACCCAGGCACGGGTCACGGTCGATAACGTCACGATCGGGGCGATTAATCAGGGGCTGTTAGTGCTTGTGGGCATCGATCCTGATGATGCTGCGTCTGACATCGACAAAATGGCCCACCGCTTGCTTAACTATCGGGTGTTTGCCGATACCGAAGGACGTATGAACCTGAACGTTCAGCAGGTTGAAGGCGGCGTATTGCTGGTACCGCAATTCACGTTGTCCGCTCACACCCGCAAAGGCCTGCGCCCAAGCTTCAAATCAGCCGCTTCGCCGGAACAGGGACAACAAGTATTTACTGCCCTGATTGAGGTGTTGCAGCAACGATACTCGCCGGTCGAAACCGGGCAGTTCGGTGCCAATATGCAGGTGAGTCTGACCAATGACGGACCGGTGACCTTTCTGCTCGACCACTGACGACGCTCTGGCAGACCGGTGCGGCATCCTCTTATTACGGACACCGAGGGGGGGGGCGCAAACGACACCTCTGCAATCGCTTGTTGACTGAGAGGCCTTTACAATGGATGTCCTCCGAATAATTAAAAGACAGCCTTTATGACAGTGATTGCACCGTGACAGCAGAGCAAACTGGCGCATTCGATGCCTATCTGGAACAGGCGTGGCGGGTCATGCTGTCGGATGCAGAATCCGCCTTCAGTCTGCTTGATCAGGCGCGGCTGCTAAAAGAACCCAGCGCACAGAGAGACTGCCAGCTTTGCTTCCACGAAGGCTGGGCATTCAACTTCCTGGGTGATCACCTTCAGGCGCTTAAGCGGTTTTCCGAGGCCATGACCCTGGCCGACCATAGCAAAGATCCGGAAGAGATCTGGCGCATTCACAATGGCATGGGCATGGCATACCAGGGCATGGGGCAGTACGGTGAAGCGCTGCACCATTACCGCCAGTCATTGGACATTTCCCGGTCAGTTGCCAACATGAATGGCCTCTTTGCCTCTCAGTTGAATCTGGCGTTACTGCATTATGAAATCGATGACCTGGTCAGCGTTGAAGATCTGCTCAACCAGATGCTGGGGCTCGATACAACAGAAGTGACGTCTGAAAACCTGGGCGAAGCGGCTCTGTTGCAGGCGCACCTGCACGGTCGACACAGCCGGTTTCAGGAAGCGTTGCTGGGTTGTCGGTCTGCTCTGGAATATGCGCGGCAGCTGAATTTTGGTCATCTTGAGATTCAGGCCCTGATTGCGGTTGCTCGTTGCCAGCGTTTGCAAAACCGTCTGGTCGAGGCTGAAACGACCCTGCTGGTCACCATTGACCATCCCGAATTCGATAAAGAAGGGGTGACGGGCCTCTACGCCTACATCGAACTGGCCAAGGTTCTGGCCTCAACCGGTCACTTCTCCCGGGCGGTGCACGCCTTGCGCCAGGGCTTGCGCCGAGAAGGCCTGCCTGAGTTCAGCCTGATTCAACAAAGAGCCCTGGAAACCCTGGCGGTCTGCCTGGAGCGCGCCCGAAAGTACCGCGCCGCGCACATCGTTCTGCGCCTGACTCTGGATCTTGAACGTAAGCTTCAACAGCGCGATGTGCATCGTCAGATCGAGTTGCGCCAGTATGAAGCCAAGATGGAAGATGAGCGCGTCGCCCGACAGATTGCTCAGCATGAAAACCGCCAACTCAAGACGGCCCAGTCACGGCTGCAACTGATCAACGAACTGGCGCGTCAGCTTGCCTCATCACTGCAAATGGACGACATCGGTCAGAAGCTCTATGACATTGTACGGGAGCGCCTCGATGTGCATTTCGTGTCACTGGCGCTCAATCGCCCGGATGTCGAAGCCGTTGAGTACGTCATGATCATTGACGACGGAGAGCGCATTCCCGGGTTTTCCATTCCCTATTCGTTCGATCAAAGCCGCGCTGTTCAGGCCATCCGCTCGGGCGAGCCGTTACTGGCCAGCGGCGAGAGACTCCAGGCCGGGTCGATGCGGGTGGGTGATTACCGCAAGGTGCCGCTGTCTCAGCTGTTTGTGCCACTCATTCACAATCGGGCTGTTATTGGCATGGTCTCACTGCAAAGCTCGGTGGCTGAACGTTTTGGCCCCGATGAACTGGAGTTGTTGAGCTCGCTGGCGCCTTTTATTGCTATTACGCTCAGCAATGCGCTGAGCCATCAGCAGCTTTATGAAGTGAATTCAGCGCTGTCGCATGAGAAAACCCAGATAGAAGCGGCCCAACAACGCATCGAATACATGGCAAACCATGACACCCTGACGCGATTGCCAAACCGGCGACTGCTGGTCGATTTTGTCGATGACCGGATCGCGTTAGCCGGTGAAACCGGGCGTGCTTTTTATCTGGTCTATATCGATCTGGACGGTTTCAAACCGGTGAATGACCGTCATGGTCACCGCGTTGGTGATACCGTGCTAACCGCGCTTGCCGGCCGGCTGTCGGATGCGTTGCGAAAAACCGACTTTGCCGCCCGCGTCGGGGGTGATGAGTTTGTCATCATTGTTGATGATTTCGACAATGAGCCGGCGATTCACGCCTTCATCACCCGGATGCTTTCCGTGATCGAAAAGCCATTGATAATCTACAACGAACAGATAGCCGTGTCGGCCAGCATTGGCGTCGCCCGCTATGGCTCACATGGCCGAGACCTGGACACACTGATGCACCATGCCGACCAGGCTATGTATGGCATCAAGCGTTCCGGAAAGGGAGGCATTGCCTACGCAGAGCAGCACCCGCGAACGCTGTTCTGAGGCGCCCGGCTCAGCCGCCTGAGAAACTCAGTATTTTAATGGCCAGGCTGGCAAACACCACCAGGCTGACCAGCCAACTCCAGAACACCAGTGTTTCCCAAATATGTCGGGCATGCTGACGCAGGCCTTTGGGTGGGTCTTTCTCCGGGCGGGTGAGTGCCAGCAGCGCGCCCAGCAATACCAGGCCAAGACCGGCGACAAAGCCGGTAAAGAGTTCATCACCACTGAGCTCCGGGTGTGCGACTGCCCACCCGATCATGGCCGGGAAAACCAGGGTGCCCAGGGCCATTAAAGGCCAGGCCAGCCGTCGCAACGGGTGCAGCCGAACCAGCGTCGCGTGTTGTAGGGTCATCAGTTTCATCGCGCCATCCTGCCTGTTATCGGTGCTGGCTGTCCAGAAAGTCACGCATCCAGCGGCCGATGCGTTCACCCTGATGCTCGTCGGCCAGGCTGTCGACGACCGACTGCATTTGTTCAGCCGTAATATCGCCTTCGCGGTAAGCCAGCAGAGACCGCTGATAGTCCTTGGTGAACTCCGGGTGGCCCTGGAAGCAGAGGACCCGGCCGGGAATGTGAAAGGCTGCATAGTGACAAAAATCGTTGCTGAGCAGCGTCTGGGCACCCGGCGGCAGGGCCAGGACCTGATCGCGATGGCTGATCAGTAACGACACCGGCTCCGCCTGGTCGACAAAGTCGGGCAGGGCGTCCAGGGCAGTTTTATCAAACTCATAGGTCATGACCCCCAACCCCCAGCCACGATCGGCCCGCCCGGCTTGCCCGCCCAGGGCATGAGCCAGTAACTGGTGGCCAAAACAAATACCGATCATTGGCTTTTCAGCCAGATAAAGGTCTTTGCAAAACGCGCGCAACCGAACGATCCAGTCATCGTCGGCAAAGGCATCGTGCTGGCTGCCGGTGATCAGGTAGGCATCGAAATCGTCGATGTTTTCGGGGTAGTCACCGGCGATGACCGGAAAAACCTGAATGTCTCCGTCGAACCCGACGCTATCCAGCAACGCCGTAAACATGCGGCCGTAGCTGTGGTAAGTCGGCTTCAGAGTGGGTCGCAGCACATCGGTTTCCAGGATGGCCAGTTTCAGGGGTGCTGTCATAGAGATCGGGAATTCCGCAATTGGAGTCGCAAGGCAGGGTACAGTTGGCACTGAAGGGCCAAACCCGTCGTGGAGCCATTATGGTTATCGCGAGGCGGATTTCAAGCGGCTCCGGGCGGAGCCGCCTTCAGGCAGGTTCAGTCGGCGACGATCGCTTCCAGACTGATTTCGACCCGACGATTGGACGCCCGGCCAGACGCGGTACCATTGTCAGAAATGGGGCGCATCTCACCATAGCCAACAGCAGCCACGCGCTCAAAGGCGATGCCCTGGCTCAGCAACACTTCAGCCACACTGGCCGCACGGCGTTCCGACAACAATTGGTTATAGCTTTCAGCACCGGTGCTGTCGGTATGGCCTTCAATGGTGACCAGGGTATCTTCGTACTCCTGTACCACCCGGGCGACTGAATTCAAGGTGTCCATGAAGTCGGACCGCAGCTCGGAACTGTCGGTAGCGAAGGTGATGTTGCCAGGCATGATCAGGTTGATTTGACCTTCTTCGGTGCGCTCTACCTGAACACCGCTGTTGACCAGCTCTTCGCGCAGCTCAGCTTCCTGGCGGTCCATATACAAGCCCACGCCGCCACCGGCAACGCCACCGATGCCTGCACCGATGAGTGCCCGACGAGCACGGTCTTCTTTCGGCGCGGTGGCGGCGCCCAATACTGCACCGATCAGGCCGCCGGCGATGGCGCCCTTGGATGCACCGCTGACCTGCGATTCGCCGGTGTAGGCATCGAGGGTGGTGCAGCCGGTTAACACCGCACCAGACAGTGCCAGGGGTAGAGCCAGTTTATGCCAGGTATTCATTATTGATTCTCCGTTTCGTACGACAGGACCGGTCAACCTGTCTGAGGTCTACCGATAAATACAGGGTTTAAGGCTAATACGGATCAGCGCTTAAAGCGATGACTGATCAGATCCAGTGGCAACGCTGACGTCTGTTTTGCCTCTTCCATCACAATGTAACTTTTCGACTCCCGCACATGCGGCAGCGCCAGCAACAAATCACCCAGGTACTTGCGGTAGCTGGTCAGATCGGTGAGCCGAATTTTCACCAGGTAATCCGACTGACCCGACACCAGATGGCACTCCTGCACATAACTGAGGCCATCGACCGCCTTGCGAAACGCATCAAAGGCCTCGGCCGACTGATTCGACAGGGTGATCTCGATAAACACCAGCAGGCCAAGACCCAGCGCCTCGGGTGACAGTATCGCCTGATAACCCTGAATCAGACCTGACTGTTCCAGGCGTTTTACCCGATCCATACAGGGCGTCGTCGACAACCCCACCGCCTGCGCCAGGTCGACATAAGAGATTCGGGCGTTATCCTGCAGCGTGCGAAGGATCTTCAGATCGATTCGATCCAACTTACGGCTCTTGCCGGAATCAACAGAGGTAGGGTGGGTGGTGTCAGACATCGATATTCCCCGGAAAGTGTGTCCAGCATACCTGAGCGCCTGGCGCCGAGGCAATCCGCATACCCCACGACTGACGCGGGTGGAGTTGACGCCAACCCGGCGACTTCGTACTATTGCGCAGCTCGCATAGCCACACTGGTCATTCCCGTAAATGCCCAGTGAAATCAACGGTTTGCAACGCCGACCTTATCGGAGAGTAGCTCAGCTTGGTAGAGCACTACGTTCGGGACGTAGGGGTCGCAGGTTCGAATCCTGTCTCTCCGACCAATCACCACCTCAGGCAGCATCCAACCCCCAGGCACGAGATTGGCGACCCGTGGGTCGCAGCAGGATGGCCTGCCCGTTCTATTCCTGTCTCTGGGGTCAATTAGGAACTTTGGTGTCACAATTTGTTAGCAGGCTACATGCAGCGTTCGATATTTAGCTGAATAACTCAAAACTTCCACCTTTTTAGCTATGTTCAATTATGAACATTCTGGCACTATTTTTGACGGGTCATGAGCACCACAATAAAGTTGAAGCAGAAAATTTGCCCAGAAAACCTCGTATATTGCAATTTACGCTCAAAAGGGTATCCTTTCGCGCCGTTTTGATTGCAAAACCATGCTACAACTTGTATAGATACATGCGAAAGGATAGAGGATTCTATCAAAATCATGTCATTAGTTAGAGGAAGCTATGAGCTTACGTCAAAAGTTAGATGAACTGCAGTGGAAGCAGTTACAACATGACAAACTCTATCATAGCGACATATGGATATTGAGCGTGCAAGATCGCTTGAAGTATTGTGGACCCCACTGTCAAGACCACTAATGCATTAAATTAAGGTAAAATGCCCTATGGGTTAAATTGTATTCTTACGCGGCTTGCAGCCATTGCACAGCAGTGCCATGTACTTCTGCCGGTGTCCTGTTGTTGAGCGATTGATGCGGCCGCTCATGGTTGTAAAACCGGAAGTAGGCACTCAAGCCGTCCCGTGCTTCCTGCATCGTCTGATATTGCTTTAGATACACTTCCTCGTACTTGACGGAACGCCAGAGCCGCTCGACAAATATATTGTCCAGTGCCCGGCCCTTGCCATCCATGCTGATCTTTATTTCGTTAGCCTTGA
>NZ_AUIH01000008.1 GCF_000423605.1 Saccharospirillum impatiens DSM 12546
TATCATTAAAACAGCCCGTTCAATTCACTTATCATTCGGGAAAGGCTGCCGGTCACTGGATGCTTTTAAGCATGTGTATGAAAAATTAGCTTATGAGTAGCTAAATAAAATGGTATTGAATGATTAACTTCTTCTCAGGCTAGGTTCTGCAGAATAGACTCGCTTGAAAAGAAGAAATTGTAGATAAAATGGCAATACGAAAATATTAACGCGCTATTTATGCTGAGCAGATATCAGAAAGGCAAGAATAATGGAGACTAACATCGTATTATTGGCATGACTAACAGTGTCTACAGAGAAGAAATGAGTTAATGCAATAAAATCACGGATTCAGGAGTAATACAAACATCGAGCGCCTCCGGGGTTATAGCTGAAATCGTTTGATCGCCTGATCCAGTTGGCTGGCGATTTTTTCAAGTCCTGCCGCTCGTTTGGCAGTGGTTTCAAACTCCGCCGCAACATCAGCCCCACTATCACTAATGGTTTGAGTTCGCCGGGTAATGTCCTCCGATACAACCTGCTGCTGATCTGTCGCTACCGATACCTGTCCATTGAGTTGACTAACTCTGGCGATGTAGGTGAGATATTCATGAAAAGTTTCGCTAATACTGTGTACCCGACTAGCTATCTCGTTCGCATTGTCAACACTGGTCGAGATTGAGTTTACTGCATCGCTGGAACCCGCCATGACGGCATCCACTTTCTGTCTAATTTCTTCAGTACTTGTCTGGGTTCTGCTTGCCAAAGTCCGGACTTCATCGGCAACCACGGCAAAGCCTCTACCTTGCTCGCCAGCCCGTGCTGCTTCTATTGCTGCATTTAGTGCCAGCAAATTTGTCTGTTCTGCAATGTTTCGAATCACATCCAGTATCTGCTCAATTCCCGCTACTTCACCGTGCAGTGTTTTAATGACATCGGTTGCCGATTGCATCGAGGCAGTCAGCTGCCCGCTGGACCCAACCGCTTCATCCACTGCCGCTTCAATATCGTGTGCCCGCTCTTCGCTTTGCGTCACTTCATCGGATGCCTCCCGTGTGTTCTGTGCGACCTCCCGAACACTGGCTGACATTTGCGTAATGGCGGTCGCAACCAGACTCAAGCCGTGACTCTGGTCATTTAACCGTGTTCTCACCGCATTCGTTGCAGTTGCAGAGTCAGTTGAAATAGTACTTATCTCGCGATTCAGTTCCGCAATCCTAACAATCATATCGCGAACGTTATGCACCAACTGCTCGGTCGACTGGAATATCTCCCCGATTTCATCATGAGCGTATTGGCCAACACCAACACTGAAATCACCGTTTCCTACTTGCTTCATATACTGGTTGAGGCGATTAATGGGCTGGCGCACACTTCTGATGACAACCCAGGTCACCACCAAGCACAAAAATAGAATCAATCCGGTAGCCATGATGACAATGCTGCGACCAACAGATACCTGTTCCAGTGCGTTGTTGCTGATACCAACAACAGCCGAATCCACCTTTGTGGATACCTCCTGAAGTTGGCTTCCTGCCTGCGCCAGTGTTATCTGAACCTGTTCTATCTTCACAGGTAACGTACTTCGGATCTCGACATAAAGGTTTTTTTGCTGAGCAATCAGTCCATCATTTGATGTTGCCAGACTCCCCAGTTGTGCGAGCAGTGGCTTGATACCTTCGTGATACTCGGCGAAGGCCGGGTCAGCATCTACCTGGTCAAAAATGTCGAATGTCAGCCGGGCGACACTGTCCAGAGTGTCTCGCAATTGCGTCTGTATCGATTCAACCAGCTCCAGACTGTCAGCCAGAGAAGCATTGATGGCGAGCAAGCTGGCGTTATCAAATAAGCGTTGCAGTCGAAATGCCAATGCCTTCGCATCAGCGCTGGTCATTTCGTTCAACGTTCGATTGAACACAGGACCCGCCTCTTCTTTCAGTACGCTGACTTCATCTCGCACCTCGCCAATTCGGGCTTCGGCATCGATAGAGCGCTCGTGCGTGTTCATATTCCGAACCACAGCCTCAAACTGCTGACCAGCCAGGGTAACCGCCGCCGTCAGTCGCTCTGCCAGATCTGGGTCGACGGTCAACAGCGGATACTCTGTTTCCAGTCGGACTGCCATCTGATTAAACGCTTCAATGTTGCTTTCAACCCGCGATCGAATTGACATCATCGTCTGTGACTCGCGGGCATTGTAATGCTCTGCTGCTCCAGTACTGATATCCTTCAACGTCAGTCTCGCATTGGCAAGAGCCTCTTTCACGGGCAACGCTTCTGATACCAAGCTATTCAAACCATTACTGGATTGCTCAAGACTAAAGAGACTAACCAGCATTATACCGACCACTCCCAACCCTACAGACCCGAAACCAAGGGTCAGACGACTGGCCAGGGTTAAGCGAAAAACCCTGATCAGTCGCTTGAGTCTTTCTTTAACCGACCTTACGGTAGGGCCATTATTAGTCTCAGCACCAGATCTGCTCATCGTGGTTAGTTACCAAATTGATTTTTATTATTGTAGCGCTGTAAACCGCGCTCATGCCTGATTGTGCTATATCAGCTTAACCCAAATATGAGTGTTTATTCACTTTGGATATATTCATTGTGGATGTCCTTTGATGAATCACATAATCTTTAGACACGCTTGCACCATTAGGTAATGCATTATTCAAACACACGAACTGGCCAAAGGGATTACCTTAAAGTCTCAGAATAGTGGCGTTCCAGAGTCAGCAACAATAAATAAAGTGGAGCAAAGTATGTTCTCAATAGACCCCATCCCGACGCGTAGAATATTCTCAGTCATACCACTCATTGCGGGTGTTTTTAGCATAGTGACGGGCTCGGTTAACGTGCATGCTGAAAGCCTGATTCGTATCGGGATCACTCAAAACAATGTAGGCGTTGACAGTTACCAGACCACGTACGAAAGTGCGTTCATTGAAGCCGCTTCGCAACGCAACGACCTCGACACTGTTGTTATGGATGCCGGTGGTGATGTTGCTCGCCAAATCGCCCAAATGCAGTACCTGATTCAACAACAAGTCGACGCCATAATTATCTGGCCAACAAACGGCCAGGCCGTAGTGCCCGTTGTTCGCCAGGCACAAGAGGCTGGCATTCCGGTTGTTGTTACCAACTCCAATATTGCAGACGAAGGTCAGGAGTACATCGAATCCTTTTCCGGGCCTAACAATATTCTGCAAGGAGAATATTCTGCTGAAATGATGTGTGATCAACTGGGCGGGGTGGGTCAGGTTGTTCAGATTACCGGTCAGCCCGGCTACACCACGTCCATCGAAAGACAGGTTGGTTTTGAAGAACGCTTGGCCGAAGTGTGCCCCGATGTAGAACTTATCGAAAGCCAGGCAGGCGACTGGAACCGGGAAAGGGCGCAACAGGTTATGAACAGCTTTCTTAACAAGTACACTAGCATTGATGCCGTTTATTCCGGTGACGACAACATGGGTCTTGGCGCACTGAATGCCGCCAAA
This sequence comes from Saccharospirillum impatiens DSM 12546, assembly GCF_000423605.1. Lineage (GTDB taxonomy): Bacteria > Pseudomonadota > Gammaproteobacteria > Pseudomonadales > Natronospirillaceae > Saccharospirillum > Saccharospirillum impatiens. The sequence goes on from NZ_AUIH01000008.1 coordinate 3,477, forward strand.
GCAGCAGGCCGATCTCAAGACATAAAATTTTTTGGTGCCACTAACTTTGCCGTCGGATATGAAGCGATGGAACGTGGCGAATACCACGGATCGGTGTACCAATCACCTGCAGAAGATGCACGCAACGCACTGCGCACCGCACTCGCTGCGGCAAATGGTGAAACCGTTCCAAAGTACAATTACTTCGATACTCCAAAGATTACCCAGGAAAACATGGGAAACTTCGAAAAACCAGTATTCTGATAACCGACTGAATGACGCAAACAGTCATCGAGTTCTGCACATGGCTCACTGCCCACGGACTCATCCTTTACGCTGATTCGATAATCTTGCTATTAGCAGGCTGTTGAAATTTGTAGAATTTCGGCGGCCTGCTACCGGAATATGGACTTTCCGGTATGATCGATGACTGTTAAGTCATTAATATTGTAAGAGAAGCACAATCTCAATGCTTCGTTCTCGTGTTTTGGAAAAGGCAGCAAGCCTTTTTCCACAACTTGCTACCGTCGGAATCCTTTTCTTCGCACCCAAAAGATGAAAACGCTACGTGCCCGCCCAGTTGGTTGCGCTGTTGGCCGGAAGCGGACCCAGACATCCGGCAATATCGACCCTGGCCTGCGTCGCACCGGAACAGCACATCACGGGCTGGTTTGGAGTAGACTGTTCCTATCAACCATTCAACAAGGGAGCCTGCAATGATTCACAACCCGGAAAGCCGCATCACACTGCAACCGCATTCAGCCCGTGTAACCGTTCGACTGGGCGATGAGGTCATTGCTGAAACCGACCAGGCTGTGCAATTAAGCGAAACAGGCTATCCCGACCGGCAATACCTGCCAAGCGATGCCATCGTCGAGGGCACGCTGCGAAGGTCGGATACCCAAACTTACTGCCCGTTCAAGGGCCATGCAACCTATTACAACTATGTCTATGGCGACCGGGTTATAAAGGATTCAGTCTGGGTTTACGAACATCCTACGGATGCCATGACCGCCATTGCCGGGCGCATGGTATTTGATCCGGCCCACTTTGACGAGACCATCGAGACAACTCAGTAAATTGATCTGAGCCAATACGATGTTGCGAAGTAGTTACCCGAAGGATGACACAATGTCTGGCTTGCCGCCCATGGTGCACCACCCTGACTACAGCTTCCCGTTCCCGCCCGAGCACCGGTTCCCCATGGCCAAGTTCGGCCTGCTTGCAGACTATTTGCGCACCCGAGGCCTGTTGACCGCTGCCAATACCTACCGGCCGGGTCGCTGCCGCGACCACTGGCTCAAGCAAACCCACTGCCCGGAGTACCTCGACCGTTTTATCAACAATACCCTGTCGCGCGATGAACGCCGTCAGATGAACCTGCCCTGGAGCGATGGTTTGGTCAAGCGCACCCTGCTGGCCCCTTCCGGCACGGTGCTCGCAGCTCAGTTGGCGCTTCATCATGGGCTGGCCTGTCATCTCGCTGGCGGCACTCACCACGCCCATTACGATCACGCCTCCGGTTTCTGCATTTTGAATGACCTGGCCATTACCGCCCATGTCTTGTTGCGCCAGACGGGTGTAAAGCGGGTGCTGATTTTTGATTGCGATGTTCACCAGGGTGACGGCACAGCATCGTTGCTAAAAAATGAGCCTAATGCCTTCACCTGCTCCATTCACTGCGAAAACAATTTTCCGTTCACCAAGGCAACAAGCGATCTGGATGTTGGTCTGCCAGTTGGCATGAACGATGACGATTATCTGAGCGTTGTCGACAGAACACTCAACCGGCTGCTGGACACGTTCTCTCCGGATATTGTGCTTTACGATGCCGGCGTCGATGTGTTTTCAGGCGACCCGCTAGGGCGACTCAACATCACGGAAGGCGGTATCCGCCAACGCGACACGCAGGTACTTGGCACCCTGGTGCGTCGGGGTATTCCAGTAGCAACGGTTATTGGCGGTGGGTACGACGATGATCGCCAGGCGTTGGCGGCACGGCATGCCATTATCGCAGAGGCAGCCGTTGCTGTGATGAGATGACCGGGTTGCTGGTGCTTTTTGCTGTTGATGTGTTGAATCAGACCTGCTGACCTACACTGATCCATTCGCCCAGCCGTGCGAACCCAACGGATACCACCCGCTGAATTTGGCATATATATTAGAATTTGCTACTATTTAGCCTCAGTCAACCCGAAACAAGCAACCACTAGGGAGAACATCATGAGTTACACGCTAAACAGGCTGATCACGGACGCTGACTTTGAGCAGGTAGACGCCAGAACTCGCCAGGCCCTGGCAGATAATGGTTTTGGTGTGCTGACTGAGATCGATGTAAAAGCCACCATGAAGAAGAAACTCGACAAAGACATGAGCCCCTACCGCATTCTCGGAGCCTGCAACCCCACCATGGCTTATGAAGCGATCGGGATGGAGCCCCGAGCAGGTGCCATGCTGCCTTGCAATGTGATTCTGCGTCAAGTTGAGGGCGGCGTTGAAGTGAGTGCGATCGACCCTGTGGCATCCATGTCCGCAATCGACAACGATGCACTAAAAACCGTAGCTGCTGAGGTTCGTGATCTGCTGGCTAAAGCGGTTGAGGCGGTCTGATTCCAGCGCCCGAAAGGTGGCATTGAATCAACCTGGCCGCTTGAGTTCAGGCCGGGTCGAGTTCACTGCCCGTTCGCAACCGGAAACTGCCTTCGCCGAAGGCTATGAGCTTACCCTGCTCATCAAACACCTCACCGGTCGACATGAATGTCTTGCGCCCACCGCCGCGTACCCGGCCAATTACCGTCAGAGTTCCTTGCTGCACCGGGCTGACGAAGGTGGTGGTCATCGACAGGGTCACGGCTTTGCGCACCCACTGGGGGGCCGGGCTGTAAAGGCCGGCAAAGCTCATGGCGGTATCCAGTAGCGATGCCAACACCCCGCCGTGAACATAGTCACTGCGATTCAGGTGGTGATGCGTCAAAGCCAGCTCGATCTTAACCTCACCGGGCTGACGCTCTTTCACCTCCCAGCCAATGAGTGCCTGATATCCTGAGTAAGGTTGCTCGTCCGTCATTCAATGCCCTTCATTATTGGCCAGATCGCGCAGCCGGCCTTTGAGTATTTTACCGGTGGCTGTTGCCGGTAACTGGTCCATGATGTGGATCTGGCTGGGACGTTTATAAGGCGCCAGCTGATCAGCAATAAACTCATGTAACGTCTGCCCGGTAACGACCGAGCCCGGATCACATTGAACGTAAGCCACCACTTCCTCATTACCGGAAACCTGTCGTCCTACAACGGCCGACATGATCACATCGGGGTGACGGTTGAGCACAGCCTCCACATCGGGCGGGTAAATATTGAACCCCGAGCGAATGATCAGTTCCTTGCTGCGGCTGACTATGTACAACTGGCCCTGATCATCAACCCGCGCAATATCCCCGGTATTCAACCAGCCATCATCGGTCAGGCAAGCCGCCGTTACTTCTGGCTGACGATAATAGCCTAACATGACGTTGGGACCCCGCACCCACAGCTCCCCGGGTACACCCTCACCTGCCGGCTCATTGTGCGTGGCATTCTTGTCCAATGGTTGTATTCGATACTCCAGCATCGGCAGTACCGCACCGACGGTATTGTCCAGCGGTTGCTGGTCGATCCGGGTCTGACTGATGGTGGGGCTGGCTTCGGTCAGCCCATAGCCGTTGTGCAACGTCAGGTTGAATACCGATTCCACCCGCTGCTTGGTTTCCAGATCGAGCGGCGAACCACCCGCCGACATATAGACCAGCGACTCTTTTTTCAGCGGTGTCTGACGTGTACGCAAATGCTCCAGCATTTTGGCGTACATGGCCGGAACCCCCTGTAATACAGTAATGGATTCCTGTTCGAGTGCCTCGAAGACGGCACCGGGCGAAAACTTTGGCACAGCGTAATAGCAAGCTCCGTTATAGAGCGAGCCCATACACACCGACGACAAACCAAACACGTGCGACATGGGTAAAACACCGTAGACGCGCTGCCCTTCGGTCAGATGACGCATGCCCCCGGAAATAGAGGCAATGTAGAGAATTCCTCGGTGACTCAACATCACCCCTTTGGGCTGACCGGTTGTGCCAGAAGTGTATATCAAAGCCGCCAATTGACGATGACCTTCCCGATACACGGGGTCCGGCTCCACATTCTGAACTGAACTGATCATCAGTTCACCCAGACTGGCATGGGTAAGGCCCTGCGCCTGATGCCGGATGCCATGCTGCTCAGCTTCTAACGACACCGCTGCCGTGTAATAGATGCGTCTGGGCAAACAATCGAGCGCAATGGCATCCACTTCATTGGCGGATAAGCGAGGGTTAACGATGGCAACACTGGCATCCAGTTCGGTGGCGGCCAGCAACAGCACCACCAGTGCCCGGCAATTCTCGCTGACCGCCATGATGCGGTCACCCGGGCGAATACTCTGTTCTGTCAGCCAGGCTTTGGCCGAGGTTATCTCGGCTGACAGTTGCCGATAGTTCCAGCGCACAGTGCCTTCAACCAATGCGAGTTGTTCAGGAATGCGTCGCGCGTTATCGTGAATACGAGAACTGAGTCGATCGGGCAGCTCGGCGATCAGATCACTGGCCCAGCGGCCAAAAATCAGCTCATCCGGAGCAAGCCGGGAAGTAGACCAGTCCATCAGCTGGCATCCCGCACCATGTTGCGCGCAATCACCAGTTGCTGTATCTGGCTGGTGCCTTCGTAGATGCGGAACAACCGTACATCCCGGTAAAAGCGCTCAACTGCGTATTCCGCCATATAACCGGCACCGCCGTGAACCTGAACCGCCCGGTCAGCGACCCGCCCGACCATTTCCGAGCAAAACAGTTTACTGCAGGAAGCCAGGGTCGAGACATTCTCGCCCGCATCTTTGCGACGCGCACCGTCGAGCACCATGCATTCAGCGGCATAGGTTTCGGTTTTACTGTCGGCCAGCATGGCCTGAACCAGTTGCTGATCGGACAGCGGCACACCGAACTGCTTTCGCTCCATCGCATAGCGTACCGATTCATCGATTAGGCGATTCGCCACGCCGACACACACTGCGGCAATGTGCAGTCGGCCACGGTCCAGTACTTTCATGGCCGTTTTAAAACCCTGGCCTTCTTTAAGCCCAATGATATTGGCCGCAGGCACCCTGCAATCCTCAAAAATAATGTCGCAGGTATGGGAGCCTTTCTGCCCCATTTTTTTGTCGATAGCCCCGCGGGACAGGCCCGGAGAATTGCCCTCAACCACAAAAGCCGTGATGCCGCCCGCGCCTTTATTCGACGGATCGGTCCGCGCCATGACGGTGAACAAGTCGGCTTCAGGGCCATTGGTGATGTAGCGTTTTGTGCCGTTCAGGACATAGTGATCGCCATCGCGCACGGCCGTGGTTCTCAAACTGGCCGCATCTGAACCGGAATCGGGTTCGGTCAGACAAAACGCGCTGATGATGTCGCCGGTTGCCATACGAGGCACGTAGTAGGCTTTTTGCTCATCGGTGCCGTCAATCAGAATACCCTGGGCACCAATGCCGTTGTTGGTGCCAAAAATGGAGCGAAAGGCGGGTGATGTCTGCCCAATTTCCATCGCCACCCGAACTTCCTCTTCCATGGTTAGACCCAGACCGCCGTAGGCTTCCGGAATGGCCAACCCAAACAGGCCAATGTCTTTCATTTCCTGAACGATGTCAGCGGGCACCTGATCTGTCTCAGCCAGTACGGTTTCATTGGGAATCAGGCGTTCGCGCACAAATTTGCGCAGCGTGCTCAGTATTTGGTCCAGTGTTTCCTGGTCTCTGATCATGATCGATGTTCTCCGCGTGTCTTTTTGTTATTCCGCTATGCGGTATCTTCTTCCGCATATATTGCGTCGAACTTTTACATAGCCTAGGATGTCAGTCAATCATTAGAATCGAGTTTTTCAGAGCGGAACCCAACCACCGGTTCTGCCATAACAATAAAACGCACACATCACAGGAACTCCCGCTATGTCGAGTCAACACCCTACTGCGACGCCACCGTCGCTGACGTTCAAACGCCTGGGCATTGTCGGCACAGGCGCCATGGGCCGGGGCATCGCGCAAATTGCGGCCGAAGCCGGGCTTGAGGTGATCTTGTACGATCAGAATGCCCGGGCAACTGCGGCCGCCATCGACTTCGTCTCCAGCCTCTGGCAGAAAAAAGTGAGTAAAAACAAGCTGACGGAGGCAGATCACGACCGCTTGCTGTCTCATCTCATACCCGGGGCAGACCTCGCTGACCTGGCCAATTGCGACGTCATCATCGAGGCCATTGTTGAAAAAACAGAGGCCAAGCAAAGCCTGTTTTCAGAGCTGGAAGGGCTGGTCGGCAAGGACACCATTCTGGCAACCAACACTTCCTCGCTGTCGGTGACCGACATTGCCTCTGGCTGCAACCGGCCGGAGCAGGTGATCGGCTTTCATTTCTTCAACCCGGTGCCGCTGATGAAAATCGTGGAAGTGATTCCGGGCATCAAAACCGCACCCGAGGTGACCGGGCGCATGACGGCTCTGGGCCAGAAGCTTGGCCACTTCACCGCACAAACCACCGACACACCGGGGTTTCTGGTGAACCACGCTGGCCGGGCCTTCGGTACCGAAGCCTTGCGGATTCTATCGGAAGGCAGCGCCAGCTGTGCAGACATCGACCGCATCATGACCGACCAGGGCGGGTTCAGAATGGGCCCCTTCACCCTGATGGACCTGACCGGGCTCGACGTCTCCAGTGCGGTAATGGAATCCATCTACCACCAGTATTACCAGGAACCCCGCTACCGGCCAGCGCAACTGATTCGCCCCCGGGTCAGTGCCGGGTTACTGGGCCGAAAAACAAACGCCGGTTTTTACCCTTATGAAGACGGGCAACAAATCATGCCGGACGAAACGCCCATCGAACGCTCGGCGCCCTGCCCGGTCTGGATCAGCCCTGAGGATGAACCCAGTCATGCTTTGCTAACGTCCCTGGTCGAGGCCGCTGGCTGGCCGCTGGCAGAGACTTCACAGGACGCCCAGGCACTGTGCCTGGTCACACCCTGGGGTGAAGACGTCACCGACTGCGCACTGCGACAAGGCCTGCCACCGGCCCGGACTCTGGGTATCGATATGCTCGCGGGTCTCGACAAACGCCGCAGCGTGATGACCAGCCCGGCTACAGAGCCCACTTACACCCAAGCCGCCCTGACGCTGTTCAGTGAAGACGGCAGCGCCGTTACCCGCCTGAAAGACAGCCAGGGGTTCGTGTTGCAACGCATCATCGCCTGCATCGTCAACATCGGCTGCGATATGGCGCAACAGGGCATTGCACAGCCGGACACCATCAATCGGGCGGTCGAACTGGGCCTGGGCTACCCCAAAGGCCCGCTGGCGCTTGGCGACCATTTCGGCTCGGCCCGCATACTAGAGATACTGAACACCCTACTGAACGCTACCGGTGACCCACGCTATCGCCCAAGCCCCTGGCTGCGCCGTCGCGCCCAACTTGGCCTGCCACTGACGGCCGAAGAACGCTAATCGCCCTACTGACCGAGGTACATCATGCAAGACGCTTACATCTACGATGGAATTCGCACCCCCTTTGGCCGGTTTGGCGGACAATTGGCCAGCATGCGCCCAGACGACCTGCTCGGCCTGGCCATTGGCACCCTGGTGCAACGCAACCCCTTTAACCCCGGACACTTTGAAGACGTGGTGGCCGGCTGCACCAACCAGGCGGGCGAAGATTCCCGCAATGTCGCCCGCCATGCCGGGCTGTTGTCTGGCTTGCCGGTCTCGGTAGCCGGGCAAACCGTCAACCGTCTGTGTGGCAGTGGCCTGTCGGCCGTAATCGATGTCTCCCGCGCCATTCGCTGCGAAGAGGGCGGCCTGTACATCGCCGGGGGCGTAGAAAGCATGAGCCGCGCGCCTTATGTTCTGGCCAAAGCGGAAAGCCCCTATGCCCGCAACCAGACGATGTATGACACCGTTATTGGTGCGCGCTTTGCCAACCCCCGCATACAGGAGCAGTTCGGCCTCGACAGCATGCCGGAGACCGCCGATAACATCGCTTCCGACCTGGGCTTGCCCCGGGACCAGGCTGATGCTTTTGCAGCGCGTTCCCAGGCTCTCTATCAACAGGCATTGGCCCAGGGTTTCTACGACGGGGAACTGCTTGAAGTGGAAGTCAGTCAGGGTCGAAAAAAACCGGCCCTCAAGGTCTCACAGGATGAACACCCGCGCGCTGAAAGCACCGCCGACAAGCTGGCGAAACTGCCCCCTTTATTCACCGACGGTGTGGTCACCGCAGGTAATGCCTCCGGCATCAACGACGGCGCTGCCGCTTTGATTCTCGGCAGCAAACAGGCAGGCTCTGAGGCTGGCATCAAACCCCGTGGCCGTATTGTAAGCTGTGCGGTAGCCGGCGTTGAGCCCAGAGTGATGGGACTGGGCCCGGTGCCAGCTGCAAAAAAGGCGCTGGCACTGGCCGGTCTGACGCTGAACGATATGGACGTGATTGAAATCAACGAGGCGTTTGCGGTTCAGGTCATGGGCTGCGCCCAGCACCTCGGGCTGGCCTTTGATGATTCACGCCTGAATGCCCATGGCGGTGCCATTGCCATTGGACATCCGCTCGGTGCCTCCGGGGCCCGACTGGCGTTGACGGCACTGAGACACCTTGAAGTACAGCAAACCCGATACGCCCTGGTCACCCTATGCATTGGGGTGGGTCAGGGAATTGCTGTGATCATTGAGCGCTGTCGCTGATGTCACCCAACACTGGCTGAGTTACCATGAGTGGTAATGGGCCGCGCCGAATGCCGGTAGTGCCTCTGTGGGGTCGGCGTAGATCCGTCCATGGAGCCTAGGCCGCAGCATCCCTGCTGCGGACTACCCCACAGAGGCACTACCGGCACCCGCCGCTCGTCAAATCAGCAAGCCTCGGATCCTGAGTCAATATCTACAGAGTGATGCCTTCACATGCAGGACGATCAACCCGAAGAAAAAGATCGTAATTTTGTCACCGCCCTGGCACGCGGACTTGAATTGTTGCGCGCCTTTGAAGCGGGTGAAACCTATCTGGGCAATGGTGAATTGTCCAAGCGCACAGGGATTCCAAAACCCAGTGTGTCCCGTCTGACCTATACCCTCACGCAACTGGGTTACCTCAAATACAACAGCCACCTGGAAAAGTACCAGCTCGGACCCGGTGTGTTGGCACTCGGTTACCGGTTCTTCGCCAGCCATGGCATTCGCCAACTGGCGCGGCCTTATATGCAGGAACTGGCCAACTCGACCGATTGCGCCATTGCGCTGGGTGATGTGGACCGAAGCGCCATCACCTATGTAGAGGTGTGTCAGGGTACGGGTCCACTGGTCATGCGACTAGAAGCGGGTTCACGTTTGCCGGTTGTCTCAACGGCGATTGGCCGCGCCTGGTTGTGTGGCGTCAGCGAGCAACGCCGAGCTGCCTTTCTGAAGCAGTTAAAAACAGCAGACCCGAAGCAATGGGATGCAGCACAGGCTGTGATTAACAAGAGCCTGGATGATTATCAGCGTTACGGTTTTGTGTTTTCCGAAGGGGATTGGGAACACGAAATCAGCGCCGTTGCTGTGCCTTTGATTCTTGAGGGCGGCTCTGAAGTCATGGCAATTAACTGCGGTGGTGCGTCACTCAGGCTGACCCATGACATCCTGATTGAAAAGCTCGGCCCGCGACTAAAACGCCTGGCCAGCACCATTCAGAATGAACTGAAACACGGATAAAACAATGACCGCGCAGCAAGCGGCTGTGCGGTCATTGCATCGAATCACCCGGGCGACTCTGCTGCCACTATGCTGCGACAGCGTGCCGGCCCTGCCCCCACCGGGCCAGAGCGATGGCCGGGAACAAGCAGACAGCAGCGATTATCAACAGTTGCCAGTGAGTAACCGGAATCAAATCGCCACCGCCTGGCAAGGCCAGAGCCAGACCGGCGATCAGAATCAGGCCGCGAATAACAACTTCCTGTCCAACGCCATACCCCAACCGACCAACGCCAATCATGTAGCCCTGCATCGCCGACGCAAAAAACACTATACCGACCACGGCCTGTACAAACACGATGGCAATCTCCAGCATGCCGCCTTGCATGATCAGCGCCGGGTTCAGGACAAACAGAAACGGAATGAAATAAATCACACTGCCCAGCTTCATCGCCTGGAAGCCGGTTTCAATCGGCCGGGCGCCAGCAACCGTTGCCGCTGCGAAGGCACCGAGTGCCACCGGCGGAGTAATAAAGCTGAGCATGCCCCAGTAAAGAATGAACAGGTGAACAGCCATTGGGTCAAGGCCGGCACCCCTCGTCAACGCTGGTGCCAGTGCGACCGCCAGAAAGATGTAGGCCGCCGTTACTGTCATGCCAATCCCCAGCACAAAACTGGTCAGCGCACCCATCAACAGCAGTAACAATACACTGCCACCGGCCAGAAAAATCAGGTCGTTGGCAATGGTGCCAGACAAGCCGGTAATTGACAGTGCACCGACCAATAACCCAACACCGACCAAAATGGCGGTTAACTCGGCAAACAATTTGGCGCCGTCAGTCAAGGCCATATAGGCCTGCCTCCAGCCCCAGCGATGCTTCTTTGAAAATTGATTCAACACCAGCAGCAAAGCTGTTGCGTAAAAAGGCGCAACCGCTTCCCGCTGCATCACCAGCAACATCCAGATCAACAAAGCGAAGACGAAAATGAAATACCAGCCTTCTTTCAGCGTCGTCGATAAGGTCGGTAGGTCTTCCTTCGGCAACCCTTCCAGCTCGTTGCGAGCCGAGTAAGCGTCAATCTGAATAAAAAGGCCGAGAAAATACAAGACGGATGGAATGATCGCCGCCAGCACCACCGCCGAATAGGGCACGTTCAGAAACATCGCCATGACAAAGGCCGTTGCCCCCATCACCGGCGGCATCAACACACCGCCAGTGGAGGCGCAGGCTTCGACACCGGCAGCGAACGACCGCTTCATGCCAATTCGGCGCATCGCGGGAATCGACAAAGTACCGGTGGTCAGCACGTTGCTGATCACGCTGCCACTCATCGAGCCCATTAAGCCACTTGAAAAAATGGACACCTTGGCGGGGCCGCCGCGCACATGGCCCAGCACCGAAAACGCCAGGTTGATAAAAAACTCACCGCCCCCGGTTTTCTGCAAAACTACGCCAAACACCAGGAAGCCCACCACCAGACTGGCAAACGCCTGCAGCGGAATCCCCATCACACTTTCCGTGCTCATGGTGTGATACATAGCGGTTTCAGAAAGCGAACTTGAAAATGCCTGAATGGGGCCGGGCATGATGTCCGCCACCAGCGGATACAGGGAAAACGTCGCGGCAATGATCGCGATTGGCCAGCCGCCTGTACGGCGCGCCGCTTCGATAATCAACACCCAGAAGAGGTAGCTGAAATAAATGGCGAGATCCGGAGCAGCAAATGCCCAGCCACGCTCAAGAATCGGTTCGGCGTGTATGACGAAATACGCACCGGTAATGAGGGTCAGCAGGCTTAACCCATAGTCGTACCAGGGAATGGGTTTTGCAGCCAACGATGGTGTCGCAGGCCAAAGCAGAAACACCAGTGGCAACAGCAAGGTAACCACCGAATAATAAAACTGAGTTTCAAGGCTGGAGACAAACAGAAACCAGCCAAAATTGAACAGATAATCCAGTGTCATTAATAACAACAGGCTGGTTATTGCTGCTGGCAACCATGCTATAAGTTTGGGTAACGTGCGAATACTAATCGTTTTTTCTGTATCTGGCGCTTTCTGGTCTGTCTCGTCGGGACCGACAGGGTTACCCTGAGCCTTGGTAGTCATAACATCTACTCATCAAAAAAACAGATCAGCCAGCTAACCGCTGGCTGACTGAACAGGCCATTATTCGAATATCAGATCCATACCGGCTGAATTCAACGCGCCTGCACGTGCATTCATCCAGGCTTGGGTAAAGGCATCGTTGTCGCTTGGCGCATCGTCAATGAACTCGTCCCAGGCTTCCACGATGAGGTTTTGGCGGCGCACCAGGTAATCCTGATGAGCTTGCAAGTCGTCATTCCAGACACCGGTCTCCTGATAATAACGCACAACCCCTTCATGGAATGGAATCACCCACTTCAGGTTCTGGTTTTCCAGAGCATAGCCGTTGGCACCCGGCGCTGAATCCTTGTAGGAGTCAAACTTTTCCTGCATGGCCTTGATCAGGCTGTAGGCGACGTCGTCATCCAGCGTCTCATTACCAATCACGATCGGATACGGATAACTGGCACTTGGGACCGGGTTGTCTGCGCTCACGCCACCGGCACCGGCGGTCACCTGGTGAGGCTGAAAGTAAGGTGCGACCGATCTCATGCGTTCCCAGCCTTCCGCATCGTTCGGGTCCAGCACCGGCCAGCTGATGCCACGGGGGCTGCTGGCCAGTTGCTGGGCAGGTGGTGTCACCGATGTTGTAAAAGAAGCGTCGACGTTGCCCGCAATAATCCCATCGAACGAACGTGCGTAGCCGGGGAAGTCGACCCGCTCTACGTCATCCCAGGTCAGACCGCCAAACGCAAGATACGCCTCGGTACCTTTGTTCAGGGCATCGTCGCCGCGAATGTAGGCGACCCGCTTGCCTCTGAGATCCGCAGGCGTCTCAACACCCAGATCGCCCGCGACAGCAATGGACAAACCAAACGACGCCTTGGACGTTGTGATCAGACGAATCGGTTGTGGCCCCCAGTCGCGGTCAGCGAACATCAGCACGCCTTCGGCCCCGTAATAACTGGCAATACCGCAGGCACACAGGTCAACGCGGCCAGTTTTCAATGGGGTCATACGGGATACGTCGTTGTCGCCAGGCAGAATACGAACCGCCGTGCCGTATTGGGATTGCAGCATGTTGCCAATGGCGACCACCTGGGCATAACCACTGGAATTTGTGCCATAGGCCGTCCAGGCCATGGTAGAGGGTAATTCAACCTCGGATGCCAGGCTGGCAGACGCACCAAATAACAGTGGCAAGCCGGCAACAGCAAGGCGTAGCGCAAAACGTCTCATAGTTCACTCCTGAGTGTTTTTTGTTTTTGTTTTGCTGTGCGGAATTATCTTTCGCATGCAGTGTTATCCTAGCCCCCGCTCATTCCTCCTGTCAATGGCCTGGAACGTTCGCGGGCCCATACTGTTTCGCAGTGCAGTTTGCTATTTTGTTTCTATTGACTAATGACGCCGGGCTCACCACCCTTAAGACCCTGTTCCAAAGACACCGTTCAGTGCACGAACTCAGAGGGTGAAGATGAGCCAGACCGTATACTTAAGCTTCCAGGGCGACACGGCCCTGATCGAGATTGACAACCCACCGGTCAACGCCTTGTCGCAATCAGTCCGTGCCGGATTACTGGACGCACTGGACAAGGCCGAAGCAGACCCGGCAATAAACGTGATTGCCCTGTTGGGGCGAGGCAAGGTGTTTATCGCCGGGGCCGACATCAAAGAATTCGGCAAACCGCCGCAATCGCCTATCCTGCCCGACGTCATAGCGCGGCTGGAACGCAGCGATAAAGCCGTTATCGGAATACTGCATGGGGTAGCACTTGGCGGGGGGCTCGAAGTTGCGCTGGGCTGTCACTACCGGGTGGCCCTTAATGACACCCGCCTTGGACTGCCGGAAGTAAAGCTGGGCTTGCTGCCCGGGGCCGGAGGAACTCAACGGATGCCCAGGCTGACCGGCCTGGCATCGGCTACCGACTGGATCACCTGGGGTGAGCTCGTCGATGCCCAAACCGCCCTGACCTCAGGGCTGATTGATGCCATCAGCGATGCGAATACCGCGCAGGAAGCCGCATTAACCGTTGCCAGACAATGGAAAGAAGACCGAATTGTGCTGCGCAAAACGGGCGACTTGCCCAACGCCCGCGACGAGGGGAATGTCATCGACAATACTCGCCAGCAATTGCTCGAAAGCTGCCCGGAGCTGTATTCCCCGTTTCGCATCCTGGATGCACTGGAAGCCAGCTGTACATTGCCCCTGGCAGAAGGCCTGGCTCGCGAACGCGGCCTCTTTTTTCAATGCATGGAGTCACCGCAACGGGCCGGATTGATTCATCATTTCTTTGCCAGCAAAGCCATCGGCAAGGTGCCTGGTGCAGACGCTCCGGCTGACATAACCCGTGTGGTTGTTACCGGAGACCACCCAGCGGTGTCGGCCCTGACTGATCAGCCACTGGTCGAGAGGTCTGAGTCCGGGTCGCCGGGCTTGAAGGTATGGTTTCAACCAGAAAACACAACCCGTCCTGACACACCGGTCAGGGTCGCACTCATTGATCCGGTTTCAGTGCCAGCTGAGGCTGACACTGACTTTTCATTACTGCTTATCCCCCAGACCAAATGGGCTGAACTCATTGACCATGGTGAACAGCCGGATGTTCAACAAGCACTGATCAAGCTGCTCAAATCATCCGGCCTCTCGATTGTTCCAAGCAAAGGTCGCAGTATCTATAGCGCCTTGAGGGACAAACAAAAAGGAGCAACAGTCGACCGAAATACACTTGAGCAAGCAGCCTTGAGTATTTGGGAAGCCGGCCTGTGCTATCGCGGTTCGGACATAGATGTTATCGCCACCGAAACGCTGGGTTACCCGAAACACCTCGGTGGTCCATACTTGCAGGTCACCGCAAAAAGTAATTAGACAATGCTCATGGGTGTTTAAGTGGCATTCTAAAGGGTTGGAAACCGCCCACACAGTGACAGGGTCACTAGGAGCGATTCGAAAATCACACTTGCCCGGGCCAAAACCGATTCCTATCCGGAGTAACCTTGAAATGACGTCCACACTTGAACTGGTTCAAACAATCGACGTTGCCAATACCTTGGGTGAAGGCGTGCAATGGCATGCCGAAAGCAACAGCTTGTGGTGGACTGATATCATCGGCAGTATTCTTTATCGATTCGACTGGTCAAGCCAAACGCTGCATCAATGGACAACACCCGAGCCGTTAACAGCCTTTGGAATTGTTTCGGCTAACCCTGTGACGTTGCTGGTCAGTTTTGCCTCTGGCATCGCTCGTTACCAGCCTGACCGCAACGGCCTGAATTGGCTCGCGCGTCCGGAGTTGCATTTACCGGGCAATCGCTTCAACGACGGTCGGGTAGACCGACAGGGTCGTTTCTGGTCTGGCACCATGCAGAGTCTGGGCGACCGAAAGCCAACGGGCACCCTCTACCGGAGTGACGAGCAAGGTTGCCACCCGGTTTTGAAAAATCTCACGATTCCCAACACCCTGTGCTGGAGCCTGGATGGTCAGCGTATGTATCACGCAGATACACCCACCGGGCGCATCAACCAGTATCAGTTTGATCCCGTCAGCGGTACCCCCAGTCACGCTGCCGAATTTGCAAAGGTACCACGAGGGTACCCGGATGGAGCCACCATCGATGCGGAGGATCACTTATTGTGTGCACTTTTCGGGGGAAGCGCCGTTGCGCGATTCAGCCCGAAGGGCATCCTGACAACCCTGCATGAATTACCGGTATCGCAACCCACTTGTGTTGCACTCGGCGGACCCGGCATGAACCTGTTATTCATCACATCAGCGACAGAGAACATGACCGACCACCAGCTCGACGTCGAGCCTTTGGCTGGCAGTGTACTGGTGTATTCAACCCCCTACCGCGGTGTGGCAGAATCCGCACCACTCGTAAGCCGCTGCCCAGTTTCAGCCGATGCAGCCCGCTAACAACCAACCCGTGAGGTTGATTCGCCAGACCATGGACGAGGCCCGGCTGCTGCTGAACATCGCCAGAATCAGCTACTCGTAACAACAGTATCAAAGGAGCCGGCTTAACATACCTGCCGGCCCTAGGTGGCTCAGCCAGACATCAATCGCCAAAGGCTTCCCGGGTCAGATTGCGGTGACCGTTGCCAGTGACCACGATGTTGTCTTCAATGCGGACACCACCAAAGGGTTTCAATTGCTCGATCAATGCCAGATTCAAGCCATGAGCCGGTTCAGCGTTGATCAGTTTGTTCAGTAACATAGGGATAAAATACAGACCGGGTTCAATGGTAATCACCATCCCTTCTTCCAGTGTACGCGTCAGCCGCAGAAAAGGATTTTCCGGATCGTTGCGCACGTCGCCTTGCACCGATTGCTGATGCCCGCCTACATCATGAACGTGTAGGCCGAGCAAGTGACCCAGGCCATGTGGGTAAAATGCCCGGGGTATGTTCTTACTGAGCTGTTCGTCAACAGACAAACTGCACAGCTTGTGGTGGTTCAGCAATCCGGCAATACCCGCCTGGGTTATGCGGTGCAAGTCGGTCATCTTCACGCCAGGTTTGATGGCTGCGTTAATGTCCTGTTGCAACGCATCGACACCCGCGAGCAACTCAGCGAACCGACCGGTATCGGTTGTGTGGGTTCGGGTGATATCACTGGCATAGCCGTTCACCTTGGCACCGGCGTCGATCAACAGGGTGCGATGCGTCGCCGGAACGTCGAACGAGCGGCGCTCATAATGCAGAGTCGCTGCCGATTCGTTCAGGGCAATGATGCCACTGTAGGGCTCGGTACTTTCCAGTTGACCGCTGGCGGCCAGATAGTCCCGGTACACGCCCGCTTCTGACTGGCCCGAAAAAAAAGCGTCACGCGCCGCCCGGTGTCCTCGCACGGCACGAACGTTTGCCTCGGCCAGACAGTCCACTTCAAAATCGGTTTTATAGGCGCGTGTATAGGCTAATGCTGACGTCAAAGCGGCCGGGTTGATCTCAAGACCCGGTTTGTTCTGTGCCAGCGCCGGATGCTCGGGCCCAATCCAGGCGGTTCGACCCGTCAGGGACGGCAGCCAGTCATCCAGGCGGGTGGCCGGTTGCAGATGCCACATGCCGGTCCAGTCGCCCGTCGGTTCGGTCGGTGTGATGTGCCAGAAATCCTGACGCGCGGGCCAGAGTAACCGGGGTTTGTCACCCGGTGTAAACACAATAAAGGTATCGGGCAGAACATCGTAGGGCAACCACTGCTGTGCATAGGCTCGCGGCGTAAAAGGATAGGCCCGGTCGTCTTCTGCAACCATCACCAGACTGCCTGCGCTGATCACGACCTGATCGTACCCGGTTGCTTCCAGTGCTTGCTGGTAACGCTCCATCAATGTCGCCAAATGGCGGCTGTAGTGTTGTGTGTTCATGGAATCTCCTGAGGCTGATCATACGCCCGTTTGTATTAATAACTCTTCGACAGCAACTCGTTGCCGTACTCACTGCTGAACCGTTGTTGCTTGAGTTGCTCTACAGTCGCCAACTCAACCAATTCGCCTTGTCGGAGAATGCCCAGGTTGTCGCACAGAAATGACACCACGGGTAAGTCGTGTGTCACCAGAAAATAGGTCAGCCCACGCTGCTCGCGCAGTGTTTTCAGCAGGTTCAACACCTCAGCCTGCACCGAAACATCCAGCGCGGAAGTGGGTTCATCGAGCAACATCACTGGCGGATCCAGCATCAGCGCCCGGGCGATGGCCACCCGCTGTCGCTGCCCGCCGGACAGTTGATGCGGCAGGCGAAAGCGAAATTTACGAGCGAGACCAACAGCATCCAGAGTTTCCAGAACGCGTCTGTTCTGATCGCCCAAACCGTGAATACTGAGCGGTTCACTGAGAATGGTATCCACCGTTTTGCGCGGGTGCAGGGAGCCAAACGGGTCCTGAAACACCATCTGGCACAGACGGATCAGCGCCGGGTCACGCCCCTGTTGCAAATCGTGATCGCCCAGTCGAATCCGGCCAGTCCAATTGGTAATTTGGCCGGCAATGGCTTTCAGAATGGTGGACTTACCCGAACCACTTTCGCCAACCAGGGCGAAGCTGCCGCCTTCCGGTACGTGCAGACTGACGTCTTTGACCACCGAGGTTTCACCGTAGGCGATGGACAGATGCTTGAGATCGATCATGTCACACACTCCCCAACTGATCGCGATCCAGCACCGGCAAACGGTTTCTGTGTTCGTCGAGTGTCGGCATCGAGGCGAGCAAACCCTGCGTATAGGGATGCTTAGCATTGGCCAGTTCACTTGCCGCACATGTCTCAACGATCTCACCGTTGAACATGACCAGAATGCGGTCGCAATACCGGGCCACCATGTTCAGGTCGTGACTGATGATGATCAGACCCATGCCGGTGCGAGTCACCAGGTCGTCCATGATATCAAGCACCTGTGCCTGCACCGATACATCCAGTGCCGAGGTCGGTTCATCGGCGATCATCAGATCCGGCTCCAGAATGACCATCATGGCAATCATGATGCGCTGCCCCATGCCACCGGATACTTCATGCGGATACAGCTTGTACACCCGTTCCGGGTCAGTGATTCGAACCGCTTCCAGGGATTCCAGCACACGGGCCCGTCGTTGCCGGGCGTTCAGCTTACTGTGAAAGCTGAGCACCTCCGCAATCTGATCGCCGATGCGTATGACAGGATTCAGCGAAAACTTCGGATCCTGCATGACCATGGAAATACGCGCACCACGCAAGGCGCGCATTTGCTTGTTGGGCAGTGTTGTCAGATCGAGTCCGTCGAATTCCATCTTGTCGGCGGTCACGATTCCGGGCTTGTCAATCAGGCGGAGAATGGCACGGCCGGTCATCGATTTGCCCGAACCGCTTTCGCCAACAATACCCAAGCGCTCGCGACCGAGTTCAAAACTGATGCCCTTAACAACCTCGACTGGGCCCTGTTCGGTGGGAAAGCTGACGCGCAGATTTTCTATGTTCAGTAAACTCATCATCGTGTCCTGTTGCGAGGGTCAAGCACGTCGCGTAAGCCATCGCCAAAGAGGCAAAAACCGAGGCTGACGATCACGATGGCAAACCCCGGCATGGTCGCCACCCACCACTGATCAAGAATGAACGCCCGACCACTGGAGATCATAGCCCCCCACTCGGGAAGTGGTGGCTGCGCGCCCAACCCAAGAAAGCCAAGCCCGGCGGCGGTCAGAATGATGCCGGCCATATCCAGCGTTACCCGAACAATGGTGGACGACAGGCACAGCGGCATAATGTGCCGGAAAATGACCCGGGTGTGACTGGCACCCTGCATCTGAATTGCCGAAATGAACTCTGCATTGCGAAAGGTCAGTGTCTCTGCCCGGGCGATGCGTGCGTATACCGGCCAGGCCGTAATAGCAATGGCAATGACAGCGTTTTCAATACCCGGCCCCAGGGCAGCGACAAACGCCAGCGCCAGAATCAATTTCGGCATCGACAGGAAAACATCCGTCAGGCCCATGAGCACCCGATCGACCCAGCCGCCAAAATAACCGGCGACGGTGCCTACCAAAAGGCCAATAGGTGCTGAAATAACGGCCACCATCAAGACGATCATCAGGGTGATGCGCGCGCCATGAATAATGCGCGAGAGAATGTCCCGGCCGAGCTCGTCGGTGCCCATCCAATGATCTGCCGACGGTGCCAGCAAGCGTGCACCCAGGTTACTTTCGATCGGCGAATAGGGAGCAAGTACCGGTGCAAACGCTGCAACGATCAACAGGCCAATAATAATCACCAGCCCGACCACCGCCAGCGGATTGCGCAGCAGAGCCCGAACCATGCGATAGGTTTGACCGGCACCCGCCTGAAAGCGGGTTTCCGGATTTTCATCCAATAACCAGGTATGTGACAGCTGCATCATCGTGCCCTCGGATCAAGAATGCGATACAACAGATCAGAGACCTTGTTGACCCCGATAAACACCGCCCCGATGACCAGAGTGGCGCCCAATACAGAATTCATGTCGGCGTTTAGCAAGGCACTGGTCAGGTAATTACCAATACCTGGCCAGGAAAAAACCGTCTCAATCATCACCGAGCCTTCCAGTAGCTGTGCAAAAGATAGCCCGATCACCGTCACCAGTTGAATACGAATCGGCCTGAACGCATGGCGCCAGATCACAACCCGTTCCGGTGCTCCCTTCACTCGTGCAGTGATTACATACTCCTGACTGAGCTGTTCAAGCATGAAGGATCGCGTCATTCGTGCGATGTAAGCCAAGCTGAAAAAGCCCAGAATCATCGCCGGCAGTATTATGTGTGACCAGGCACTGCGAAACACCGCCCAGTCGCCAGACAAGATGCTGTCGACCAACAACAACCCGGTGACGCTCGGCACCAACCCTTCCAGGAAAATATCGACCCGTCCGGGTCCACCGACCCAACCCAGGTTTGCGTAGAAAAATGCCAGCCCGACCAGACCCAGCCAAAAAGCGGGAATGGCGTAACCGGCCAAACCGAGCACCCGGATTACCTGATCGACCCAACTGCCTTGCCGGGCTGCCGCCAAAACACCGGCTGGTACGCCAACCAGCACACCAATCAAAATGCCCAGGGTAGCCATCTCCAGGGTGGCCGGAAACACTCTTGCCAGCTCTTCAGCGACCGGGCGCTGGCTGGTAACAGCCATCCCCAGGTCACCACTGAGTACGGCGCCAACGTAGTGAACGAACTGAACGATCAAGGGGTTATCGAGCCCCATCTCAGCCCGCACCGCGTCATAGACGTCTTGTGGGGCACGATCACCGACCACAGCCAGCACCGGATCGATAGGAACTACACGCCCGATCACAAAGGTAATAGCTAACAAGCCGAGGAAAGTCATCGCAATGGTGGCCGCAAAGCCACCCAGCGATTTCAGCCAACGCAGCGATCGCTGGCGTCGCCTTTGCCAGACATCGTCAGAGGATGAGTTTTTCAGCACAAGGCTTTTCATGGAGGACAAAATCCTATCTTGTTATAGAAAACATTTTTTGACTTAACTAAATTTTTTTACTAGTGTCAAATTACTTTCACAAAAACAGGTAGCCCGATGAACGACCCCAGACCGGCTCAAGCCCCCGAAAAACCGCCTTTAAGCGGCCAGCGTATCCGTGATTTGAGACGCCGGGCCGGGCTCACGCTGCAGGCGTTGAGTGACCAGGCGGGTATATCGGTCGGGTTCCTCAGTCAGGTAGAGCGGGACAAGGGCACCCCGTCGCTGGGTACCCTGGCTCAATTGGCATCGGCTCTGGGCGTGAGCATCGAGTACTTCATTGCCACACCGCGCGCCAACGACAGCATTACCCGCGGTCAGGAGCGGGAGCGGTTCGCGATTGCCGATTCATCGTTGCAGTACGAGGGTTTGTCGACCGACCTGCCCGGGGGCACCCTGACATCACTCATGATTCACATTCCGGTGGGCTATAGCTCCGAACTCACCAAGCACGCCGGGGAAGAGCTGATCGTGCTGCTCGAAGGCACGGTCCGACAGACGCTCGGCGACAGTACCTTTGTACTGAACGCAGGAGACACCCTGCATTTCATGGGCGATACACCCCACAGTTTTGCCAACATTGGAGACGTACCGGCTCGCATGGTCTGGACCGGCACCTCACCCCGATTGATTGGCCAAAAAAGAACCCCGCTAGCACGGGATTAACCGATGGAAACGGTAAACACTCTGGAGAACTATAACTATGGTTAACCGCTTTAAAACCGTCGCAGCTGCCGCGCTGCTGACGCTGACCGGTACTTATGCATCGGCCGCCACGCCCGACAATGCGTTGGTCGTCGCGCAAAACATCGATGACATCGTCAGCATTGACCCGGCCCAGGCCTATGAATTTTCATCCGGTGAATTTGTAGCCAATGTCTACGACCAGTTGATTCAATACGATGCCGATGACACCACAACTCTGGTAGCCGGCCTGGCTACCGATTGGGAGATTGATGCGGCCAACAAAGAAATCGTGTTCACCTTGCGCGATGACGTGACGTTTCACTCCGGTAACCCTCTGCGCGCCGAAGACGTGCTTTACTCTTTTGAACGTGTCATCAAGTTGAACAAAGCACCTGCGTTCATCCTGACACAGCTGGGCTGGACGCCAGACAACGTCCTGGACATGGTCACCGCCGACGGCAACCAGATCACCGTTCGCTATGAAGGTGAGTTTGCCCCCTCCTTTGTCATGAACGTCCTGGCCTCACGCCCGGCTTCTGTTGTAGACGCCGAAACGGTGAAAGCCCAGGCCGTCGATGGCGACATGGGCAACAACTGGCTAAACCGCAATTCCGCCGGTACGGGACCGTTCAAGCTGCGCACTTACCGCCCGGCAGAACTGTTGATCATGGACGCCAATCCGGATTACTTTGCCGGTGCACCCGCCATGGATTCCGTCATCATTCGTCATGTGGCTGAAGCCGCCACCCAGCGCTTGCTGCTGACCTCGGGCGATGCCGACATTGCCATGAACCTGACACCGGATCAGGTCAGTGGCCTGGCCGACAACGACGACGTTAAGATTGAGACGTTTCCTCAGGCAGCGGTTCACTTTCTGTCGTTCAACCAGAAAAATGACGCCCTGACATCAGAAGCACTGTGGGAAGCAGCTCGTTACCTGGTTGATTACAACGGCATGGCCGACTCCTTCCTGAACGGTCAAATGCGCGTACATCAAGCCTTTTGGCCAGCCGGGTTCCCGGGCGCTGTCACCGAGACACCGTATGATTACGACCCGGAACGCGCCCGCCAGATTCTGGAAGACGCCGGTTTTGAACTGCCCATGACCATGACGCTGGATGTGATCAACTCGGCACCGTTTACCGACATGGCCCAGGCTCTGCAGGCTACTTTTGCTCCCGTGGGTCTGAACTTTGAGATTCTGCCCGGCACCGGTGCTCAGGTCATCACCAAATACCGTGCACGCACGCACGAAGCGATGTTGCTGTATTGGGGCCCGGACTTCATGGACCCGCATTCGAACGCCAAAGCGTTTTCTTACAACAGCGACAATTCAGATGACAATTACCAGAGCACAACAACCTGGCGCAATGGCTGGCAGCCGTCTGATGAGATGAACGAGATGACCATGGCGGCGCTGCGTGAACAGGATGCTGACGAGCGTCTGGAAATGTACAAACAACTGCAGCGCGGTGTTCAACAATCGTCACCCATCGTGATCATGTTTCAAGCGACCAAACAGGTTGCTATGACCGACGATGTGCAAGGCTTTGTTAACGGCGCCATTTCCGACTATGTGTTCTATCGTCTGGTCACCAAGTAAGCGAGCACAGGTAGGATTTTACCTTCATAAAGTAAGACTTGGGGTGCTCCGGCGCCCCCTTTTTTTGACTGAATTCTGGATACGCAATGACACTTGATTCATCCGTTTCAATTTATAAAGCACTGCATCAAAAAGCCGAAGAAGCAGCTGGTGCAAGGCTGTTCACAGTTATGGTTCTGGATAACGAGGCCGGATTGGCGCGCAGGGCTTATACGTCTCACCCAATCGACTACCCGGCAACCGGTTCCAAACCAATGCGGCAAGATCGCTGGAGTGAGCAGGTTATTGTTAACCATAAGCCATTTATCGCCAATTCGACCGAGGGGTTTTCCGATGTGTTTTCAGACCACCCACTGATCAACTCCCTGGGCTGTGAATCTGTGCTGAACGTACCGGTCATTGAAGACAGTAAAGTCGTCGGTACCGTCAATTTTCTCGATGCCAAAGACCACTTCACGCCCGACCGGGTCGCCGCTTTGCAAAACCTGGTTGCAGCCAATCACGATGCCCTGGTCACCGCACTGGCTGCCGAGTTGAATTAAGGCTTTTCACTGTCCATGACCTGCCGGGGCTCAAACAGGCCCGGCTTTTTGGACTTGCATTGCGCAACAAGTCTAAGCTCCGGTTAATGCTGCCTTCTCTGCCAGACTTTCAACACCTCAGTGACCATAAAGCCAGGTAAAGATCACCTATAAAGAAGGTGTCATTCGACCTCAAAACCATCACGATTGTCGGTCGTTCACCCAGCCAGACAGCAGCGTTCCAGCGACCGCGCAGAATCTGCGATATAGTGCAGCTTCTGTAACACTAACCCGCAAGGAATGTCGTTTTAATGTCTGTAAACCCCGCTTTTCTGATTCTGATCCTGACGCTATTGCTGGGTTTGCAGCCGTTCACAACTGATCTGTACCTACCTGCCCTGCCCTACATCACCGCCTCGTTCGATACCACCGTTGCCCATGCCCAGCTTACGCTCTCGGTGATGTTGCTGGCGTTTGGTGCCTCCCAACTGGTCTGGGGCCCGGTGTCTGACCGCTATGGCCGTCGGCCGGTGCTACTGGCCGGGTTGGGCTTGTACGCTTTGTCGGCTGTGGGCGCTGCCCTGGCGCCGGCCATGGAATGGCTGATTGGCTGGCGGCTGGTTCAGGGAATCGCACTGGGAGCTGCTGTCATGTGTGCCCGGGCCTTGGTCCGCGATTTGTTTGATGATCCGGTTCAGGCTGCTCACGCTCTCAGCCGGGGGCTTTCTGGCCTGGGTGTACTCGCCTGCATTTCAGCCCCCACGGGGGCTCTGCTGACAGCCCACTTTGGCTGGCAGTTTACCTTTGTGTTTCTGGCTCTGTTCAGTTTTGCGGTATTGCTGCTGATCGCCCTTCGCCTGGACGAGACGCTGCGAGAACCCCGTACGCAATCGCTGAAACCCAGCCACCTGTTGCGCACCTGGCGAGGCATTCTGACTCACCACACTTTCTGGTCTTACGCGCTGTTGCAGGCGGCCACCTATGGCGGCCTCTATGTCTTTCTGGCGTCGTCATCCTTTGTGTTTATTGGCTATCTGAACCTGTCTGCAACGCACTATGGCATCATCATGTTTTCGATGTCGGCTTCCTACATCGGTGGCACATTGCTGTGCCGACGGCTGCTGCTGCGCATCAGTATTCAACGCACGGTTGTGGTCGGTGGCCTGTTCGCCTTCGTGGGCAGTTCACTGATGATCCTGCTGGTCGTGCTGGGATTCACCTCACTCTGGGCTTTGTTGTTGCCGTTCTACGTCTTTATGGTCGGGCATGGCATCAACCAGCCTTGCGCCCAGAGTGGTGTCATGGGGCCCTTCCCGCACGCCGCCGGCGCAGCGTCGGCACTGAGCAGCCTGGTCATGGTGATCGTCTCGTTTCTGATCGGACTCTGGTTGGGCCAGGCCATGGATGGTTCGCCGCTGCCGATGGCGCTGGGCATCTGGTTTTGCGGCCTTGCCGTCGCCATTTTTGGCTGGGGCTTCGCTGCTCGCATTCGCTTGCCGGCAATAACCTAACGGGTGACTCTTTATTCCTGGCTGCCCTCAGTCGTGATGTGGATCTCACGCTTGAGGGTACGATGCACTGGGCACCGATCCGCTATTTCAATAAACCGTTTCTGTTCAGCATCGGTCAATTGCCCCTGAAAGGTAATGTGACGTTCGAGCTGTTCTATCTGTCCCGTTTGGGTTTCACAGTCACGGCAGTCCTGCGCGTGGATGCGTGAATGGCGCAAGCGAACCCGTATGTCTTTTACATCCAGTGATTTGTGGTTGGCATACATGCGCAGCGTCATTGACGTGCAGGCACCCAACGACATAAGCAACAGGTCATAAGGCGTCGGCCCCTGGTCTGTACCGCCCTGACTGGCTGGCTCATCGGCCAACACCTGATGGTTGTGGGTGTAGAGGCCGCGCAAAAAGCGAGCATCCTGTTCCGTAACCAGGACATCGCCGTCCGCCACGGGCGGACGTTCATCTGGCAGTGCTTCATGCTCAAAGTCGAGATAACGACTGGCCCAGGCAGCCAGTGTAGCCGCAACATAATCGGAGTCGGCTCGTTTCGACAATAAATGGTCGGCATCATCCAGGGACACGAAACTCTTCGGATGCATGGCCGCCTGATACAGATCCGCCGCTTCGCTAATGGGCACCACCTTGTCGACCGGGGAATGAAACAGCAGCAAGGGTTTGCGCAGGCTTGCCACCAGGTTCCGCGATGACCAGTCAGCCAGATCGTCCAGCAATTGGGCTCGTATGTTGAAATGACGCCCGCCAATATCCACTTCCGCCTGGCCATCGCGTTCCAGATCACAGTGCTGGTCGGCAAACAGATGTTTAACGTGAGACGGCGTTGCCGGGGCGGCAATGGTCACCACGGCTTCTATCGAATCCAGCCGATTGGCAGCGACGAGCGCCGCCGCACCGCCCAGGCTGTGACCAATCAGCAACGTCGGAGCCTGATAGTGCTCTTTGAGAAAGTCGGCCGCATCCAGCAGGTCTTCGACATTGGAGCTGAAATTGGTGTTGCCAAAATCACCATCGCTGCCACCCAGGCCGGTAAAGTCAAAGCGGAACACGGCTATGCCCTTGTCGGCCAATTCGCTGGAGATACGACTGGCTGCGATCACATCCTTCCCGCACGTGAAACAATGCGCAAACAGTGCCATCACCCTGGCCGGCCCCGAATCCGGTTGTTCCAGAGCGCCGGTCAGGGTGTGCCCGTCCCGGTTAGTAAACTCTACTTTGCTGCGTGACATGAAAGGCTCCTGCAATGAAAGGTCGATTCTGGTAACCACCTTAGCATAGGGAGCAAAGATCCCGGCCATCCAGGCCCGACAGACGAAAATTTGATAGGCTGATAGGACCCAATCGACAAAGCAAGATGAGGATGCCGAATGAGTAGCAATTTAATGAGCCTGGGATCGACCGTTTTGGCTGCGGTCGGTCTGCTGATTCTATTGGCCCTGGCGGCCGGTCTGGTCACCATTGCAATCCTGTACGTTATTGATCGCAACCAGAGTAAACACACAATCCGCCGCAACTACCCGGTGATTGGGCGCTTCAGATACTTCTTTGAACACCTCGGCGAGTTTTTTCGTCAGTATTTTTTTGCCATGGATCGCGAAGAACTGCCGTTCAACCGGGCTGAACGCAGCTGGGTGTATCGTGCCGCCAAAAACCTCGACAACACCATCGCCTTTGGCTCAACACGCTCACTGGAACCAACCGGGACCATGATGTTCATGAACTCGGCTTTTCCCACGTTGAGTGACACCGCCTCCCGCTGGAAACCCAAACTCATAGGTCCGCACTGCCGCCAGCCCTATGAGCCGAATTCTTTTTTTAACATATCCGGGATGAGCTATGGCGCCTTATCGAAACCTGCGGTTCGGGCATTGTCGCAGGGTGCGAAGACGGCCGGTTGCTGGATGAACACCGGCGAAGGGGGGCTATCTTCATTTCACCTCGAAGGGGGTTGCGACCTGGTTTTTCAGTTAGGTACGGCAAAATACGGTGCCCGGGATCTGGAAGGCCAACTCAGCGACAGCAAACTGCGAGAGATTGCCGGCCATGATCAGGTGAAGATGTTTGAAATCAAACTGAGCCAGGGCGCAAAACCCGGCAAAGGAGGCATTTTACCGGGCGATAAAGTGACCCATGAGATCGCTCAGGTTAGAGGCATCACCGTCGGTGAAGATTCAATCAGCCCGAACCGACACCTCGACATAGCGTCAAATAACGACCTGCTCGCCATGATTCACCGAATTCGTGACATCACCGGCAAGCCGGTCGGGTTCAAATGTGTGCTGGGTGATACCGACTGGCTGGTGGCTTTGTTTGAGTTGATCCGTGAACGAGGCCCGGAGTCCGCACCGGATTTTATCACCCTCGACAGTGCCGACGGTGGCACCGGGGCAGCCCCGCAACCACTGATGGACTATATTGGCTTACCCGTCAGGGAAAGCCTGCCATGGCTGGTCGACCAATTAATAGCCAGCGGGCTGAGGGACCGCATACGGGTCATCGCATCGGGCAAACTCATGGTTCCCAGCAAGGTAGCCTGGGCACTGGCCACCGGAGCGGATTATGTGGTCTCGGCACGCGGATTCATGTTTTCGCTGGGCTGTATACAGGCGTTGCAGTGCAATAGAAACACCTGCCCGACCGGTGTAACCACTCACAATCCACAGTTGCAGAGAGGCCTGGTACCGGCTGACAAAGCTGCACGGGTTGCTCAATATCATCAGCAGATGGTGTATTTCCTGGAGATGATTGCTCACTCATGCGGTGTTCCCGGTCCGTCGGAACTGGAACGCAAACACGTAAGAATGGTTACTGACAGTGGGTTTTCAGCACCGCTGGATCATTTTTACCAGAACCGGATACCCCTCCATAGCGTTAAATAGGGGCGTCGTTGACAGGTATCGTCCGCCAGTTGTCGGGCAATCGATGCCCACCACCCAATGTTCAGGCGGTGGGCATCACGCAGAGGTCACTCAGCTTTTTCAATCTTGATCTGACGCCGTGAACTGGCCTGACTGAGGTCGCGGCCAATGGTCACCGTCAGCACACCGTTCTTGAAACGAGCAACAACATCGTCGACCTTGGCGTCAGAAGGCAACGCCAGCACTCGTCTAAACTGACCGTAGCTGCGCTCAACCCGATGCACCCTTTTGTCTTTCGTATCCTCATGTTCCGAGTGCTTTTCTCCGCTGATCACCAGACAGTCCTGCTCCAGAGTCAGTTTCAGATCTGCTTCCTCGACACCAGGCACTTCCGCGGTAATGACATAGGTGTCTTTACGCTCGGCAATATCAACGTTGGGTCTGAGCATGTCTGTACTGTCAGCGAACCAGTCGGAATCATCGAACAGGCTCGGCAGTTGAGTACTACCAAATGCCTGATCAAACAGCCGGTCCATGTCATCGCGCATGCGTATCAATGAAAACAGCGGCTTGCGTCGATCAATGGCGGACAATTCGCGGCTATCCTGATGTTTGAACCAGTTTTTGGGAGCCAGCTTTGATTGGGATTGATGTGTGTTTTCCATGGTCTTATCCTGTCGTTAGTGCCTATTTGATCCCGAACACCACAACCGGTATCAGGAATCTCCAGTTCGGGATTCGTCACTGAAACACCGCAACAGACCAGCACCATACCCGTGACTTCAGTTCACAGACTAGACCGACTATTGCGCGAACCATTGATCCAGATCAACATCCCGTCATCTCTAACAAAGCGACACAATTCACACAGGAACACGCCTTCAGGTCGCGGCGTCAGCGCTCCACGATATGGCATGCCCACCTTTGATCGGACTAGGTGCGAATAGCGGGGTTGCTCAAAAGCCTTTTCAGGACGATTTATTGGGGCAAACGGGCTATTCCCATCTATAATCAAAGGCTAATGTTCAAACGTTCCAGGTGCCCAAGCCACTATGGTCAACGCATTTCTCAGAGCACTGTGGGCGCTGCCTTTGGTTTGGTCACTGGCGTTGGGTGCACACGCCCTGTCTCCGGCCATGACACTGGATGAAGGATGGCAATACCGCTGGGGTGATTCACCGTTCACAGAGGATGGTGTTCCGATGTGGAGTCAGGATCCACCCGGTAGCGAAACCTGGCAATCCATCGACTTCCCCTCCAACCCGCCCGGGCGCAACGGACAAACCAATGTCTGGTACCGGGTCACCCTGCCAGATAGCCAATGGTGGGAGCCCATCCTCTATATTTACAGCGTTGACCTGATTACGGAAGTCTACCTGGATAGCGAAAAAATCTATCAATACGGCACCTTCGACGATCAGGGTCAGGGCTCATTCGAGGGCTGGCCCTGGCACATGATAACGCTCCCTGAAGGCTTTCAGGGCAAGCCACTTTATTTCCGCATCTATTCCAGCTACAGCGACATCGGATTGTGGGGTGAAGTAAAGATTAACTCTCGCCAGGATCAGGTGCTGACGTTGCTGGTGAGTTCAGCCGATGCCCTGGCGGCCAGCGCTTTTTCCCTGCTGATTGCCGTGTTGGCGTTGTTTTTTGCATTGATTGAAACCCAGCGAAGAACCTTTGTCAGTGTGGGATTGTTTTCATTGTCGTCGGCCCTGATGGTAACCGCTGAAAGCCCCGCCAGCCTTCTGTTGTTCTACCAGCCTATCGCGTGGGACTATGTCGCCGCCGGTGCCTATTTCATGCTGCCCGTGGCCATTAGCCTGTTACTTGAACAATGGTTGCCTGAAACCAGATTCCGGTTGATACGCAGACTCTGGCAAGGTCATCTGCTGTATCTGGTCGGCGCACTGGGTTTGTCTTTGCTGGGTTTTATCATTCTGCCATCCGCATTTTATGTGTTTGACTTTCTATTACTGGCAACACTGACAACCCTGTTCATTTTAGTTATGCCCAACCTGCGTAAGGTCAACCGGGAACAACAGGCTATTATTGCCAGCTTTGCCCTATATTCAGCCTTGTTGATCACTGACATGGCGGTCGCCCATGGTTTCTTACCCTGGAATCAAACCCCGCTGAGCTGGGGTGGGCTCGCGTTTTCTGTGGTTATCAGTCTAATATCGCTGCGCCAGTATCATCAGACCCGCCAGGAACTGCATGCCCTCAATCAGCAACTGGAACTGAAAGTCGACGAGCGCACACGTAAACTCGAATCACTGGCCAATGAAGAACGACTGCGCACCCGGATTCTGTCGTATGAACACGAAAAAAACCTGTTGTTGAATGACCTGGTTACCCGCTTGCATGCCAGTCAGACACTCGAGCAAGGCTTCGACAACCTGGCCAGCGACTTGCCAGCTTATACCCAGCCACTGGTTGGCGCTCTGTATCGTCGCCTGAATGACACCCCGGATTTTATCCTGCTGGCGCAGTGGGGTGAACATGAGCTGGGCTTGCCCGAAGCCTGGCCCCACAAGAAGATAAACAACGCCAAGCCATCAACCTATCTTGATCCGATGAGTCAGGCACGAATCAACCTTGACGGGCACCCATACTGGGCCTTTCCAATTGCCGTCGAAGATGTTGACCGCGGCAGCGATGTCCTGGGTCTGCTGATCATTGCATTGCCTGAACAGGTCGCGGCGGGTGAACGCCGCAGCGGGCGCGGACACCTGTTTCAATCGATCCGTCAGGCAATGGACAAGGTGGGAGTTCTGTTGTCGAGTGTAATCCTGCGGCAACGCCTGGAAACGCTGTCTTATGAAGACTCGCTCACTGGCTTGAAAAACAGGCGTTTTTTCAATGAGCTCTATGCCCGTGAATCGGCCATTGCCCTGCGAACCCAAACGCCTCTGAGCTTCATTATGGTCGACCTGGATCACTTTAAGGAGTTCAACGATCGCTACGGTCATCAGGCCGGTGACGGGGCCCTGCGTCTGGTCGCCGACACCATGCGCAGCCGGTTTAGAGAAACCGATGTCATATGCCGCTATGGGGGCGAGGAATTCATCGCCATTCTACCCGGTGCAAACTCGGCGGATGCCGAAGTACTGGCTGGTGACATTCTGATTGCTGTCAATCAGATACCGATCATTCATGAGAACCGGGGCTTGGGTCACCTGACATTGTCCGCCGGTATCGCGACCTGGCCGGAGCATTGCGCCGACCCCGATGAATTGCTGGTTCTGGCCGATAATGCCCTGTACCGCGCCAAGGAAACCGGCCGCAACCGGGTTTGTATCCCGGCCCGGCCAGCCCCCAGTAACCTACCGGAGCCAACAAACTGACCTTATGATGCGCACAGTTGACGTACTGCGGAATGCACACTATCCTTCCTTATATTAGATGTTTCTAAATTAAAGTGACAAAACTCTCTCAATCAATGTGAATCAGTCGCTTACCCACAAGGGGAACAGGATGAAAACCTATCAGATAGTGATCGCCGGTGGTGGGGCTGCCGGAATATCAGTTGCCGCCTCGTTGAAGCAGCGCGACTCCAGCCTGACCATCGCCATCATTGAGCCTTCGGAAACGCATGTATATCAGCCCGGGCAAACACTGGTGGGTCGCGGAGTCATGTCACTGGAACAGCTCAAACGACCAACCCGGTCTTTCATTCCAGCCAATGTCGACTGGATAAAAGCCTCGGTTACTGAGTTCAAGCCTGAATCAAATGAGGTTGCACTCGACAATGGCGACACGCTGACTTACGAACACCTGATTGTTAGCCTGGGTCTCAAGTTGAATATCGAGGGTATTGAGGGGTTGAGTGAAACGCTTGGCCAGAATGGCGTCACTTCGAACTACGTAACCGAGTTGTCTGCCTACACCTGGGAGCAGGTACAGCAACTCAGATCCGGCCGGGCTCTATTTACCCAGCCGCCCATGCCCATAAAGTGTGCTGGTGCGCCTCAGAAAGCGATGTACCTCAGTTGCGATTACTGGCTAAAAGAGCATCGACTGTCCGGCGTCGATGTTGAGTTTCACAATGCCGGTGCCGTCCTGTTCGGGGTTGGCGAATTTGTACCGGTGTTGGAAAGTTATGTTAAGAAGTACGGCATTGACACCTGTTATGGCAGTACGCTGATCAAGGTTGATGGGCCGGCCAAAAAAGCCTGGTTCAAACAGGGGGATGGCAGTGTGACGGAGACTCATTTCGACCTGCTGCATGTGACGCCTGCGCAATGCGCACCCGATGTTGTCGCCGGCAGCTCTCTGGCCAACGACGCTGGCTGGGTCGATGTCGATCAGAAGACGCTTCAGCACACCCGCTTTGCCAATGTGTTCTCGCTGGGTGATGTATGCTCGGCGCCCAACGCCAAGACCGCAGCTGCAGTGCGCAAGCAGGTTCCAATCGTGGCCGATAATCTGTTGGCTGTGCGAAAACAACAATCCATGCCGGGCGTTTACGATGGCTATGGTGCTTGTCCGTTGACCGTGGAAGTCGGGAAAGTCGTACTCGCGGAGTTTGGTTATGGCGGCAGCCTCAAACCCAGCTTTCCGCTAGACCCCAGGGTACCGCGCAGTCTGTACTGGTGGATGAAAACAACCGGTTTCCCCTGGGTATACTGGAACCTGATGATGCGCGGCAGGGAATGGCTGGTAAAAACCAACCCGTGAACCATACCGAACAAAAAAAACCCCGGACATCCGGGGTTTTTTTTGCGAAACGCTCCGTTAAACCTTGGTGGTTCTCAGGTAAGGACGGATCTCGTTCCAGCCTTGCGGAAAAATGTCCTTGGCTTCTTCGTCACTGATTGACGGCGGGATGATGACATCGCCACCCGGACGCCAGTCGGCCGGTGTTGCAATGCGTTTGGCATCGCCCAGTTGCAGTGCGTCGATCACCCGCAGAATCTCGTCAAAATTACGACCGACAGACATCGGATACGTCATGGTCAGTCGAATTTTTTTCTTCGGGTCAATGATGAATACAGAGCGCACTGCTGCCGTTTCACTCTCACCTGGGTGAATCATGTCATAGAGTTGAGCAATGGCATGATCGGCATCAGCAACAATGGGGAAATTCAACGTCGTGTTCTGGGTGTCATTCACGTCAAAGATCCACTTGTTGTGTTCTTCGACAGTGTCGGTAGACAGACCCAAAGGCTTGGTATTGCGCTTGGAAAACTCGCCAGACAGCTGCGCTGTGCGACCCATTTCGGTAGTACACACTGGCGTAAAGTCGGCCGGGTGGCTGAAGAAAAATGCCCAGGAATCACCCAGCCATTCGTGGAATGTAATCTTCCCTTCCGTGGTTTCAACAGTAAAGTCGGGTGCGGTATCGCCTAATCGTAACGTCATCATCTTGCTCCTGATCGTTGGTTGACTGAATCGGTATGGCCGACAGGCCATCCATGAATCCACTATATTAGATAATCCTAATAA
This sequence comes from Saccharospirillum impatiens DSM 12546, assembly GCF_000423605.1. Classification (GTDB taxonomy): domain Bacteria; phylum Pseudomonadota; class Gammaproteobacteria; order Pseudomonadales; family Natronospirillaceae; genus Saccharospirillum; species Saccharospirillum impatiens. The sequence continues at coordinate 36,910 of NZ_AUIH01000008.1, forward strand.
TTAAACCGCTTGCTGGACTATCCACATCATAGCAACTGCCTATGGCAACCAACCTTGATCATGGTCAATAATATGAAATATAACTAATATATACTGTCAAAACTATTTCCTCAGAGGTATGTCATGGAACTCGACCCCCTATTTCTGTCCCGACTGCAATTTGCATTTGTTGTCTCTTTCCACGCCATCTTTCCGGTCTTTACGATCGGTCTGGCCTCTTACATCGCCGTACTTGAAGGCTTTGCCTATAAGTCCGACAACCCGGTCTGGTCGATACTGTCGCGTTTCTGGACCCGGGTGTTTGCCGTAGTGTTCGGCATGGGTGTGGTGTCTGGCATCGTGATGGCATTTCAGTTCGGCACTAACTGGAGCAATTTCTCCTACACAAGCGCCAACTTTCTCGGTCCGATCCTGAGTTATGAGGTTGTTACCGCCTTTTTCCTTGAAGCCGCTTTTCTGGGCGTCTTGTTGTTCGGTCGGGGTAAGGTGCCACCCGGCGTTTTCCTGTTGTCGGCCATTTTGGTCGCCACCGGGACTTTCATTTCGTCGTTTTGGATACTATCAGCCAACAGCTGGATGCAAACACCAGCCGGCGTCGAGATGCGAGGCGACCTGCTGTATGTTACTTCCTGGATGGACGCCATTTTCAATGCTTCCCTGCCCTATCGATTTGCTCATATGGCGCTGGCTTCATTCCTGACTGCCGGTTTTGTAGTGGCAGGTGTCAGTGCCTGGTATCTGCTACTTGGTCGCGAGGTCAGGGCAAATCGGGCGGCGTTGTCGATGACACTCTGGCTACTGCTGCTTATCGCGCCCCTGCAAGCCTGGGTTGGGGACCTGCATGGCCTCAATACGCTGGAGCATCAGCCCGCCAAGGTTTCAGCTATGGAAGGTAACTGGGAAACACGAAGCAATGTCCCGTTGCTACTCTTTGCCTGGCCGGATCAGGAAACACAGAGCAACCGGTTTGAGATTGGTATACCTGGCGCAGCAAGCTGGATTCTGACGCACGATGTAAACGGTATTGTCCCGGGTCTTGATCAGATTGCCCGGGAAGATCAGCCTCCGGTCTGGCCCGTTTTCTGGTCTTTTCGCGTGATGGTCGGGTTGGGTTTGCTGATGATTGCAACCGCCGTTGCCGGCTTGATCCTGAGACGAAACGGCGCTGTATACAACACTCGCTGGTATCTGCATTCACTGAGGCTCATGAGTATTACCCCGTTTGTTGCTGTGCTCGCTGGTTGGTTCACAACAGAAATTGGACGGGGTCCCTGGCTGATCTACGGCATCATGCGATTTGAGGAAGGATTAACCCCGTCCCTCCAGGGCTGGATGGCACTGACCACTCTGATTGGCTATGTGCTTGTCTATGCCATTATCTTTATCGCAGGCCTGTATTACCTGATGCGACTTTTGCGCGATGGCATGGAAAGCCAACCGGCGACCGAACAGGAAGATGCGCCCTCACACCGCGCCAAGCGCCCGCTGTCCGCAGTGGATGTTCCCTTTGAAGAAGGAGCCCGATAATGGAATCCATGTTTGATCTTGTGCCCATCTGGGCGGGTATCATCGGTTTTGGCATCATCATGTACGTGCTGATGGATGGTTTTGATCTCGGCCAGGGCATTCTGTTTCCCTTTGCGCGCAACGAACAGGACCGGGATACCATGATGAATTCCGTGGCTCCGGTCTGGGATGGCAACGAGACCTGGCTGGTTCTGGGCGGAGCAGGCTTACTGGCGGCCTTTCCACTGGTTTACACCGTCTTTTTACCGGCGCTTTATCTGGGTGTTTTTGTGTTGCTGGCCGGGCTTATCTTCCGGGGTGTTGCCTTTGAATTCCGGTTTAAGGCACGCACCTCCAAGTATCTGTGGAGTTGGTCATTCTCGGTCGGTTCGATCCTGGCAACCTTCGCACAGGGAGCGGTCGTAGGGTCCTATATTCAGGGGTTTGAAACTGAAAACTTCCGCTACGTCGGTGGTGCCTTTGACTGGCTGACCCCCTTCACTGTGCTGACCGGGCTTGGCATGATTGCCGGTTACGCTCTGCTTGGCAGTACCTGGCTTATACTGAAAACCGAAGGTGCCTTGCAAGACTGGGCGTATCGCATTACCCCCAGATTGCTGGTTATGGTTGTCGCGGTATTTATCGTGATCAGCATCTGGACACCGCTGATGGACCCAATGGTGATGTCACGCTGGTTCGATCAGCTTAGCCTGATCTGGCTATTGCCAGTGGGCGCGTTGATCTCCATGGCCATTCTGGTCAGAGCACTGATTAAACGGCAGGAAGCATTGCCATTTGTCGCCACCATGGGAATCTTTGTCTTCACCTATCTGGGGCTGGCAGCCAGTAAGTTGCCCTACATCGTGCCACCCAGTTACACCTTGTGGGATGCGGCTTCGGCCGGTGAATCGCAACTCTTTTTGTTGATTGGTCTGCTGTTCGTGATTCCCTTTGTATTGATGTACACCGCCTGGACCTATTGGGTATTTCGCGGCAAGGTTAAGGCGGGCATGGGTTATCACTGACAGTGAAGCTTCAACGGATACGGTGCAGGCGAAGGCGCTTCTGAGCGAACTGACGACACCCGTTAAAGGGCTGATCAGGTTATCCGCCCTTGCAGGCACCATCGCGGGTGTGGGCGGAATCCTGCTCTGGGTCGGTGTTGCCAGCGCAGTCAATGCGGTAGTGATTCGTGGAGAACCCGTGCATGCTGGTTTCGCACTCGCCATTGCGGGCCTGTTGTTGCGCAGCTCGGGCACCTGGGTTCAGGCACACTTTGGATCAATAGCCTCTTTACGGGCGCGACAATCGCTGCGCCAGCGCTTGCTGAACCACTGGGCGACGACCTCACCTCTGGCCCTGAAATCAGTGTCTCCGGCAGCTCGTGCCAGCCATCTGCTCGATCACACCGATGCGCTGGATGGCTACATCGCCCGGTTTCTGCCGCAGATGTCGATTACTCTGGCCGCACCGGCTCTTATCGTCGCTTTGGTGGCCACCCTGAACTGGGTGGCCGCCCTGTTGCTGCTGATATCCGCACCTCTGATCCCCCTGTTTATGGCGCTGGTGGGTATGGGAGCCGAAGCCATTAATCGCCAACACTGGCTGACCATCAGCCGTCTTTCCGACCAGTTCCTGGACAGAATTCGGGGGCTGACCACCCTGCAACTATTCGATGCGGTTGATACCGCCAAAACAGGACTGGCGCAAACCAGCGATGACTACCGGCGGCTGACACTGAGAACGCTAAGAATCGCGTTCCTGTCTTCGGCGGTGCTTGAATTTTTTGCGTCAGTTGCCATCGCCATGCTCGCTATCTACACCGGCTTCGGGTTGCTGGGCTATCTGAATTGGGGGCCGGCAGCTAACCTGGATCTGTACTCCGGGTTATTGATTCTGCTTCTGGCACCCGACTTTTTTCAGCCCTGGCGCACCCTGGCACAACACTACCATGACCGGGCAGCAGCGATAGGCGCCGCAGATGAGCTGGCTCGTGAAATAGACAACGGGCTAGAAAATAGGCAAACAACAACAGGCGATCATGCGCACCCAATACCTGCCCACGCCCAAGCGGTGAAATCTGAACAAAGCCATGCGATGGTGTCGATGCAGAACATAGACCTGGCGTTTGAAGGTCGCGGCCCGGTGGTACGCAACGTTTCGTTCAACATTCAACACCCGAGCTGGACAGTCATTACCGGCGAAAGCGGGTCTGGCAAGACCAGTCTGCTCAATATGCTGGCTGGCTTTCTGCCACCTGATGCCGGCACCGTAGAGCTCCTTGGTCAGCCACCGGGTCAGGAACCGGTATTGTGGCTTGGCCAGTTGCCCTGGTTACTGTCTGGCAGTTGGCGCGACAACCTGCAATGGCTGGCGCCAGGTGCCAGCGATGACCAAATGCTGGCAGCGCTGCACCGGGTCGAACTGGACACCCTGGTCCGTCAGACTCACGATGGACTTGATGCACCCATAGGTGAAATGGGGTACGGCCTGTCCGGAGGGCAAGCTCAGCGTCTGGCCTTGGCCAGAGCCTTTTTGTCCGATGCGCAAATACTCCTGCTCGATGAGCCAACAGCGGCGCTGGATCCACGCAGTGCCCGGATCGTGCTGACTCAGATCAGATCACTGATTACCGAGCAGCGCACAGTCATCATGGCCAGCCACGACCCTCAGTCGCTGACAGCGGCAGACCATGTGATTGACCTTAGCGGAAACAACCCAACATGAGCCCACTGCTTCCCTGGATCCGGTTGATTCTTCTACACCGGCATCGTGTAGTCACAGGCACCCTGTTAATGGCACTGACCCTACTGGCGGGCACTGCCCTGCTCGCGCTGTCGGGCTGGTTCATCACGGCCAGTGCGCTGACCGGTCTGCTATTAGCGGCAGGCGTTAGTGTGCATCTGGACGTCTATGTGCCGGGCTCGGGCATACGGGCCTTTGCCCTTACCCGCACTCTGGCACGGTATGGAGAACGCCTTTACAACCACGATACGGTGCTGCGTTTGCTGGCAGACATTCGGATCAGGCTGTTTAAAACGCTTGGCGAGACAGACCCCGGCGCACTCAGGGAAACGCATTCTGCGGTTTGGCTATCGCGGCTGACACGGGATGTAGATGCACTGGACAGCCTCTATCTGCGCTTGCTGGCGCCACCAATTGTGGCGGCACTGTCGACCGTTATGGTGCTTGGCACCATGGCTTTCATACTGCCAGTGGCGGCTGCCATACTGGCCGCCGGGTTTGTGTTGCTTGCGGCGCTGAGTACAGTTATACCTGCCTGGTTTGGGCGACACAGCGGCAGTGACCTGGTCACACTGACGTCACAGTTGAGGCAGTCGAGCATTGACTACCTCAGCGGATTGCCGGAATTGCAAGCCGCTCGTCGGGCGAATAACCAGGCAGAGACCCTCATGCTGTCACAAGATCGACTGCAGAGCCGACAGCGCCAGCAAACCCTGATCGACTCACTGACAGTGGCACTGCAGAGCTCGGTGCTGGGCGCTTTGGCGTTACTGACGCTGCTATACGGTTTGCAGGCCTGGCAGAACGGTCTGATATCCGGCCCCGTCGTCACACTCTGGACATTGGCTGTCATTGCCCTCGGTGAGGCCTATACCGGTTTGCCCAAAACCTTCGCCGAACTGGGTCAAACTCTGCGGGCAGCCCGGCAGTTAAACACTCTGGAGCCATTGCCCAAGCGCCGGCATGACGCTGCGGTAGCCACTGGGAGGCAAACCTCACTGCGCTCTATCATCTTACGTCAGGTGCAACCGGCCTACCCCGGACATCCCCTTTTAGCTCCGGTATCGGTGGAAGTGGCTGACAAAGAGACCCTGGTTGTCACTGGCGATTCGGGCAGCGGAAAAACCAGCCTGGCCAGCCTATTGGCAGCAGACAGGCCTCCGGTATCCGGGCAAATTCTGGTGAACGGCAAGCCGCTTGCGACGACCGACGGTTCAGCCTGGCGCAGCCGGATCAGTTGGCTGACCCAGGAGACTGTACTGTTTTCATCTACGGTGAGGGGCAACTTAATGCTGGCCAACCCTCAGGCCACAGAGCTTGAGCTCTGGGCTGTCCTGGCCGCCGTCAGGTTGGAGCACCGGTTTAAGCAAGCGCGCAAAGGACTCGATACCTGGATTGGGCAAACCGGACTTGCACTGTCAGGCGGTGAACAACGCCGACTGGCACTGGCCCGGGCACTGCTGCGACCAGCGCAACTGTATTTGCTGGATGAACCTTTCCGTGGCGTGGATACTGCGACAGCCCAACGGGTTCTGGCGAACATCAAACAGACACTGACAGGCAAAACAATGATCTGGCTTGCACATGAAAACAGTGTGCTACCCAAGGCTGACCGGCAGATTCATCTGAGTCGGTGAGCCAATCATCACTGCGCTCCGTAGGATATTGTTAAATCCTATAAGAGAAACTGTGATGCTGAATTTTCTGAAGAAAGACCCCACCAAGGCACTGCAAAAAGCTTATGAGCAAAAACTGACTGAAGCCCAGCAAGCGCAACGCAACGGCGACATTCGCAGTTACTCCATGCTCTCTGAGGAAGCTGAGAAACTCTACCAACAGCTTCAGGCTGCGCAGGCGGGCAATCAGTAACGACCCTCGACCACCGGTTGTTAACGTTGGATTGTCTTCACAAAGGGATCATCTCCCGCTTTGAAATCCCCTGCCTTGCGGCGCTGGAGTACCGTGTTAATGTAGTCTTCAGTGGCCACGGCCTGGCCAACATCCCGGCCTTTAGCCTGACTGAGATACCAACGATGCTCGAGAATTTCATGAAAAACCTCAGCGTCGTCCAAACTGCCTTTCAGGTCACTGGTAATGCTTTGCAGACTGGGGTTGAATACTTCTGAAAGCCATCGGTAGGCTGCAACCGGCTCAGGAACTTCACGCCCTTCATGCTCGGCCAGAAAGGCCTTGTAGCGACTGAGGTCGTTGAGTAGCCGGCGAGCCTGGTTCTCTTGAACCTGCAGCCCGGTCAGACTGTTCAACCGGCGCCGGTGATGCCAGTGTTCAACCACACGCGGTACCATGCGCACGCGCTGGCCGTCGTCGACCGTGGTAATTTCCATTTCTTCAACATCAAACCCAAGGTCATTCAATCGACGCACTCGTTGTTCGATTTTGAACTGATCTTCGGGCTCAAATATCTCGTCGTGGGTCAGCTCCTGCCACAACTTGTTGTACCGGTCGACGACTGAGTTGGCCAGTTCAACCGGGTCAGACCCTACCGGAAGCTGTTCTGCTGCTTCCAGATCCATCAAATCCCCAGCCAGGTTCAATTCCGCCAATTCCAGATCATAAGCGCGTTGGCCATCGCTCAATGTCGGATAAATCTCACTGGTTTCCGCATCGACAAGATAGGCCGCCATCAGACCGGCATCGCGACGAAACAAGGTATTCGACAATGAACAATCGCCCCAGTAAATACCGCTGAGGTGCAAACGCGCCAGCAATTCAACCAGGGCATCGAGCATCTGCCCCAGTTGCTGTTGAGAGATACCTTGCTGAATTATGATCCGATACGGTAACGCCCCTTCCAGATAATGGGTAACCAGCAAGGCCCGGTTACTCATGTCCATACTGTCGCCGACCAGATCGAACGTCGACCGGGCCTGTGAGACACCCTCATCCCGATTGGTGACCAGGCCTACCGGTTCGACGACGGGCAGTCCCATTTCTTCCATTTCACGCAATAAGTTGTATTCGTTGCGTGCGATCGGTGTCATCAACTCTTTGAGTGCGTAAACACGACCTTTGTTACTGATAAAACGGACAACGTTGCGATGAATCCCCCGAGCGACTTCAACAAAGAGTTCTGGCGGCCACTGACTGAGATGCTTGGACCAGGGGTAACGAAGATCCGTAATGTAGTGACTGGGAGAGTGAATCTGAATTTTCATGACTATTCCCTGAAACTGAAACAAAAAAACCGGCTTGCAAGCCGGCTTTTATAGGGCAACTACATGGCGCTGTATCGAACTCAGCGACTTACAGACGGTTGGTCGTTTCACCATCGAAAATATGCAGTTTGTCCGCATTCACATACAACACCAGGTCATCACCAACCTTCGGCGTCTTGTGAACATCCATCTTGGCAACAATGGACTTATCGTCATTGGCCAGTTTGGAGTGAACAACCACTTCATGGCCCAGGGTTTCAACGATCTGAGCCTTGGCTTTGATTTCGGCGACGTTTTTCCAATCGTGCTCACCCTCGGCGCGAATGTGTTCGGGGCGAAAGCCTACGTAAACCATTTTGCCTTTGCGCTCATTAATAGCCGCTTTCCATTCAGCCGGTGTATTGTAGGTGATGTCCGGATGCTTCAACTCGGTGCCGTCGTCCGACACGGTCATCTTCAGGATGTTCATGTTCGGAGTACCGATAAACTGCGCAACGAATACGTTTTGCGGGTTATCGTACAGATCCAGAGGCGTGCCCACCTGACGCAGGTTACCATCGTGCAATACCGCGATACGGTCGCCCATGGTCATGGCCTCTACCTGATCGTGGGTCACATAGACCGAGGTAATGGACAGCCGTTTCTGCAAATTGGCGATTTCGGCGCGCATGTGCACGCGAAGTTCGGCATCAAGGTTCGACAATGGCTCATCGAACAGGAACACCGAGGGCTTACGCACAATGGCACGACCCAGAGCAACCCGCTGACGCTGGCCACCGGACAACGCTTTGGGCTTGCGATCAAGCAATGGCGTCAGACCCAATGTATCAGCCGCTTCGCTGACCAGACGATCGATCTCGTCTTTGGGCAACTTGCGCAAGCGCAGGCCAAAGGCAATGTTTTCGTAGACAGACATGTGTGGATACAGCGCATAGCTCTGAAATACCATGGCAACGTCGCGGTCTTTGGGATGGACGTTGTTAACCACCCGGTCGCCAATATAGAGCTTACCGTCGGTGATTTCTTCCAGACCGGCAATCATGCGCAACGTGGTCGATTTACCACAACCAGATGGGCCGACCAGGACCATGAATTCCTTATCACGAATTTCAAGATCCAGGCCTTTGATGATTTGTACGTCGCCGTAGCTCTTCACTACGTTGTCAAATTTTATGCTAGACATCAGCTTCCACTCATTGTTGTCGTTATACGAACCCAGTGCCGGGGCAAAGGATGTTTCAGATGCCTTTGTAGTTTTCTTACAGGCATTTTCGACTCATCCGACGAATGACCCCATTATAGCCGTAATAATACTACCAATTGCAAGCCCGAATCTGGCCAGAACGCTGTACTTTTCTTCCAAACCGCTCTGGAATGGGCCTCAACCGCCGCCTCGTAGGGTGTTCAGTTGCCCACAAAAGGTCGTGATCTCCGACTTGGAGAACAGGGTGGGCAGTGATTCGGTTAATTTTCGACGCCAGTTGGGGTATTCATCGCTGGTTCCGGGAATGTTAACCGGAGCGTTGATCAACATCAGGTCCTCCAGTTGAACCGCGACAATTTGCGACCGGCAGGCTGCCAGGTGGCAGTGAATGGCCAGGCACAGCGCCAGGGTCATCTCCGGCACCTGGTCAGCATCAGCGGAGACGCCCTCGGGCAATCGCTTGTACGCTGCAAGCGCGTCAATAATGGCCTGCTTGGCGTTCGCCCGGGCCTGCCGCTCACCCTGAAAGTCCGCTTCTGTGGCAAACATGCCCAGTTGCTGACGCAAGTCCAGATCCGACATCGCCCAGAACGCATGGACGGTCGGCATGTCGTGGTTGCAGACAATGGCGAGTGCGCGCTCGGCGTAGTTTTCCGGCGGCGTGCAAACGCCGTCTGACATTTCGAAATAAAAGACCTTGTTTGAGTAGAGTTGCGCGCGCGGGAAGGTTTCGATGACTTCATCCGGTACGGTGCCCAAATCTTCTGCGATGACCATGCACTGGTTGCGTTGCGATTCCAGATTCAGAATACCGAGCAGATCGTACAGATCGTAATAGACATAAGCCCCATAGGCCGCCGATTCACCGGGCGGACACCACCAGAGCCGCAACAGCGACATGGCATGATCAATTCGCAAGGCACCACAGGCGCGCATGTTGTTGCGCAGCAGTGTGATAAAGGAGTCGTAGCCCTGGGCTTTCAGTTTGATCGGATCAAAGGGTGGTAAGCCCCAGTTCTGGCCGTTTGGCCCCAAAGCATCAGGCGGCGCGCCCACTGCCGCATTCAGGCAGAAACTCTCGCGGTTGCCCCAGACCTCGGCTCCGCCCCGGTCTGCACCCACGGCCAGGTCCCGGTACAGGCCGATGCGCATGCCGCGAGCTTTGGTTTGCCGGTCAACCGCCTGAAGCTGTTCGTCGGCCACAAATTGCAAATACTGATAATAGGTAACGTCGTCATCGTGTTCGGTCGCGAAGCTTGCAACGGCGTCACTGTGATGATCCTGATAGGCGTCTGGCCATCGCGGCCAGCCCCAGGCCATGGGATCCTGCTTGCGAAAATGAGCCAGCAGGGCTTCGAAGGTGGCGTGTTCGTGCAGGGGCGCACCCTGTTGCTCAACAAAGGCCTGGAAGGCGAGATCCCGGTCGGTGCCCTGCCCCAGATGATCGCGCCGGAAAAGCTGGTACAGGTCATTCAGCGCCCGATACTTCAGGGCACTTACACCGCTGTAGTCAACCATCGGCTCATCGCGCAGCCGGGTCAGTTCAGCCTGCATGTCAATGCCGGACAACGCCCGTTGCAGTTCGGTGGCCGCTGCGAACTCAGGTACCTGTTCGATCACGACATAGAGCGGGTTAACATAACTGCGATTGGAGGGGCTGTAAGGGCTGGCATGCTCGGGACTGATCGGGTAGAGCGAGTGAATCGGATTGAGGCCGATCACATCGGCCCCCTGATCGGCCAGGGTATCAACCAGTTCAGCCAGATCGCCAAAATCGCCCATACCCCAGTTGCTGGAAGAGCGCAGCGTATACAACTGAATGGCCGTCCCCCAGATACGATCACCCCGGGCCATGGCCTCAGGTTGAAAGCTGGTTGCCGGCGTCACGATCAGCGAGGTTTCATCGGTTCTTCCACCCAGCGTCACGCTGATGCGGTGATAGCCCGTCGGCAGATCCTCCGGCAAGAGCCATTCCAGGCGCAGGTATTGGGTGTCGTTCATCCAATAGTCGCCAGTCTGTTCCAGTTCAGCCGGCTCAAACCGGCCCTGGCGAGGCGATTCAGAATGCTCGAAATCAATGCGCCAGGTTCCGCCCTGGTCGCGTTCCGCACCGCTCAGGTACAGGTTAAGGCCAAAACCCCGCAGAGGATTGATGACAACGACCGGCTCCAGTCGTTGCTGCCATTGCTGCTGATCAAGTTGCGCTGCCTGCTGGGCGAGCCCGGCATCGTCTTCCAGGTCATAGCCCATGGCTGAGAGAATGCGTTCTATGTTGGCCGCTTCAACCTGAGTCTTGGCCCCGCGGTAATCCTGAAAGGTGGAGGAAATGTTTCGCAAGTGAGCAAGCTTGCTGACCAGCTCCGAATTCGCCATAGAAACCTCAGTCAAAGTGCGGTTCAAACCTGACCCGACAAGGGTGCTCCATGCCCCGCCCATAACGACGGTCAGTGTGGCATGAACGACCCTGCCCGGTCGTCGATCTTCCCAGTGTAGCGAGACTGGGGCAGGTTTTCCCTGTCCATCCCACTGAAACCAGAAGGATTTAACCTCGGGAGGAAATTCCGGGCACAATACAACCGCATTGAGCCGCTCTGTCAGGCTGTTTCAGACGCCTGCTCCACCAAATAGGTTAACGATTCCAGCAACCAATATCTGGCGGTTTCCGGCGGCGCCTGGTAAAACCGCTGCCAGGCTTCACCCCGATGCTGATTGTAGGCATCAGCCTGATCGCCATGCTCGCGCTGCCAGCTCAGTCGCACCGCATGCGAGATCACCACGTCGAGTATGACGAAATCCTCAAGCTCCAGAGCCGGATTGGCTTCGGCAAAAGCCATCAGTGCCGCCAGTGCTTCAACCGACATCTGGCGATACTCAGCATTTTCAATCTGGCTCAGCAGTCGCTCGACCAACTGAGCAAACTGCGGTTCGCCGCCGGTCATGTGTCCGGTCACCAGGTCACTTTGCAGACGGCTACGGGGGTCGAACCGGTCACCCAAGACAATCCCCTTGCACTGTTGCAACACTGACCAGAGTCGCTGATGAAAAGACTCGGGAAACCGTGGCATAACACCTTGCTCCTGACGCCAGATCTGCCAATCGGTCACGTTGCTATCGGTCGTAGCTTCCGACACATAAGCCAACGCTGAATCGGCGCGGTGCAAAACGCCGGGAACCGTGCGCAGATGCAAGGCCTCGGTGGAAAACAACCGACCCACTTCTTCGGTGTAACTTTCCAGTATTTCCCGAATCCGAGTCTGAATATCAAACGGACTCATCGCCGCCAATCGTTCAAACGCCTGATCGGGCTCCAGCGCAGCTTCCTGAGCAAAACGACCCATCATTAGCTGAGCCAAATGACCCGGTCTGATAGTCATCATACCGTCGAACAATTCCGGCTCGCCACGCATGATCACCGACAGAATGACCAGAATTTCCTGATTCAGTATGGCTTCGCGCACGTCTGCTCCGCAATTTTGCCGGATCAGTGCCAATGTTTCCCGGTTACTCAGTGGCATTCGAATCAAGCCCTGATCCGAATACGCCCGGCCAACATTGATAATGCGTTGGCGTGCCAGTATTTCAGCAACAGAGTCTTCCAACCCGCCCCAGTATTTACCGAGCACGCCGGCGGCCGTGCGCAAAACACTCCATTCATGTCGACAACCGGCTTTTCGATACACTTCCTCAAGCAATACCTTAACGGTCACCCGGGCGCCAACTCCAGGTTCAAAATCCAAACCGTGAACCTGTGCCCAATCGGTGACGATGTCCATTTGCTCACGCAGATTGGTGCTTTGCTGAAGACGCTCGCGCTGCTGTTCGAGGCCTTCAGTCGGCTCCAGCAAAGACAATGCAGAAGGTTGAGCTGGCTGGCAATGATCTGCTTCGGGCAACCAGTTTTTGCGACGCAACCGAACCAGGCTCAGGGCATCAGGTACGTAATAGTCGTTCAGGTCGTCTATGCGTTCTGTTCCGACGTCTTCCAGCAAGGTGAGTACGGGCCCGGTACGAACGGTCACGCCGTTGCAGGTGCCGGTGGTCAGCTCCCCAACCAGATTAAAAACGGCATCGGCATCCATCGCTGAGGTCATGGTTTCGGTCAGGTACAGCATCATCAGCGGCTGTTTGTCCTGATTCCAATGTCGGCTGATGTAACTCAGTTCCGCCTGCACTTTTTCACACAACAGTTGATTGTCAGAGGCCAGATAGAAGGTATCCCGATTCTGAAACTGGGGCAAAAACACGCAGCTTTCGCCACCCAACTGATACAGTTGTGCGGTTGCCAGAGACCGGGGTCGACGTTGCGGCCGACCGGTTAACCCCAGGGTACGATTCTGACCGATGACGTTAAACACCCGCGCCAGCTCCAACGGCGGCAATACCCGAACCGGGTCCAGCTGATCCACGGTTTCAGACCAGAGTCCGCGTGCTGCCAGCCGATCCTTAACCGAATCGCTTTCAGCCAGTAATCCAACCAGAACCGGTGACCGTTGCTTGCGACCGATGCGCTTGTGTGCGCCTACCGGGTCAAGTTCATCGGTTGTCACCAGACCTTCATGCACCAGGCACCCCAGTACATAGAGCGACTGGGTCCACACCAGGGGAACATTGGCATTGGCCAGGCGTGGCTGACTGCCGGGCTCGGCGCGCTCTGCTTCTATGTGATCCTGATCGACGTAATACAATTCGGGTAACAGCAACAGTCCGTCTTTTTCGACGCGCAGGTTGTCCAGCTTTTTCCGATAGGCGTCGCTGCCTTCAACATCGCCGGCAAACAAAGCATCCAAATACAAAAAGGCAAAAAACAGAGGCCATTCCGACTCGATGTTTTCGAAATTGCGCAGCTCTTCGGGCTCGTAATGCAGCCGGTCGTGATTTTCCAAAACCGTCTGATGACCATCGAGCAGAAAACGCTTACAGCCATAATGTCCGGCCAATTTATTGAGAATGTGCTCACGCGTGGTGTTCACCAGGCTTTTCTTTTCCACGGCAAATGCCGGGTAGCCAATCACCGACAAACAGGCGGCGTCGACTTCCTTCGACAGGGATTCACGTGGTAACAGGTTCTCCAGAGTGGTTCGGCACCGGGCAATTTCGTCGGGCACCACATGAATCACCCCCCGGTAACTGTGGGTGTCGTGCAGCACGTTAAGGCCGCGCATTGCCTGCAGGGCGGCTTTTACCATCCCCACGGATGACGCGTTGATTTCAACATGGCCGTTATTGATCTTGTTGCCTCGCTCCCAGATACCGTAGTCCGGAGTGCGATAGCCACGGCCGATGTACCAGACCAGGTTTTGAACGAAATTCACTTCATCGACGGTGTGTATCAGCCGCAATCCCGATCGCGTCATCTGAGCCAGCATTAACAGGAAGATTGAGGTGGCATCCAGTTGCAAATGGCCCCATTTGTCGTCATCGACGACCACATCTCCACTCTGGGTGCCGTATTTCGCATGCAAGGCATCCATCGGGTTCTGGGTGTACTTGAACCGCTCAACCTTATGCGACTGGCGCAGCATGGCAGACAGCAAGCCGCGCATCAGCCGGGTGACACAGTCACCCAGGTATTCCGTGCGCCCGGGGTTATGGTTGGTACGACGATAGCCAAGCCACAAGCCCCAGACTGCCTGCACGGAATAGACGTTGTCGCGCACCCAGGCATCGGTATAGTCGCCGTGTCCGTTTACGTCAGTACTGGCCGGAAACAGACCGGTTGTGTCGTCCTGACGACTGAGGATGGTGGCGTATACTTCGTCAAAATACTGATCAAGGCGCTCATTGGCGCCCTGGTGATTGGTGGCATCGGTCATTTGCTGACACTCCAGAGTGGGGCCGTACTACAACCCATTGTGCAACCTTCGTGCCTAACGGGTACAACGCTCACAGGTGCAGGCTCAGACTTGCTTTGCCAACTCACAGGCTTCGCGAGCGAGCTGTTCAATGCGACCCCAGTCGCCCTGATTCAGGGCATCGGCAGGCACCACCCAGGAACCACCGACACAGGCCACATTGGGCAACGCCAGGTACTGGGTGAAATCATTGACCGAAATACCGCCGGTTGGGCAAAACTGCACATCCGGGAAAGGACCCGCGAAGGCCTTCAGCGCAGACACCCCACCCGATGCAGCCGCCGGGAAGAATTTGAAATGGTTATAGCCCATTTCCAGCCCCTGCATCATTTCCGAGACGCTGGCGATGGCGGGTAAGAACGGCATCGAGGTTTGCTGGCCGGCTTCGAGCAAGCGCGGTGTCGCCCCCGGGCTGATGGCAAAATCAGCGCCGACAGCCTCCAGTTGCTTCAGTTGATCAACGCGAGTCACCGTACCCGCACCGACAATAATACCCTCCACTTTTTTCATTTCGGCAATCACATCGATGGCAGCACTGGTGCGCAAGGTCACTTCCAGCACCGTCAAACCGCCCGCTTTCAGGGCACGGGCCAGTGGCTGAGCGTCTTCGACGCGGCTAACGGCCAACACCGGCATCACCGGAAAGGCGTGATCGAGAATGTCCTGGACTTGATAGCTCATAATGGTCTCTCTGCGTAATCCTGAGTTACCCCGTTACGGCGACTTGCGCCGACTAGGGGGTTACTGACTGTAAACGATGATTCAATACCGCGGCCGACCCAAGCAAACCGGGCTGTCTGGCAACGACAACGTAGGTGGGAATCGGCTGGTTAAAACCACTCAAGCGGCCCTTAGCCTCAAACCGGGAACGAAACTGGCTGGCCTGAAAATAAGGTAAAAAGCGCGGCACAATACCACCGGTGATATAGACCCCGCCCTTGGCACCGAGCGTCAGCGCAATGTCTCCCGCATAGCTGCCAAGAATGGCGCAGAATCGCGCCAGCGCTTCCTCACACAAAGGGTCTGTTTTTTCCAGGCCACGCGTCGAAATATCGGGCGCCTTAAGGCTTTCAGCCGCAACGCCACGCAAATGACACAACGCCTGATAAATATTTTCGAGCCCCATGCCCGATACCAGTCGCTCGATCGACACGCGCTCGTACTTTTTCAGCAGGAACCGCAGAATGCCAATCTCGACCTCGTCGGTCGGGGCAAAATGCGCATGACCGCCTTCGGTCTGCAGGGTAACCGGGCCCGCATCGCCAAACGCCAGGCCTGCCAGACCCAACCCGGTTCCCGGGCCTGTTACGGCCATGGGCAAACCCGGAACAGCCTCACCCCGGCCGACTTTGACCAGGCCGTCCTGATCGAGTTGCGGGATCGAATTGGCCAGGGCGTTGTAATCGTTCACAAACACCAGCGATTCAAACCCTAGCGTGGCTTTCAATTCGCTCACCTTGAATGACCAGGTGTGATTGGTCATGGTGATCTGGTCCTGATCAGTCGGGCAGGCAATCGCCATTACCGAATGCAGCGGCCGGTCATAGCCTGCGGCAGGCCCGGACAAATAGGCCGCAATTGCATCGGCAATGGTCTCGTACTCGGCCCCGTTCAAGGCGGCAACGGCCACCAGATCCTGCTCGGTCAGTGGCAGCCCGGCTACCGGGTCAAACTGCTTGATCGGTGCCAGAGCAAAGCGCGCATTGGTGCCGCCAATGTCGGCGACCAGTCCGTATTCAGCCATGCGCCACCTCGGAATCTTCAAACCGGAATACCGTTGCGCCCTCTTCAGCGGTGCTGACCGCGCTGCGCATGTGACCAAAAAGCTCACGACCGACACCAAACTGATTGGCCGACAAGTCGCCGACAACGGGCGCGCGCGCGGCAAATTCTGCTGGGTCGACCTGAATGTTCAAATCGCCGGTGTGGGCGTCGAGTTTGATCATGTCACCCGCTTGAACCCGGGCAAGCGGCCCACCCTCACTGGCTTCCGGTGACAGGTGAATCGCTGCGGGCACCTTGCCCGAGGCACCACTCATGCGCCCGTCGGTGACCAGGGCGACCTTGTAGCCTTTATCCTGTAAGACGCCAAGCGGCGGCGTCAGTTTGTGCAGCTCGGGCATGCCATTGGCTTTCGGCCCTTGAAAACGAACCACGACAATACAGTCTTTATTCAGATCACCGGCTTCAAAAGCGGCCTGCAAATCATGCTGACTCTCAAAAATGACCGCTGGCGCTTCAATGTGCTGATGCTCCGGCTTGACCGCCGAAACCTTGATGACACCGGTGCCCAGGTTGCCTTTGATGACGTGCAAACCGCCTTCGGGGCTGAAGGGGTTGCTGACTGGCCGAACGATGTCTTCATTGAGCGACTTGCCAGCACCGGGCCTGAACACGATCTCATCACCGTCCAGAAACGGTTCTTCGGTGTACTTGCGCAGACCGCTGCCCATAATGGTGTTGACATCATCGTGCAGCAAACCGCCTTCGAGCAGTTCGCCGATCAGGTAGCCCAGGCCACCGGCGGCATGAAAGTGGTTCACATCGGCCATGCCGTTGGGGTAGACCTTCGCCAGCGATGGCACTACACGGGACAGATCCGAAAAGTCTTCCCAGGTCAGAATGATACCGGCAGCACGCGCCATGGCGATCAGATGAATGGTCAGGTTGGTGGACCCGCCCGTGCTGAGCAGCCCGACCAGGCCGTTGACGAATGCTTTCTCGGTAAGCACATCATACAGCGGCGTGTACTGACCGTTCTGTTGAGTGATGCGCACAGCCTGTTGGGTGGCTTCGCGGGTCAGCGCATCGCGCATGCTGTTTTCGGGGTTCACAAAGCTGCTGCCGGGCAGGTGCAACCCCATGAATTCCATCAGCATCTGGTTGGTATTGGCGGTGCCATAAAAGGTACAGGTACCGGCACTGTGATAGGAGTCCGATTCGGCTTGCAGCAATGCATCGCGTCCGACTTTACCTTGAGCGTACTCCTGTCGAACCCGGGCTTTCTCGCTGTTGGGCAAGCCCGATGGCATTGGACCGGCTGGCACAAAGACCGTGGGTAAGTAGCCAAAACGCAGGGCCCCCATCACCAGCCCCGGCACGATCTTGTCGCACACACCCAGATAGAGCGCGGCATCAAACATATTGTGCGACAGACCGATGCCCGCCGACATGG
Organism: Saccharospirillum impatiens DSM 12546; assembly: GCF_000423605.1. Taxonomy (GTDB): domain Bacteria; phylum Pseudomonadota; class Gammaproteobacteria; order Pseudomonadales; family Natronospirillaceae; genus Saccharospirillum; species Saccharospirillum impatiens. The sequence continues at coordinate 54,568 of NZ_AUIH01000008.1, forward strand.
CGATGTTGTCACGGCTGAACAAGCTCAGTTCCATACCGGGCTGACCCTGTGTTACGCCGTCGCACATTGCCGGCGTCGCGCCCGCTACCTGCGCCGTGCAACCCATTTCGCGCGCCGCCGCCTTGATGAGAGCGGGAAAACGCTCATAGGGGTGGTGCGCACTGAGCATGTCGTTGTAGGCGGTAACGATGCCGAGGTTTGCGGCATTCATCATCTTGATGGTATTTTTCTCGGTTTCCGAACAGGCCGCAAACCCATGCGCAAGATTGCCGCAGCTGAGTTGTTTGCGATCCGGAATGTTATCGCCCGCCTGTTTCATGCGCGCGAGGTACAACTGACGCGAGGCACGGCTGCGTTCAATGATGCGTTCGGTGACGCGGTTCAATTCTGTATTCATCGTTAGCTCCTGTTCTGAAAGTGGCCCGCGGCATGTTCTTCGGACAATCCGGTCTCGCTGCTGCGGTCTTCTATACCACCAGCCTGACGCATTGCGATGGCTGCCCGGCCTCCTTCAAATGACCTTTATTCCGCCCAGTAAACCGCGACTGGCGCCTGTTGTTGCTTGAGCACGCTGCGCACTGGCAACTCGTTCACTGGTCCGTCTTTCAGTGCCGCCTCAAGCACCGGCTTTTTACCGGCGCCGGTCAGGTGCAGGACTATCCAGTCGCTGCGTAAAATACGTTGCAGCGTTAGTGTCATGCGCGGGTGCGGTGCGGTCTTCGGCACCACCGCACAGCAATCACTGTGCACGTCGGTATCGAGGGCCTTCTCAAGGGTATCGGCACCCGGGAAGAAAGAGGCAGTGTGGCCATCTTCTCCCATGCCCAGAATCGAAACGGTCAACTTATCCGGCAAACCGGCCAGTGCTTTATTCAATTCCGACTCGGCTTCAAACGGAGAGTCTGCGGCGGTCTTGTGGGGAATAAAACGGGCCACAGCAGCCTTGTTTTGCAACAAGTGAGTGCGCACCAGCTTCTCATTGCTGTCATCGTGGTCGGGTGCTACCCAGCGCTCATCGACCAGAGTAACTGTCACCTTGCTCCAGTCGAGATCTGCCTGGCTTAACGTCTGAAACAGAGCCACTGGCGTGCGCCCGCCAGAGACCGCCAAACCGGCTTCACCGTTCGCATCGATGTCGGCTTTCAGTCGCTTAAGAATCTCACCCGCCAGGGCTTCGGTCAGAGTTTCACGGCTGTCAAAGTCGTGTTGTGTCAACGTCATGTCGGACTCCTTAATTTGACTCATGCCAGCTGCGACCATCGCGTGCGACCAGTTCGAACGCCGCTTGCGGGCCCCAGCTTCCGGCCGGGTAGACGTGCGGATCAACCGTTGCCGTCGCCCAGCTTTCCAGTATGGCATCAGCCCATACCCAGGCCGCTTCGACTTCATCACGATGGACGAACAGCGTCGAATTGCCGCGAATTACATCGAGGATCAGGCGTTCATAGGCTTCAGGCACCCGTGAGTCAGCGATGCGGTCAGGCAATGTCAGGTTCAGGGTCACCGGCGTGACTTCCATGCCTTCGCCCAGACCCGGCAGCTTGTTCATCATATACAGCTGGATCGATTCTTCCGGCTGCAGCCGGATAACCAGTTTGTTCGGACTCATGTTGGCCGTGCCCGGGAAAATGGAATGCGGCACGTCTTTAAATTGAATCACGATTTCACTGTAGCGGGCAGGCAAGCGCTTACCCGTGCGTAAATAGAACGGCACACCGCGCCAGCGCCAGTTATGAATGTCGGCTCGAATGGCGACGAAGGTTTCGGTTTGCGAGTCGGGCACGCCGCCCTCTTCTTCCTTATAACCGGGTACTTTGCGGCCATCCATGTTGCCGGCCGTGTATTGCGCCCGAACCGTATTGCGACGAACCCGATCGACCGACATTTTCTTCAGCGACTTCAGCACCTTGAGTTTTTCCGCCCGCACGGCTTCTGCATCGAGCGAGACGGGTACACCCATGGCGACCAGGCTAAGCAATTGCAGCAGGTGGTTCTGAATCATGTCGCGCAGCGCGCCGGAGTCGTCGTAGTAGCCCCAACGACCTTCGACACCGACGGTCTCGGCCACCGTGATCTGCACGTTGTCGATGTGGGCATTGGTCCAGACCGGCTCGAACAACGCATTGGCAAAGCGCACCGCCAGCAAATTCTGTACGGTCTCTTTGCCCAGGTAGTGGTCGATCCGGTAGATGTTTTTCTCAGGGAAGGAACGAGCCACCGCGTCATTGATGGTTTTGGATGACGCCAGGCTTTTGCCAATGGGCTTTTCCATCACCACCCGGGTACGTTCACTGACCAGCCCGGCTGCGGCCAGGTTATCGGTAATGTCGCCAAAAAAGTCAGGCGCAGTCGACATATAGTAGACGGTGTCGTTTTGCGTAAAGGATTTGCCCAACGCTTTCTTCAAGAGCTTGAAGCTGTCGACATTGCGCGCGTCGACGGCAACGTAGTTAAGACGCTCCTTAAACCGCTCCCAAACCGCTTCGTCCCAGCAGTCCGGATCGCCGAATTCGTCGATGCCCTGACGGACCATCTCTATGTAGCCATCACGGCCCAGGTCGGTCCGTGAGGCACCGATGACCTGAGTGCCCTCGCACAGATAGCCGCCCCGGTCGAGGTTGTACAGCGCGGGTAGCAGTTTGCGTATGGCCAGATCGCCATTGCCGCCGAAAATGACGACGTTGCAAGGGTAGCAGGTCGTGTTGTGTTGCATAGATCACTCCAGGTCAAATGCCATTCCGGTCGCTTCATACACCCCCGACTGTTCGCCAGAGACCGCCACCGTGTTGTAATTTATTTTCAATTTTACGGGAAATAAACCCCCATGTCGCCCATATTTGTAATTTTACAACAATACGATTGACGACCATAATGCCCGATGAGAATGACGATTCAGGGCCTTGGGCGGAAGATAGTCACACAGTGTGCTTTCGCCAACGGGTTGAATTCCCTACAATCGCGAACACTCAACCCGGGGTTGGTGCCTCTGCAGCACCCCACGCAATCAACCAAGGATTGTCAGTCCATGTCTGTGAACATTCTGGAGCGTCTCAAATCCAACCCCAGCTGCCTGAGCAAAAGCGAGCGCAAGGTAGCCAACGTTATCCTTGAAGACCCGAACAAGGCGATTCGCTCCAGCATCGCCAGCCTGGCCAAGGCCGCCAACGTTTCAGAACCTACGGTGAACCGTTTCTGTCGCAGCCTCGACTGCACCGGTTTTCCTGATTTCAAGCTGAAACTGGCCCAGTGCCTGGCCACGGGCACGCCCTACGTCAACCGCAACGTCGAATCCAGCGACAACGTTGAGGAATACAGCAGTAAGATTTTCGAAGCGACCATGAGCGCAATCAGCGACGCCAAGCGCTCGATCGACCCCAATGCCCTGAGCCGGACTGTGGATGCTCTGGCCCAGGCTAGGCGCATCGAGATTTATGGGCTCGGCGCCTCCGGCAGTGTCGCCATGGACGCACAGCACAAGCTGTTCAGACTGAATACACCCTGCGTCGCCTATATCGATGTACTCCAGCAGCGCATGGCCGCTGCCGCCACCAAACCCGGCGATGTGGTGATCATCATCTCCAACACCGGGCGCACCATCGCCCTGGTTGAAACCGCCCGCATTGCGCGTGAATCGGGCGCCACGGTGATCACCATTACCCAGCCGCACACGCCTTTGTCGGAAGAAAGCCATATCTTGCTGGGCGTCGATAGCCCGGAAAACACCGACATCTATACACCCATGACCTCACGCATCGTGCACCTGACCATCATTGATGTGCTGGCGACTGGCGTCATTCTCAAACACGGCCCCGAATTCCAGAGTCACCTCAAGCGCATCAAGGCCGCCCTGGCCGACACCCGGTTCAAATCGCCCGACAGCGAATAAGCCGGCCAACAGCACCGAACCCGAAAGAAGCCCCCAAGGCCTGCAGACCACGCTCACGGCAGGCCTTCAGGCTCCCTCAGGATGTAATAAAACTACAAATAACTGTGAAATCCGTCCGAAAGCTGGCAGAATGCGCTTGTTTTGTTGTATAACTATGAAAGTTAGCTACACCGCCAGGCTACCGCTAAACTGGGAAGCCAGCATCACGGGAGCGAACAATCAGCGTGCGGTGCCAGCACCAAACACCTGCACCAAACAACAGTCAGCAAAACAGAAACCGAATTTCATCGGGCGCCATTAAGGTGTCTGGCGTGAACCGGTCAGGCCTTCCGCAATCGGCGAGCCGGATCATGCAACCAGAATTCAATAATTCCGGCGGTGGTTCAAAAACCGTCCAATTAACGCTAAGGAGCACACCATGTCCAAGATCCGCGTTGCTATTAATGGCTATGGCCGCATTGGCCGCAATGTTCTGCGTGCCTTGTATGAAGCCAATCAGTCTGGCAAGGACTACCCGATCGAAATCGTTGCCATCAACGATCTGGGCGATTCCAAAACCAATGCGCACCTGACCAAGTACGATACGGTTCATGGTCGCTTTGGTTTCGACGTTACTTCAGACAACGAAGCACTGTACGTTAACGGCGATAAAATCAGCATCTTCTCAGAGCGCAACCCGGCTGATCTGCCCTGGAGCAAGCTGAACGTCGACGTGGTGTACGAATGCACCGGTCTGTTCGCCGATAAAGCCAGCGCCAGCAAGCACATCACCGCCGGTGCCAAGAAAGTGATCATCTCAGCCCCGGGCAAAGACGTGGATGCCACGGTCGTGTTTGGCGTGAACGACAGCATTCTGACCAACGACATGACGGTCATCTCCAACGCGTCGTGCACCACCAACTGCCTGGCGCCGGTCGCCAAGGTAATGAGCGATGCCTTTGGTATCGAAAGTGGCCTGATGACCACCATTCACTCCTACACCAACGACCAGCGCCTGAGCGATGTGTATCACTCAGACCTGTACCGCGCCCGCGCCGCTGCACTGAACATGATTCCGACCAAAACCGGTGCCGCTGCACTGGTGGGTAAAATTGTTCCGGCACTGGAAGGCAAGTTTGACGGCATGGCGGTGCGCGTACCGACCGCCAATGTGTCACTGGTTGACCTGACGTTCACGGCCAGCAAGGACGTGACCGCAGAGAGCATCAACAAAGCCATCTCTGACGCCATCGCAGCCGATAAGAATCTGGCCAAAGTGCTCGACGTTAACGTTGAACCGCTGGTGTCCTCCGACTATAACCACAACAGCTTCAGCTCGATTTTCGACGCGACGCAAACACGCGTCCAGGGTCGTCTGGTCAAGGTTATGTCCTGGTATGACAACGAATGGGGCTTTTCAAACCGCATGCTGGACAGCACCGTCGCCCTGATGAACGCCAAGTAAGTCCCCCAGAAAAGCCCGGTTAACCCGGGCTTTTCTGCGAGTAAAGATCTGAGTGTCACAGCCAGACCCGACAACAAGAGATCCGAGATACCATGAGACGTACCAAAATCGTCACTACCCTGGGCCCGGCCACCGATCGTGACGGTGTGCTCGAGAAGCTCATTCTGGCGGGCGCCAACGTCGTTCGCCTGAACTTTTCACACGGAAGCCCGGAAGACCATCAGCGCCGTGCCGATGAAGTTCTCGCCATCGCCAAAAAGCACAGCCTTCATGTTGGCATCCTCGGCGACCTGCAAGGCCCAAAAATTCGCATTGCCCGCTTCAAGGACACCAAAGTCCAACTCGACGATGGCCAGGCGTTTATTCTGGATGTCGATTTCGACAAGAACGCGGGTGACAGCACCCGGGTTGGTATCGACTACCCCGAACTGGCCGCCGACAGCAAACCCGGCGACATTTACCTGCTCGATGACGGTCGCGTGAAAGTCCAGGTCGAAAAAGTTGAAGGCAATGCCGTTCATACCATCGTTATCCAGGGCGGCCCGCTGTCGAACAACAAGGGCATCAACAAGCTGGGCGGTGGACTCTCTGCCAAGGCGCTGACCGAGAAAGACAAGGCAGATATCAAAACTGCTGCGGCCATTGGGGTTGATTACATCGCTGTCTCATTCCCGCGCAATGCCGAAGACATGAACGAAGCGCGTCAATTGCTGGCCGAAGCCGGCTCCACTGCGGAGATCGTGGCGAAACTGGAGCGCGCTGAAGCCGTCCTGGATCACGATAACCTCGATCGCATCATCCTCGCGTCTGATGTGGTGATGGTTGCCCGGGGCGATCTGGGCGTGGAAATTGGTGATCCGGCGCTGATCAGTGTACAGAAACACATCATCAAACGGGCCCGGACACTGGACCGCGTGGTCATTACGGCGACCCAGATGATGGAATCGATGATCGACAACCCGTTCCCGACGCGGGCGGAAGTGTTCGATGTCGCGAACGCCGTGCTCGATGGCACCGATGCGGTTATGTGTTCTGCCGAAACCGCGGCGGGCGCCTACCCGGTCGAGACAGTCAAGGCTATGAACGACGTCTGTCTGGGTGCTGAAAAACACCCGCTGACAACCCAGTCACGCCACCGGGTAAACACTGAGTTCCATCGCGTCGATGAAGCCATTGCCATGTCGGTCATGTACACCGCCAATCACCTTAAGGGTGTGAAGGCGATTGTCTGTATGACCGAGTCGGGCTCGACGCCACGCTGGATGTCTCGCATCAGCTCGGGCATGCCGATCTACGCCATGACCCGTCAGGAGCTGACACAGCGTAAATGCGCGCTGTACCGGGGCGTCGAAGCCATCGCCTTTGATGTATCAGCCGGCCCGATCGAGCAAGTAAACAAGCGCGCGGTGGATGAATTGAAACAACGCGGCATTGTCAAGGATGGCGATCTGGTGCTGCTCAGCTATGGCGACCACCAGGGTGTGCATGGCGGCACCAATACCCTTAAGATTGTCAGCGTTGGGAATATCCTGTAAAAAGGGCGGCCGCGATTACTGTGATACTTTAAAAGCGACAATCCAAAACGGCAGCCCTCTGGCTGCCGTTTGTTGTTTCAGGGTTAGCAAAAAGCGAAATTTCGCCAGAATGCGAAATCACGCTAACCCGGCCAAAGACGGACAATAGTAGTCTGGCAGGCGGTTGAAATTCACAGAATTTCAGCCGCCTGCTAGAGTTAAAGCACTATTTCAAACGAGCGGGTGCCTTTACACCGGCTCGCAACTTGTGAATCTACGACTGATGATTCAACCCATAGGGGAAGAGGTCTGAACTTTATGGCACACGATATCGATCCGATTGAAACGCAGGAATGGCTTGATGCCCTGGCGTCGGTTATGCGCGAAGAAGGCAACGACCGCGCGCAGTTTCTGCTCAAACGCTTGTCCGACAACATCACCAAGGGCGGTCCGGATGTACCCTTTGCGCTGAACACACCGTTCCGCAACACCATTACGCTGGATGAAGAACCCAAGTATCCCGGCGACAACGACATGGAGCGTAAAATTCGCTCCATGATTCGCTGGAATGCGCTAGCAATGGTCATTCGCGCCAACAAAAGTGGTGATGAACTGGGCGGGCACATCTCCAGCTTTCAGTCCTCTGCCACCCTGTATGACATGGGCTTCAACCACTTCTGGCGTGCACCGACCGACACTCACCCGGGTGACATGGTCTATTTCCAGGGCCATATCTCTCCCGGCATCTATGCGCGCTCCTTTGTTGAAGGCCGCCTGAGCGAAGATCAGCTCGACAACTTCCGTCGTGAAGTCGATGGCAAAGGCCTGTCGTCCTACCCCCACCCCTGGTTGATGCCCGACTACTGGCAGTTCCCGACCGTATCGATGGGCCTGGGTCCGATTCAGGCCATTTACCAGGCGCACGTGATGCGCTACCTTGAAAACCGCGGCGAAATCGACAAGGGCGGCAAAGTCTGGGCTTTCCTGGGTGACGGCGAAACCGATGAGCCGGAATCACTGGGTGCCATCTCGCTCGCCGGCCGTGAACACCTCGACAACCTGAACTTTGTAATTAACTGCAACCTGCAGCGCCTTGACGGTCCGGTTCGTGGTAACGGCAAGATCATTCAGGAACTGGAAGGCATGTTCCGCGGTGCTGGCTGGAATGTCATCAAGGTGGTCTGGGGCCGCCAGTGGGACAAGCTGTTTGCCAAAGACAGCAAAGGCCTGCTGCAGAAACGCATGGACGAAGTCGTCGATGGCGAACTGCAGGCGTTTAAATCACACGGCGGGGCCTACACCCGCGAACACTTCTTCGGTAAATATCCGGAACTGGCCGAAATGGTCAAGGATATGAGCGATGACGACATTTATCGCATGAACCGCGGCGGTCACGACCCCTACAAAGTTTACTCGGCTTTTGATCGCGCAGTGAACGACAACAACGGACAGCCAACGGTTATCCTGGCGCACACCGTCAAGGGTTATGGCATTGAAGCGGGTGAAGGCAAGAACGCCACTCACTCGCTGAAAAAGTTGAGCGTTGAGGATCTGAAAACCTTCCGCGATCGTTGCGGCGTGCCGATTTCCGATGAAGACCTCGAAGCGGGCAAGATTCCGTTCTACCGCCCGGACGAGAACAGCCCGGAAATGCAGTACATTCGCAAGCACCGCAACGACCTGGGCGGCTACATTCCCATGCGTCGCCAGACGGCCAAGGAAAAACTGTCGGTGCCATCGCTTGAATCCTTCGAAGCGCTGACCAAAGACAGCGGTGAACGTGAAATCTCGACCACCATGACCTTTGTGCGCCTGATTTCCACACTGATGAAAGACAAAAACATCGGTGACCGAATCGTCCCGATCGTGCCGGATGAAGCCCGTACCTTTGGTATGGAAGGCCTGTTCCGTCAGTTTGGTATCTATTCGCCCAACGGCCAGCTTTATATCCCTCAGGATAAAGGCCAGGTCATGTGGTACAAGGAAGACGTCAAGGGTCAGATTCTGCAGGAAGGCATCAACGAGAGTGGTGCATTCAGTTCCTGGCTTTCGGCGGCAACGGCTTACAGCACTTATAACCGCCAGTTGATCCCGTTCTACATCTACTATTCGATGTTTGGTTTCCAGCGCGTGGGCGACTTGTCCTGGGCGGCGGGTGACTTGCAGGCACGGGGTTTCCTGATCGGTGCTACTTCGGGCCGAACTACCCTCAACGGCGAAGGCTTGCAGCACCAGGATGGTCACAGCCATATTCTGGCCGGGACCATTCCAAACTGCGTCACTTACGACTGCACCTACGGCTACGAACTGGTCACCATTGTTCAGGAAGGCATGAAGCGCATGGTCGAAGACCAGGAAAACGTCTTCTACTACATCACCACCCTGAACGAGAACTACCACAACCCGGGTCTCGATGAGTCGATGGTCGACGGCATCAAACGCGGCATGTATTTGCTCGAAGACGGTGTGAAGAAGGGCAAAAAAGCGGTTCAGTTGTTCGGTTCCGGCTCCATCCTTCAGGAAGTTCGCGCAGCGGCCACCCTGTTGCGCGATGACTACGGCGTGCAGTCTGACGTCTGGGCGGTAACCAGCTACAACGAGCTGACTCGCGACGGCCTGAATACCGATCGCGACAACATGCTTCACCCGGAACGTGACAAGCAACTGTCTTACGTGACCGAAATGCTGCAAAAACGCCGCGGGCCGGTCATCGCGGCCAGCGATTACATGAAAAACTACGCCAACCAGATCCGTAAGTGGGTTCCGCACAGCTACCACGTGCTCGGTACCGACGGCTTTGGCCGCAGTGACTCGCGCCAGAAACTGCGTCATTTCTTTGAAGTCGATCGCTACTGGATTGTGGTCGCTGCTCTGAATGCCCTCGCGGAAGAAGGCACTGTTGATGCGAAAGACGTCACCAAGGCGCTGAAACAGTACAACCTCGACCCCAACAAACCCAACCCGGCGCTGTCTTGATCGGGTACAGGATACGAGCGGATTTAGGAGTCATGCATGGCAACTGAAATCATTAAGGTTCCCGATCTGGGAATGGACGAGGCCTCAGTCATTGAGGTCAGCGTCAAAGCCGGGGATACCGTCGGTGAAGACGATACTCTGATTGTGCTGGAGTCAGACAAGGCATCCATGGATGTCCCGTCGCCCAAAGCTGGCAAGGTCACCCAGGTAAAAGTCAAAGAAGGCGACAGCCTCTCTGAAGGCGACGAAATTCTGTACCTGGAAATCGAAGGTGATTCCGACAGCGATTCTGCTGACGGAAAGTCGGACGATAAAACCGATGCCCCCGCAGACAAGGAAGCTGACAGCAAAGCCGACGAGACAGAAAAGCCGTCCAAGGCAGCGTCGAAAAGCGGTGGCGAAGTCGTCTCCGTGAAGGTGCCGGACATCGGTATGGATGACGCCGGCGTTATCGAAATTAACGTCAAAGTCGGTGACAGCATTGAGGTCGATGACCCGATTGTGGTACTGGAATCGGACAAGGCCAGTATGGAAGTGCCGTCGGATGTCGCCGGTGAAGTGGTCTCGATCAAGGTCAAAGAAGGCGATCAGGTCAAAGAAGGCAGTATTCTGGTCGAAGTGAAGTCGGCAGGCGGTGCTGCATCATCGTCATCCGATGACGAAAAGAGCGGTCATGACAATGCTGCACCAGCAGCGTCCGGAGGGGGGAGTGACAGCGTCATTACCGTCAACGCACCGGACCTTGGTGATGCTTCAGACGTGGATGTTATCGAAGTCTCCGTCAAACCCGGTGACAAGCTGGCCATTGATGACCCCATGGTGGTGCTGGAAACCGATAAAGCCAGCATGGAAGTGCCGGCTCTGGAAGCTGGCGAAGTGGTTGAGGTGCTGGTCAAAACGGGCGACAAGGTCAGTGAAGGTACTCCCCTGCTGAAGCTGAAAGTCAGCGGTGGTGAGTCGACCTCCGCCAAAGCCGATGACAAACCAGCCAAGTCTGATGCCCCGGCCCCCAAAGCGGCGGCGGAAGAGCAACCGGCCACTCTGGCCACCGCCCATGACGATGCCCCGGTGCGTCCGTCGAAAACCGTTCATGCCGGACCGGCCGTGCGCAAGCTGGCTCGGGAATTCGGGGTCGACCTGGCATTGGTACCGGGTTCAGGACCGAAAGGCCGAATCGTAAAAGACGACGTTGCCGCCTGGGTCAAGAAACGGGTTCAGGAACCGGCTCAGACTGCCGCGGGTGCAGGTATTCCGGGCGTTCCGGATCAGGATTTCAGCAAGTTCGGCGAAGTTGAAGTGAAAGATCTGACCCGGATTCAACAGATTACCGCCCAGAACATGGCGCGCAACTGGCTGAATATCCCGCACGTGACACAGTTCGACGAAGCCGATGTAACCGAGACCGAAGCCTTCCGCCAGTCACTGAAAGGCGAGATGGAAAAGCGCGGCATCAAGATCAGCCCGCTGGCGTTTATCGTCAAGGCCTGTGCTTCAGCACTGCTTGAGTTCCCGAACTTCAACGTCTCACTGATGGCTGATGGCAAGCGCATTGTGCACAAACACTATGTGAACATCGGCCTGGCGGTTGACACGCCCAACGGCCTGATCGTGCCGGTAATCAAAGATGCCGACAAGAAGTCGATCTGGCAGATCGCCGAGGAAATCATTGATCTGGCCAAACGCGGTCGCGATGGCAAGGTGAAGTCGGACGAGATGCGCGGTGGCTGCTTTACCGTCTCCAGCCTCGGTGGTTTGGGCGGCACGGCGTTTACGCCAATCGTCAACGCGCCGGAAGTGGCCATTCTTGGTGTTTCAAAGAACCAGGTCAAACCGCACTGGAATGGCAAGGAGTTTGTGCCACGCACCTTTACGCCGCTGTCGTTGTCCTATGACCACCGCGCCGTAAACGGGGCCGATGCGGCCAAGTTCGCCACTTACCTGACCGAGGTACTGAGCGATATCCGTCGACTAGTGCTGTAACGATCAGGGATGGATGACAACAACCACGAACCCGGCTCAAGCCGGGTTTTTTTTGCTTCAAAATTGGACGTTTAGGTTCCCTGCATAGCCATGAGTCCGTGCCAGCCACCGGGCACTCAAACAGTTACGAACTTCAACGTTTTAGTGAACACTATTTTAATCCGATGCCGGGATCAGCACCTGAACCCGGACATCGACTGTGACGTCCAGATGAGTCAGCGCCTTCAACTTTTCGATGCCCGCAGCGGGTGCCCGGTACAGATGCGGTGTCATCGCCAGCAAGTCGGCAATGCACTGTTCGCCTTCAAGTGTCAGTTTCCGGGTGACAGACTGGCTACCCACTACCTGGAAAGTGTCCGGGTAGGTTCGGGCTGAATCCGGCCGTTCATTCAGAGTCGGGTAGATCACTTCGCGCAACTCACGCAGATGATCCGGGCCCGGGTCGACCATGATCAGGCGCCCGCCGGGCCTGATGACCCGGGCAAATTCTTCATACACCGGGAAGCCAAACACACAAAGCAAGCGATCAATGCTGTTATCCAATACCGGCAATCGGGCATTGGTACCTACAACCCAGGCCGGCTGCGCGTCTTGCTTTGCCGCTGACTGCACCGCCCATTTGGACACATCCAACCCCAGCACCTGCAGTTCGACGTCTTCGGGCAAACTCTGGCCCAGCTGCCTCAGGTAATACCCTTCACCGCACCCGGCATCCAGGCAGGCAGCACCAGAGCTCATATCCTGCACCACAGCCTCATTGAGCGCCCGGGCAATGCACTGGTAATGGCCCGCCTGTAAAAAACGTTGCCGTGCGGCCACCATCGCCTTGCTGTCTCCGGGATCTTTCGACCGTTTTTTCTGCACCGGTAACAGGTGCACGTAACCCTGGCGAGCTATATCAAAGCTGTGTCCCCGCGGGCATTGCCAGGCAGATCCGCGGGTATTCAACGGCTCGCCATCCAGAGGGCAAGCCAGGCATTCAAAAGCAGTAACCGTCATAAACAGCCAAACCGGAGCATGAACCCCCCATCATACCGAAAAACCCGACCCTCTCGCAGCTCATAGCTTGCAGCCATCTCCTCCCATGAGACTAAAGTCTGGCTTTTCAATGGACACTGCAATTATGCACCATAGCGATGGGTTTTCTTAAGAACACCGCGCACTCTCTAGCTCGTTCAACAACAATAAGACGGAGAACACATCATGAGTGATGAAAAATCCCCAGCGGCGCAGTATTGGTCGGCCAACCTGAGATTGATTCTGGGTTGTCTGATCGTCTGGGCTTTTGTGTCCTACGGTTGCGCCATTTTGTTTCGTCCTCTATTGGCCGGAATTCAGTTTGGCGGCACCGATCTTGGCTTCTGGTTTGCTCAACAGGGTTCAATTCTCAGCTTTATCGGTTTGATCTTCTTCTATGCCTGGAAGATGAACAAACTCGATAAGAAATTCGACCTCGGGGAGTAAGGCAGATGAGTCAATTTGCAATTAACCTGATCTTTGTCGGCGGCTCCTTTGCACTCTATATCGGTATCGCGATATGGGCGCGGGCTTCCTCGACCAAAGAATTCTACGTCGCCGGTGGCGGCATCAACCCAATCACCAACGGTATGGCAACGGCTGCCGACTGGATGTCTGCTGCCTCGTTTATTTCCATGGCAGGTTTGATCGCAGCGGGCGGTTACGCCAACTCCACCTTCCTCATGGGTTGGACCGGTGGTTACGTTCTGCTGGCCATGCTGCTGGCTCCCTACTTGCGCAAGTTTGGCAAGTTCACGGTTCCCGACTTTATCGGTGACCGTTTCTACAGCAGCAAAGCGCGACTGGTGGCTGTGGTTTGTCTGATTGTTGCGTCGGTAACCTATGTAATCGGTCAGATGACCGGTGCGGGTGTGGCCTTCTCGCGCTTCCTGGAAGTGAGCAGCACAGCCGGTATCTGGATTGCGGCGGTTATCGTATTTTTCTATGCGGTATTCGGTGGCATGAAAGGCATTACCTACACTCAGGTCGCTCAGTATGTCGTGCTGATCATCGCCTACACCATCCCGGCGATTTTTATCTCACTGCAACTGACCGGCAACCCGATTCCGATGTTTGGTTTGTTCAGTGAACATACCGACTCGGGAATGCCTTTGCTGGCCAAACTGGATGAAGTGGTTCGCGAGTTGGGCTTCAGAGACTACACCGCTGATGTTTCCAATAAACTGAACATGGTGTTGTTTACCCTGTCGCTGATGATCGGTACCGCCGGTCTGCCGCACGTCATCATCCGCTTCTTCACAGTACCCAAAGTCGCCGACGCTCGCTGGTCTGCCGGCTGGGCTCTGGTGTTCATCGCTCTGTTGTACCTGACAGCACCTGCTGTTGCGTCCATGGCGCGTCTGAACCTGCTGACGACTGTGTTCCCGGATGGTGCTGAAGCACCTGCCCTGCAATATGACGAACGACCACAATGGATTCGCAGCTGGGAAGAAACCGGTCTGGTGAGTTATACCGACAAAAACAACGATGGCCGTATCCAGTTCTACAATGCCGTTCCTTCGTTCGAAGAAACCGCAGATGCACGTGGCTGGGCTGGTAATGAACTGACGGTTAACAACGATATCCTGGTACTGGCCAACCCTGAAATTGCCAATCTGCCAGGCTGGGTCATCGGCTTGATTGCAGCCGGCGGTATCGCTGCAGCACTGTCGACAGCAGCCGGGTTGTTGCTTGCCATTTCCTCGGCCATCAGTCACGACCTGATCAAGAAGACCCTCAAACCCGACATCAGTGAGAAAGGGGAAATGCTGGCCGCCCGGATCTCCATGGGCGGTGCCATTTTGCTGGCAACCTATCTGGGTTTGAATCCTCCCGGGTTCGCGGCACAGACGGTGGCACTGGCATTCGGTATTGCGGCTGCGTCAATCTTCCCGGCGATCATGATGGGTATTTTCTCTACTCGCATGAACGACAAGGGTGCGATTGCAGGTATGCTGGCCGGTCTGTTGTCCACGCTGTTGTACATTTTCACCTACCTCGGCTGGTTCTTCGTTCCAGACACCAACATGCTGGCCAACACCGCTGACAACTGGTTGTTTGGCATTTCACCCCTGTCCTTCGGCGCAGTCGGTGCTATGATCAACTTCGGCGTGGCCTTCATCGTCTCTAATGCGACTGATGCACCACCGAAGGAAATTCAGGAACTGGTGGAGAGCGTTCGCTACCCGAAAGGGGCTGGCGCTGCGAGTCACCTCAGCCACTGATTGATCCGGAGTACAACCAACGACTCTCGTAACCCGGGGGTCGTACCGGATTCACCAAAAAACCACAGTTTCTTTCACGGGCTTCCACTTGGAAGCCCGTTTTATTTCAGGGTTAACCTTTCATGTTATGGCATATCATCGCAATTGCAGTATCGGGCCTGGGTGCCGCCGGCATCGCCCTTTTTCTTCGTGTTCTGAGCCGTAAAAAACTGCCCCGATGGATCATTCCAGTCTTCGCTGGCGCGGGGATGCTCGCTTATCAGGTCAATTTCGAATACAGCTGGTTCGAGTTGAAGCAGACGCAACTGCCGCCGGGCTCCATCGTCGTATCAACTGAGTCACCCAACCAGGTCTGGCGCCCCTGGACTATGGTTTACCCCATGATCAATGCTTTTACCGTACTTGATACCAACAACCTGACTGAGCGCGAACAGGAAGGCGACACTATCGTTCGTTTTGTCTTGTATCGTTTTGAAAAGCAGCACATTGATCAGGTTACCTACCAAACCTACCTGCTCAACTGCACCACCACCGAACTGGTGCCGATGACAGAAGCCGGAGAAGCCCAGGTCAATGACATCCGTACCCTTGAGCAAGACAGCACCCTGATGAACGGTGTCTGCAAGAACTGACCCTTTGAGATCAGTCACTGAAGCTGGCATGCTTGCAGCGCCAGTCATCAGGGGAACATCATGCAGATAACAGTCTATTGCGGCTCAAAAAGTGGCCACAGTGCGGAATACGTCGAACTGGCCACCAGCCTGGGCCAACAAATGGCCCTGCGTGAGCACGACCTGATTTATGGTGGAGCCAATATTGGCCTGATGGGTGCTGTCGCCGATGCCGTTCTCGCGGGTGGGCGCCGCGTTTTGGGTGTGATGCCCAAGGCCCTGGTTGACCGGGAGGTGGCACACCCCGGTATTACCGAGCTGCAGGTGGTCGATACCATGCATGAGCGAAAAGCCGGTATGGCCGACCCGGCCGACGCCTTCGTGGCGCTGCCCGGTGGACCCGGAACCATGGAGGAACTGTTTGAAGTGTGGACCTGGCAGATGCTTGGCTATCATCACAAGCCCGTGGCTATTCTGAACCACGATGGCTACTACGACCCACTCCTGACCATGATCACCCGTATGACAGACCAGGGCTTCGCCTGGGCAGACCTGACAACCACCTTAATCATCGAATCGACGGTGGAGGGTTTGCTCGACACTCTGGAAAGCCGGGTCAAGCCCTGATGAACATTGCCTTTTTCATGCGCGCCTACACCGGTTTACTCGGCGTATCGGCGATGGTGGCGATACTGGCGCTCGTCAACGGATCTGAACCGGCACCCTGGTGGGGTGTGCTGCTCGCGGTTGCACCGATGGCGTTGCACTTCACACTGCGCGCTACGTTAACCGGTAGGCCGCGTAAACGCTGGCTGATGCCACAACAGGTGTTCACTATTGGTGGCCTCGGTTTAACCATGAACCCTGAGTCCGTAGAGCAACCGTCAATACTGGCCTCGGGCCTGGCCGCTGCATTGGTGGTCATGCTGTATATCTATGTAGTGAAGGTGTGGCGCAAGGGAGTGGATCAGGACAGCAAGGTGAAGCAAGACAAGGACCTTCCACCCTGAGCGTTCTGCACAGGGTGGAATGGGTGTTAAGCCAAACCGGTTATCTTAACAACACCGGTTATCTTAACAACAACAGCGGCTTGTTCGACTTCAATAACACCTTCGCAGTCAGGCTGCCCAGCACCAGCTCACGCAAGCGAGTATGGCTGAAAGCACCCATCAGAGTCAGGTCGATATCATGCTCAGCCTGATAACTCACCAGCGCGTCACTGGGTTTCCCGTCCAGTGTCACGGCCGTAATTGTGTGACCCGCCGCCTGTAAAAGCTTTGTTGCCTTGTGCTGCAGGGTATTGGAATCGGCCGGGTCCTCTCCCACGGTCACCAAATGAACCGGAATACCCTTGAACAGCGGGCTTTGCGCCAGCATGTCGAGTGCCTTACCGGAGGCATCGCTGCCGTCGTAAGCGAGCATGACTTTCCCGGGCACGCTGAACTCAGTGTTTACCACCAGAATTGGCCGGTGCAGTGCCCGGATCGTCGCTTCCAGGTGAGCCCCCAGATGCTTGCTATCCTGCTCATGCTCTTCGCCGCGGATACCAAGCACCAAAACTCGAATGTCCTCTTCCATATCGATCAGCGATTCAGTCAGGCTGCCATGGCGTTGCCGGGTAGTGGCCACAGTGCCGCCCTGCTCAATCCGTTCTTTGGCAGCCGCCAGCATCAGCTTACCCTGCTCCATCATCAGCCGGTTGCGCTGTTCCTCTACCTCGGTGAGTTCTTGCAACAGGGTATCCCGACTGCCCAGGCCAATGGCACCGGACAGGTCGGCCGAAGAGGCACCGCCGGTGTGCTCCAGATTGTGCAGTAACTGCAGCGGAGCGCCCGTACGCTGGCTGATCCAGGCGGCGTAGTCACAGACCGACTGGCTGTACTTGGAACCGTCGATGCAGGCCAGTATTTTATTGTCGTTATTAAACATCAGTGACCTCCTAACACTTTGTCGATCTCTTCGGGTTTATCGTGCACACCAAAGCGGTCGACGATGGTTTCACTGGCCTCGTTCAAGCCAATGATCTCGACCTGTGCACCCTCTCGGCGGAACTTGATAACAGCCTTGTCGAGCGCACCCACGGCTGTGATATCCCAGAAATGAGCACGGGTCAGGTCAATCACAACATGATCGACCGCTTCTTTGAAGTCAAACGAAGCGACAAACTTCTCCGACGACGTAAAGAAGACCTGGCCGACGACGCTGTAGCGACGGGTATCGGTTTGTTCATCCAACTCACTGGCGACATACATAAAGTGGCCGACTTTGTTCGCGAAGAACAGGGCCGCCAGCAATACACCGGCAAAAACACCGTAAGCCAGGTTATGCGTCCATACCACGACCACCACCGTCACGATCATCACAATGTTGGTCGACAGCGGATATTGTTTGAGGTCCTTGAACGAGCCCCAGTTGAAGGTTCCGATGGAGACCATGATCATCACTGACACCAGGGCCGCCATGGGTATTTGTGACACCCAGGGGTTCAAAAAAACCACCATGATCAGCAACACCACACCCGCTACCAGGGTCGACAAACGCCCGCGACCACCGGACTTCACGTTGATGACCGACTGACCGATCATGGCACAGCCCGCCATGCCGCCGAGCAGGCCCGAACCAATGTTGGCAACACCCTGAGCCTTGCACTCGCGGTTTTTGTCACTCGGTGTATCGGTCAGGTCATCAACGATAGTCGCCGTCATCAAAGACTCAAGAATACCGACCATGGCCAGCGCAAAAGCATAGGGGAAGATGATTTTCAGGGTTTCCAGGTTCAGTGGAACATCAGGCCACAGAAACACAGGCAGCGTATCTGGCAGGTCACCCAGATCGCCCACAGTCCGTATATCGAGCCCCAGCACCAAGCTCACGCCGGTCAGCACCACAATGGTCACCAGAGGAGACGGAATGGTTTTGTTAATCAGCGGGAACAAATAGATAATGCCAAGGCCCGCCACGGTCATCGCATAGACGTGCCAGGTTACGTTGGTCAGTTCCGGCAACTGCGCCATAAAAATCAGAATGGCCAGGGCGTTCACGAACCCCGTGACCACAGAGCGCGACACAAAACGCATCAGTTCGCCCATGCGAAGGTAGCCGATACAGATTTGAAGCACACCAGTCAACAACGTCGCCGCTAACAGGTATTGCAGCCCATGCTCCTTGACCAGAGTCACCATCAACAGCGCCATAGCGCCGGTGGCTGCTGAAATCATGCCGGGTCGACCGCCCGTAAAGGCAATGATCACCGCCATGCAAAACGACGCATACAACCCGACTTTAGGGTCAACGCCGGCAATGATCGAAAAGGCAATGGCCTCGGGAATCAAAGCCAGTGCTACGACTAAACCGGCGAGCACATCGCCACGAACATTCCCGAACCAGTCTTTTCGGGTAGAAGATAACAACATAAGAACCTCAGGAGGTACGGATAAAAAACAAGTGCCGCGTATCGGCGCGCCACACAGGATGCATGCCCTGCATGAACAGAATAGGTCAGACGACAGGCTCGGAGAGTCTGCGGAGGTGGGAAAATGCTATGGTGGCGTAAGGGTCACGATAGGTGCCGCTGGCTCGTCTGATAAAGGGAAGCGCATGATAGCGACTGGGGAGCAGATAACAACCCCAGGTCACCCTTTGTCACGGTACGGTGGTTACATCTCAAATTGAGTTCGCGCCAAGAACCCGCATCGGCTACCAGGTAGGCTCCTCAAGGGTCGGGCGGGATGCCGCCCACTCAACCCTTCCATGGGGCCTGGATCGCAACATCCATGTTGCGAACCCCCCTTGATGAGCCTACCTGGTACCCGATGCTAATCGTTTGCCGGCGAACTCTGACATTCCAACCAACAGTTGGACAAAAAATCAGATACCGTACTTTCAATTTTTAGGGTCCTCGAACAGCCCAGTGTCAGGCATCGGGTGTACCTATCCGGGGTAGTCTGCAGCATGGATGCTGCAGCCTAGGCCCCACGGATGGGTTCACGCCGACCCCGGATAGGTATACCCGGTGTCTGGCACGGACTCTAGGCAACACATTAGAAGAAACCCATAGGGTTCACGTCATAGCTGACCAGGAGGTTCTTGGTTTGCTGGTAGTGGTCGAGCATCATTTTGTGGTTCTCGCGGCCAACCCCGGATTTTTTGTAGCCACCAAAGGCAGCATGGGCCGGATAATGGTGGTAGCAGTTGGTCCAGACCCTACCCGCCTGGATGCCGCGCCCCATGCGATAGGCGCGGTTCATGTCGCGTGTCCACAGGCCGGCACCCAGTCCGAATTCCGTATCATTGGCAATTTCCAGTGCTTCGGCTTCGTCCTTGAATGTGGTAACTGACACCACCGGGCCAAAAATTTCTTCCTGAAAGACGCGCATCTTATTGTGGCCTTTCATCAGCGTGGGCTGAATGTAGAAGCCAGACTCGTACTTGCCTTCCGTTGTGCCCAGCTGATCACCACCTAACAGGAATTCCGCACCCTCTTCCCGGCCAATGGCAAAGTAACCCATGATCTTGTCGAATTGCTCTTTTGATGCCTGGGCACCGACCATCACTTCAGTATCCAGCGGGTTGCCACGCTTGATCTGATTGGTGCGCTCAATCACTTTCTTCATGAATTCATCGTAAATCGACTCATGCACCAACAAGCGTGACGGGCAGGTACAAACTTCGCCCTGATTGAAGAACGCCAGTACAACCCCTTCGATGCACTTGCTCAGGTAGCTGTCTTCATACTGCATAACGTCTTCAAAGAAAATGTTGGGCGACTTGCCACCGAGCTCCACCGAAGAGGGAATGATGTTTTCAGCCGCACATTTGAGAATGTGCGAGCCAACCGGGGTTGAGCCGGTAAAGGCGATCTTGGCAATGCGGGTGCTGGTCGCCAGCGCCTCGCCGGCTTCGGCCCCATAGCCATTAACGACGTTCAACACGCCCGGCGGCAACAGATCTTCGATCAGTTCAACGAATTTCAGAATCGACCACGGCGTCTGTTCCGCCGGTTTCAGAATGGTGCAGTTGCCACTGGCCAGTGCCGGGGCCAGTTTCCAGGCCGCCATCAGCAGCGGGAAATTCCAGGGGATGATCTGCCCGACCACGCCCAGAGGCTCGTGAAAGTGATAGGCCACGGTGTGCTCGTCGATCTCCCCGACCGAACCTTCCTGGGCCCGAATCGCACCGGCGAAGTAGCGGAAATGATCGACCGCCAGCGGTACATCGGCGTTCAACGTCTCGCGCACCGCCTTACCGTTATCCCAGGTTTCGGCAATGGCAATCATTTCCAGATTCTGTTCCAGACGGTCGGCAACCTTCAGCAGAATATTGGAACGCGCTGTCACCGACATTTTCCCCCATCCTTCTTTGGCCGCATGGGCCGCATCCAGAGCCAATTCGATGTCTTCAGCGCCTGAACGGGGAATCTGACAAAAAATATCACCGGTTACCGGAGATACATTGTCGAAATACTGACCCTTGACCGGCTCGACCCATTTGCCACCGATAAAGTTGCCATAACGGGTTTTGACTGAAACCGGAGAATCGGGCTGACCGGGATGCGAATAAAGCATGGTGTGTACCTCTGGATGTTGTTTTATGAATTGTTGTTTTGGGTGTTGCCACCCGAGCTACCGCAACAGCCGTGCCAGCGCTTGCATTGCTGCCGGGAAGAGACTAAAACAGAGGGACTGAATAAGCGGGCCCATCAGTCAGGCAAGGCTTGCCAACCGGGGCTGTCCGCCACACACGACTGCACCGGAAAGCCCCTGTTTATGGGCTATTCAGCGTGAACAACGAGCATAACAATAAAAACTCAAACGCCGGTCGGGTATCGGCCTCCACCCAATTAGGGTGTTGCAGGGTGCGCCAGGTGTTGCAAAACGCCACACCCCGGGAGATCACAGATGACTTCTTCGACTCACCCCAGCGCCGAAGCGCTGGCCGCCGCCAGGCATCAGTTTTTTGAACAACACCAGACGCCCGGTACTCTGATATCGCCGCTGATTGAACGATCCTGGCAGCGCAGCCTGAAGTCTGGCCTTACCCCCGGACACTGCAGCCGCGATGCCCGCCTGTCGCAACCCGAATTCCGCCATATTCGCGAACGCAACCGCACCCTGCTCGATATCGCCCGTCCACAACTGGAAAGTCTGTTCGAGCAAATCCAGGATACTCAATGTGCTGTGTTGCTGGCTGACCAGACCGGCACCATCCTCCACGGGGTGGGCGATGCTGCCTTCGTACCGGAAGCACGACGCGTTGAATTGATGCCCGGTGGCGTTTGGAGTGAAGGCGCCCGCGGCACCAACGCCATCGGTACAGCTGCCAGCGAAGGCCGCTCAGTCGTGGTACATGGCCAGGAGCATTTTCTTGACCAGAACGGCTTTCTGACCTGCGCTGCGGTACCGGTATTCGATCCCGGTGGCCAGGTGATTGGCGTACTCGATATATCCAGCGATGCCCGCCATTCGCAGCGTCACACCATGGCTCTGGTTAACCTAGCCGTATCGATGATCGAGAACAGCCTGCTCGAACGCACCTGTGAACGGGCACACCTGATGTACCTGCACCCGCATGCGCATCTGCTGGGTGGCCTCTATGAAGGCATTATCGCCTATGACGACAATGGCCACATCATCGGCGCCAACCGCTGGGCCCGACACCATCTGAACGTGACTGATAGCACTGAACAGCCACTGAATCTGCGCACTCTGTTCCCTCGACTGACCGAACCCGAAGCCCATGCCAGCCTGGTAACGCAGAGCGGACAGACGCTGCATGCCCGGCACAAGGCCTACCGAGCGCCGACGCGCCCAACCCGACCGGCCCCAGCAACCCCTGTGTCCGCGACAAAGGATCCCCTGGCCGCACTGGACAGCACCGACCCCGATATCGCCAAGCTGATCACGCAGGCACGGCGGATCGTCGGTCAGGGTATTCCCATTGTGCTGCAGGGCGAAACCGGTGTGGGCAAAGATGTCTGGGCCCGGGCGCTGCACCAGGCCGGACCTCGCAGCGGCGCCATGGTGGCGGTCAACTGTGCAGCCATTCCCGAAACGCTGATAGAAGCTGAGTTGTTTGGCTATCGCCCCGGCGCCTTTACCGGAGCTGACAAAGCGGGCTCTCGGGGACGTATTCTGGACGCAGACAACGGCACTTTGTTTCTCGATGAGATTGGTGACATGCCCCGTTCACTCCAGTCACGCCTGTTGCGAGTGCTGCAAGAGCGGCAGGTGACCCCGGTCGGCGGTGGCCAGCCCATTCCTGTCGATTGCGATCTGATATGTGCCACTCATGCCCGATTGCGTGAAGCGGTCAGTCAAGGCGTGTTTCGCCAGGATCTGTATTACCGAATCAACGGCCTGACACTGAACCTGCCACCGCTGCGCTCACGGAGCGACATTCGGGCACTGATCGACCAGGTGCTGGCTGACCTCGGTGGTGGAACCCTGAGTCAGGCAAGTTACCGGCTGATGATCCAGCACCCCTGGCCCGGCAATTTACGACAATTGCATTCGGTGCTCCGCACCGCCCGGATTCTATGCGGTCCGGATGAATCGATAACCCCCGAGCACCTGTCAGCCGATTTTCTCGCAGAAGCCCGAGTTGAATCGAACGGCGCGGCACTGGCCGACTGGGAACAATTCGCCATCAACACCGCAATGACAGACAACCAGGGTAACGTCTCAGCCGCGGCCCGACAGTTGAACATTGATCGGTCTACACTGCATCGCAAACTGAGACTGCTCAGTGGCAAGTAAAACAGCCAGCCTAAAGCGATATATTGCAGTATTTGCATTGATCAAATCCGAATAATTCGCACTTTGCAGTCGGATATCCCTAAAAATGTTACCAATCGGTCACATTTTTCCGGTAATGTGGTCAGGATCATTTTTTGACCAAATGTTCAACTAATGATGCTGCACCGTACCCGGGAGTCTGTCGGACTCGGGGGTGCGAGATACAACTAAAAAAGTAGAACGCAGCTCTGCAGTCGATACGCTGCAATCACAACAACAATAACGGGACTCTGTGGTCGGCAACCCACATGGATGTCAGTGAGACCCGATGAAAACGAGAGGGATACCATGAACGCCAGACGAACCACCCTGGCCCTGATGATTGCCGCAGCCTATGCTGGCGGTGCTCAGGCCGATCTGATTTTCTCCGAATACATTGAAGGATCTTCCTTCAATAAAGCCATCGAACTCCAGAATACCGGCGACGCAACGATTGACCTCAGTCAATACAGCGTCGAACTCTACTCCAATGGCAATACCAGTCTGAACACCGCCCTGACGCTGGGCGGCACGCTGGGTGCCGGTGATGTGTACGTCATCGCGAACAGCCAGGCTACTCAGGAAATCCTCGACGTCACCGACACAACATCGGGCGTGGCCAACTTCAATGGCAACGATGTGGTCTTGTTGCGCGAAGTGGATACCGTGGTCGACCGTATTGGCCAGCTGGGCAGCGCCGATACCTTCGGCGCCAACGTCACCCTGGTTCGAAAAACTGAGATTACCCAGGGTGATGCGAACTTTGCGGACGCCTTCGACCCAACCGAACAATGGGATTCTTTTGCCAGCAACACCTTTGCCTACCTCGGCAATGGTGGCACCGGTGACGATGGTGGGCCGGACGATCCCGTACTGGCGCAATGCGGCGAACCGATGACCTTGATTTCAAGCGTTCAGGGCAGCGGCGATGCCTCACCCCTGCTGGGACAGAACGTATCGGTAGAAGCGATTGTGGTTGCCGATTACCAGGCTGGCAACCAGCTCAGCGGTTTCTTCCTGCAAGAAGAAGATAGCGAGCAAGACGGTGATCCGGGCACCTCCGAGGGTATCTTTGTCTTTTACGACGATACCGATGTCGCGGTTGGCGACCGGGTTGTAGTCAATGGTGCCGTGGACGAATACTTTGGCCTGACCCAGATCAATGATGTCGATGGCATCTCTGTTTGCGCCAGTAACCAGTTGTTGCCGTCACCCGCGCTGGTCTCGCTGCCACTGGATAACGCCGATGACCTCGAAGCATTCGAAGGCATGCGGGTGACCAGCAACCAGACGCTGACGGTCAACGAAGTGTATCAACTGGGCCGCTATGGTGAATTCACCGTTAGCCAGGGTCGTCGCTACATCCCGACAGAAGTGGCTGCCCCTGGCCCGGATGCCTTTGCCGTTAATGAGGCCAACGATCTGAACAAGTTGATTGTGGAAGATGGCATTCGCACTCAGAACCCGGACCCCATGCGGTTCCCATCGCCTGAGCTGTCGGCCTACAACACCCTGCGCATTGGCGAAACCCTCAACAACCTCAGCGGTGTATTGAACTATTCATTCGGCGCTTACAAGCTGATCCCGACCGGGGACTTGCAACTGCAGGGCACCAACCCGAGAAAAGCAGCCCCTGAAGACACCCTGGATCGCGACATGCGCGTAGCCAGCTTCAACGTGCTGAACTACTACAACGGCGATGGCCTTGGTGGCGGTTTCCCAACTGACCGCGGCGCCGATACACCGCTGGAACTGGAGCGCCAGGAGGCCAAACTGATTGCAGCGCTTTCAGCACTGGATGCGGATGTCATCGGGTTGATGGAAATCGAGAACGACGGCTTTGACGAAAACAGCGCCATCGCCCAACTGGTCGATGCACTGAATGTCACCCAGCCAGCCGATAAGCTCTACGACTACATCTCAACCGGAGGCCCGGGCATTGGTACCGATTCCATCGCCGTCGGCTTGATTTATCGCGCGGGCATCGTGGCACCGGTTAACGGCGCCCAGGTTCTGTCAAGCGACAACTCTCCGTTGGACGATGAAGGCCAGCCCCTGTTTAACGATCAGAAAAACCGCCCGGCTCTGACCCAGAGTTTTGAACATCTGGGCAGTGGTGATCGCTTTACCGTTGTGGTGAACCACCTCAAGTCCAAAGGCTCTTCCTGTGACGACGTCGGCGACCCGGAAGACCCCAACCTGCAAGGCAATTGCAACGGCGTTCGTACTGCCGCAGCGACCGCCCTGGCTGAGTGGCTGAGCACCAACCCGACCGGTGTAGCTGATGCCGATGTGATGATCATTGGCGACTTGAACGCCTACTCAATGGAAGATCCATTGCAGGTTCTGGCCGATGCCGGCTATGCCAACCTGAAAGGCGACGGTGAATACTCTTACGTATTCGACGGTGAATCCGGTAACCTCGACCATGCCCTGGCTTCTGCCAGTTTGCAGGCCAAGGTCATTAACGTGCAGGACTGGCACATCAACACCGATGAGCCGCTGGTGCTGGATTACAACACCGAGTTCAAATCCGACAATCACGTTGAGCTGCTCTACGCACCCACGCCTTACCGGTCTTCCGACCACGACCCGGTTATCGTCGATTTCAATTTGAATACACCTCCGAACGTCTCGTTCAGTGTGTTCAGATTCCTGTTCTGGTATGTCTTTATCAGCGACAGCCGCGACGATGACGGTTACTTGGTCGCCGAAGACTGGAATGCCGGTCAGTTCGCTTTTTCAGGTGACTGGAAGATCATTCCGGCCTATCTGTTCAAGCGTAATCAGATCCGTGAGGTAACCCTGACTGTCACGGACAACGATGGCGCCACCAGCAGTCTGACCCAGACGTTGCCGCGTTAATCCCCTGGTCAGGGCATCGTTCTGATGCCCTGACACCCAACTTCCAAGTCTATCCTTATGTCTGAATAATCCGCTGACATTGGGCAAGTGCTAGGGCCTACCCGGTAGCTGGCACGGCTTTCCGCCACCGAAGCCAGCCGAAATAGACGAACCACCATTCATCAAATCGTCACCACTCTGTCGCCTACCCGTCACATCGCCGCAATAGTCTGGCTCTGTCTGCTATGACCGGAGCCCGCTGTTATGACGAATCGATCCGTACGAGCCGTGTTTATTTCCGATATACATCTGGCCAACCCCAACAGCCAGGTCACCCTGCTTGCCGAGTTCCTGCGCACCACCGACATGGAAACCCTGTACCTGCTGGGTGACATTGTCGATCTGTGGAAACTCAGCACCCGCAAAGGCCGATGGTCCCGCCAGCACGAAGCCATTTTAAAGCTGATACTGGCCAAGGCTAACAACGGTACCAAAGTCGTCTATGTGCCGGGCAATCACGACCCCTTCTTTCGTCACTTCGCCGACACGACGCTGGGACCCATCAGCGTCGAGCACGAGGCCATTCATACAGCCGCAACCGGCGAACGCTATTTATTGCTGCACGGAGACCGCTTCGATGACGATATCTATTGCGGGCACTTCTGGTGGCACCTGGGTGAATGGGCCTACGAGTCCATTGTTACCCTGAACCGTTACCTGAACCGGGTCCGGTTTCTTTTTGGCAAGCCTTACTGGTCGCTACCCGGCGCACTGAAAGTGCGCAGCAAAAAAGCCCGGGCCTA
Organism: Saccharospirillum impatiens DSM 12546; assembly: GCF_000423605.1. Lineage (GTDB taxonomy): Bacteria > Pseudomonadota > Gammaproteobacteria > Pseudomonadales > Natronospirillaceae > Saccharospirillum > Saccharospirillum impatiens. Next base: position 81,640 of record NZ_AUIH01000008.1, read on the forward strand.
CATCGAGAGCTTTGAAACCCGGGTTATCCAATATGCGCAAAGTCAGGGTGTTCAGGGTGTGATCTGCGGACACATCCATCAGGGAACTCTGCGTGTCAGCGACGGCTTCGTTTATGCCAACGATGGTGACTGGGTGGAAAGCTGCACGGCTTTGCTGGAGCACCATGACGGCAGTCTGGAATTGCTTCAGGTGCCGCACAACGCCACGGCCCCTGGTACACGACTGCACCCGGCGATGGCCCCGGAGCCGGGTATCGCAATGAGCAATCAGACACGTTGAAACCTTTGCTTACGTTTTACTACCAAATAATTGCTCCCTGAGTGTCAATTGAATCACAAACCGGGGCGGTAGCACGTTGCGCTGCACGACGTTAAGGGCCAAAGTATAACGGTACTCCATACGCCGATGTTAAGGGGCCAGTAAAACCCGGGACAGACCATGCAGTGAGACGCTGCCTGGTGTAGCCCCAGGTTTTTCAATCAAGGCTTAACGCAGTCTTCGGATACACGGCCGGAACGGATTCCCGGGAGGTTCTATGCTGGCACTGATCGTAATTCTCACTCTGTTTCTGATGGTGTTTGGCGTTTGCTACTGGTCATTAAACCACTATCCACGTTCACGTCCTTTCCGGTACAGCCCGGGAACGGAGATGCCCCTGCCCGATCCAAAGCGCTCTCAACTGATGGCGGTACTGGCACAACGCTACCAGCTCGACAAAGCTGTCCGGCATGCCCGCCTCGACAGCGAGCGCCTCGACGCATTGCTGCGGTGGACGCTCAATCGCTGGGAGCCCCAAACCGGTAATCGCTCCGCCTCACACAACCCGCTTGATATTCTCGCGCGCGTGAGTCAGGGGGAGCAATTTGGTCGAAGCGACTTTGTAACCGTGCTCGGCCACGCTCTGCAGGCGGTTGGAATACCCACCCGCCTGATTGAACTGCATACTCGCGACAGTCATTACCGGCCGTTGGGCGGATGCTATACGGGTCTGGAAGTTTTTCTCAGTGAAGAAAACACCTGGGTCTGGGTCGACGCTCAGTACGATGCCATTATTCTCAATAAAGGGCGTTATTGCAGTGCTCTGGATATTAAAGACGCTTTGCTGTCCAGAACGCACGAACTTGAACTGATATCTGCTGTTGAAGGGACCGATATCGACAGCTATCTGGCTTTTCTGGCGCCTTTTCTCGACATTGTTATTGCCCAGCCGCTGGGCCAAAGCCGACGTTATGCGTTGATTCCCCCTCAACTGCGTTTTCCGCGACGTCACCATCTGTTCGGGCGCAATCTCTACGATCAGGTATGCCACTCAAGGGATACTTTTTACGCTGTTAGAGACTTAAACCAGCTGATCCCTACACATCCCAAAAGCACCTTTAGACCCCAAACCGCCAACGCCTGACGACTAGGCGGGAGGAGCTGCACTCAACCTCCCGCGTTAGCTGACCGGTCGGAGTCCTCAATGGGAGCGAAATCTTCATCGCTCAACTCGGGGGATTCCGTACTGGTATAGGTGGAATCGATGCGTTTAAGGGCCTTGCACATGACGTCTATACGTTGGTCCTGCGCGTGAATATGCTCCAGCAAAGCCATAATGGCATGAGCTGTGGGGTCCGGCATTTGTGAGACACCGTAGGCATCGAAGCCTACTTTATCGGCCATGGCTTTCTGCTTGTCACTGAATGGCAGCACCTTTTCGCCCTGTTGCTTCACAATACGACCGGGTATGCCCACCACGGTTGCGTAGTCTGGCACAGCTTTGGTTACCACCGCATTTGAGCCCACCCGCGCATTTTTCCCGACGGTAAATGGCCCCAGCACCTTGGCACCGGCACCGACAATAACGCCGTCTTCCAGGGTTGGATGACGTTTGCCTTTTTCCCAGCTGGTACCGCCCAGCGTCACCCCCTGATAGATGGTCACATCATCGCCAATTTCAGCTGTTTCACCGATCACTACGCCCATCCCATGATCGATGAAAAACCGCCGACCCAGTTTGGCGCCCGGGTGAATTTCGATGCCGGTGAACCAACGCGCCAGCTGGGATACCCAGCGCGCCAGAGTTTTCAGATTCCACTGCCACAGTTTATGGCTGAAACGGTGAATCAGGATGGCATGCAAACCCGGATAGTTCAGGATCACCTCAAGCCAGCTGCGCGCTGCCGGATCTCGGTCAAAGACGCTCTGGATGTCTTCTTTCAGGTTGCGGAACATGTCAGGGTTTCCTTATCGACTTGTCTATCTGTGTCAGCATGCCACGTAAAATATTGGCTTCAACTTCATCGGGCTGCGCGCGCAGGATCAGGCGGCGTAATTTACTGAGCAGGGTACGCGGATTAGTGGGGTCGAGAAAGTCGATCTCAACCAGGGTTTTTTCCCAGTGTTCAAACAGCCCTTCAAGCTGTTCCGCCCGGGCCGGCGGCTGATCCCAGTCAACGCCCCAGTCGGTTCGGGTCTGCGGCACAGCCAGCTCCTGTCGCATCCGCAGTTCGTAACACAGTACCTGAACCGCCTGAGCGACGTTCAGAGAACTGTAGTCCGGATTCGACGGAATGTTCACGTGATAGTGGCACTTAGCCAGCTCATCGTTGGTCAGGCCACTGCGTTCACGCCCAAACAACAAGGCCACGGACGATCCGGATGGGTGAGACGCGACCTTGTCGGCCATTTCACGGGGGTTAAGCAATGGCCAGGGCAACGACCTTGAACGGGCTGACGCACCCACCACCAGCGTGCAATCAGCAATGGCGGTGTCAATGTCGTCGACCACCTCAGCCCGGTCGAGCACATCGTGTGCCCCGGAAGACAAAGCGAAAGCCTCGCCAGACGGATAGTCCTTGGGAGAGACCAGCACCAGCCGGGTCAGCCCCATGGTCTTCATGGCCCGGGCGGCCGCCCCGATATTACCGGGATGACTGGTATGCACCAGAACCACTTTAATTTCATCCAGCCGGATGCCCGTTTCGCCTGCGGCGTCCCTTGACTGCGACATGCTTGAATCTACCTCTATTTGCTCAAATACTGCACACCAAGACTTAAAGAGTGCGTTAAAGATGTGTATTATACGCGCCCTCGTTCGGGAAAGCGCCCGAACCGCTCTTTAACAAACCCGTTTTTGCGGATAAAACCGACGTACCTGAACTGGCTCGTCCGGTCCGTTTTGTCTGGCTGTGCTGTCACACGCCCGACATTAGGCCGGCCCCCACGCCCGTATCCGGTATGGTTTAACCCTTTTTAGATGTGAGTGTGAACCGACCATGCAACCGATACTGACCATTGCCCTGCGCGCCGCGCGCAACGCAGCCGACAAACTGACCTATACCTTGTCGAACATCGATTCACTGACCGCCGAAGGGGCTACCCGCAAAGACGTGTTTGATCAGGCCATAGAAGACGCCGCCTGGCGTGCGCGCAAAGCCATTCGCAAAGGCCACCCGCGCCATCACATCGACAGCTTGCACATCGGCATGGACGAAAGCCGCGACTACGATGGTCAGTCCTGCTGGAAAATCAATGTCCTGGCCGGTGAGTCCAACTACCGCTCCGGCTACCCGGGCTTTCTGATCGTCGTCACCTTTTTTGTCAAAGACCGCATCGAAGCGGCTGCCCTGCTCGACCCGATCACCGGTGATGAGTGGACCAGCATGCGCGGACGTGGCGTGCAACTGAACGAGCGCCGTGTGCGGGTAGACGCTTCAACCCTGGATCTGGCCCTGGCCGCGATTGACAGCAGCGACCCTGCCGAAATAGGTCGCTGGTCAGAGCGCGTTGCGGGCATTCGCGTCAGCGGCTGTGGCCTGATGAACATTGCTCAACTGGTCGCCGGTCGGGTTCAACTGGCCTTCGCCGACGATTTGAACGACGTTGACTTTCCGGCTGCAAGCCTGCTTTTGCAAGAAGCAGGGGCCCTTAGCGGGGATCGCAACGGCGGCCCCGTGAGTGCCAGAAAGGGTGAACTACTGGCCTCATCACCGCGTTTGTTCAAACAGTTGTTCAGCCGCAACTAAGGCAGAACGCGCAAACCGTTAAACATCGCGACGTGTCTGCAGTTGTTACCGGAACACGGATGTTCCTGCAAAAACAACGGCGTTCTGTGACCTCCTTTCCGGTTCTGAACATCTGCGCCCCTGTTTTGCCCGCTTCGCCTTGGGGCATCGGCAACCAGAGGGTATAGTGCGCCTTTTCCGCAAATACAGGGGCACTCGTTTGACCCAAGCGCTCACGTTCTACGCTGGCGAGCACGCCTACCGGACCATTCAAAACGAAGGGTTATCGCCGCAATCCATCCGCGTCATTCTTGGCGCTTCGGGCGGCCCCAAGTGGTTTGTACTGAGCCATCTCGATCGCTATCTGGCCAGTGAATGGTTGCCTGCCATACAGCACCCGCTGAATCTGATTGGCAGCTCCATCGGCGCCTGGCGCATGACAGCTTATGCCAATAAAAACCCGGTTGCCGCCATTGATCGGCTGGAACAGGGTTACCTGAACCAGCGCTACTCAGATAACGCCGATGCCGATGAAATTACCGGTAAGGTGAATGATTTTATCGAGAAAATGCTCAGCGAGACTCCGTTCGAAGATTTACACCCCCAGCGGCGACTTCACCTGGTTACGGCTCGATGCAGGGGCATCACGGCAACCCATTCGCCGCGCAAGCAGGCGTGGGTATTTACCGGTGTTGCTGCCAGCAATATGGCTTCCCGAGCCACCCTGTCACGATACTTCGATCGTGTTGTGTTTCGCAGCCCCCAGGGCCATTTACCCTTGTCGGACTGGGATCAGTTCACCACCTATCAGGTACCACTGAGCTCCGAGAACCTGCGCCAGGCGCTTCAAGCCAGCGGTGCCATTCCGGTGGTGATTCACGGTGTCACCAACCCGGCTGGCGCGCCAGCGGGGGTCTACCGAGATGGCGGCATGGTTGATTATCACTTCGACCTGCCGATCAAACCCGACAACGGCCTGGTGCTTTACCCGCACTTTTCACCGGTGCTGAAGCCTGGCTGGTTTGACAAGCCACTGCCCTGGCGCAAGGTCACGGCCAGCCACTACAGTCACACCCTCGTCGTCTGCCCAAGCCGGGCCTTCATCGAGAAATTGCCTTACGGCAAAATCCCGGACCGGAAAGACTTTGAAACCCTGGACGCTGAAACTCGTATTCGCTACTGGAACACTGTGGTCGACATGAACCGTGCCCTGGCTGACGAGTTTCACGACCTGGTCAGTACCGGCAAACTGGCGCAGCGGCTGCAACCCATCAAAGCCATAGCCCGCTAACGCCCTGAAACAGACCTTCCTGAATCCAATCTGAACACCTGCATCCGCTCTCGGGTTCAGTTCAGATAGGGTTCAGCCTGCCTTGCGATACTGGCTCCATTGAACAAGGAGCCTTACCCATGACTCAGTCCAGACTGCATCGCCGGTTTACTGCAACCGGGACCCACCCAAATTCGCCTGTCCGGATACGCCGTCTGGCCACTATGGCCATTGCCGGTTTATTGCTGACGGGCTGCCACGTAAGCGTCACCGATGTACAAGAGCATGAGGCCGGTTACGACACGGAAGTCACACCAACACTGGCACGCTACGACACCGAATTTCTGGTGCGCAGCGCCCTGGTCCCCTACGCCCTGAGCGCCACCAGTATTGAGATGATCGCCGACCCGGAGGCTTTCCTGACCCCATCGGCTCGAATGGCCAGCCGCAGCCATGTACCAGTTGAAACCACCTCAACCTACTTGTTTGACAGCGGAGCCTGCGATTTCGGCGGCTACACCAGCATCGATGCCTACGGGGAAACCGAAACCTATTCCGACAGCATGACGTTCATTACCATGGATGTGATGGCAGAGGCTGTGGACTGCGACACCCTCAACTGGCAGGGGTATGTCACCCTGAACAGCCAGCTCGATTTTGACGTTATGGGTTGGTACGACGATTACTTCGACCGCATCGATTCGCTTGAAGGCAGCATGACCGGCCGCCTGCGCATGCGTGCCGAGCGCAGTGACCTGAACTACACCAATATCAACACAGATATCATCGAGCTGGATTCTACCGATTTTCGCATTGAAGCCCGTGCCAGTATCTGGCTGGACGACGGCTGGCGCACCAACTCAGCCAGTTTGACCACCACACGCGGCGTCCACTGGTACCAGAACGATACCCGGCCACACGCCGGCAAGATCCGGCTCACTGCCTATCGGGGTTGGGTGGATCTGGAGTTCTCCGACTATGGCGTAACCCGCACCGACAGCAACGGCTACCGGGACAGTATTGCCTGGTCCAGTTTGCGCTAAATCGGGCAGCCGCAAAAAAGCCGACAGTGAGGTCGGCTTATTCTAATGCGATTATTAAGTTTGCACAGGATCAAGTGTGGGCTGCCGGGTGGGCCTATCTGGGGTAGTCTGAGGCATGGACTAAAACGCCAGGAGCGTTTTAGCACGAGCGCAGCGAGCCCGAAGGGTGAATCCCACGGATGGGATTCATAACCCGAAGCCTAGGCTCCATGGACGGGTTGAGTGGGCGGCATTCCGCCCGACCCCGGATAGGGACACCCGGTAGCCGAAACGGATTCCTGGCACCAAATTACAAACTATTCAACAACCATATATTCCGGTCCGAAGCCTGCTGACCAGACGATGACGGTACCTACCCGCAGAGTAACCAGCAGCACCAGCGCCACAGTGATCACCGAGGTTGCGTACATAAAGGCACGTTCCTTGGGAATGTTCATCACAATGGGCAGGCCTTCGTAAATCAGGTAAACCGCATAAGCCGCAGCGAGCGCAAATACCACCGCGTTCAGCCACAACAGAGGGTAAGCACCTACTATACCGGCCAGAAAAATCGGCGCTGTTGTGTACACTGCCAACGCCATGCCGTGGTGCGGATCGACCGGCTCATCGGAATAGGTCGTTGTCATCCAGGTGATGAACTCGCCGAATGTCCACACTCCGACCAACGCAGCCAGGTAGCTCAACACGCACAATACCAGCGCACTTTGCGCCGTCAGCACCGTTAGCGGCCCGTCCCCCAGACGCCAGCCAACTTCGGCCACGCCAAAATAGAAACACACCGCAGGAATCAGCGCCAGTATGGGCACATGGGTCAGGAACTCCATGGTCTTGCTACGTCGCTGTTTACGAATGAGTGACCACTCACTGCCAGGGTGAGTGAAAATACCAAGGGTGTGATCCAGAATCATAGTGATCTCCAAAGAATCATTCCGGCCGATGCGGGTTATTGTTGTTGACGATCACCTGCCCGGTCTACCAGGCACAAAGCATGTCCTGTTCAAACCGTTCACAGGCACCGTGGAAGTGGCCGGATTCTGACTGATAACATAGAGGAATTGGCGCAGACTGCAAGCATGCCGGGCGCCGCGACACAGAAAATTAATGCACTGCCACGACCAATCTCTGGAAACTGTGATCCATATCATTATATTATTGTTTACTAATACTAATGCCGGACGCTGCTATCTGTCCGGCGGTATCGCACCACCCTCACTCAGGTGGTAGCATCCAGAACAACTCGACGATAAGCAGGAGCGCTTAACAATGAACATTACCCAATTGTCCCCCACTTTTAAGGTCAGTCCGCAAATCACTGTCGACGACGTTACCGAAGCCAAAGAACAGGGCATTGCCGTTATTGTCTGCAACCGGCCGGATGGTGAAAGCGACGACCAGATACCCGCCGCCGACATCAGACGTGCCTGTGAGTCTGCCGGCATCAAATTCGTCGAACTGCCTATGAACGGACCCAATTACTCACCCGAGCAAGTCAGTACACTGAAAAGCCTGATCGACGACGGTAGCAACATTCTTGCCTACTGCCGAACCGGCAATCGCAGCAGTATTCTGTACAACGCCACCCAGGGATCCAACTGAGTCTTGCCGAAAGCCATATCCTTTTCACTGCCACGCGCCGGCGACATCAACGCCGGCTTGCTGGTAGCATTGGTCGGCATTCCACAATGCCTTGCCTACGCCATGTTATCGGGGTTGCCCCCAATGTATGGCCTGGTCACGGCTGCCCTACCGGGCATGGTGGCTGCAGCCTTTGGCCGCAGTGCCCATGTGACCGTCGGCCCAACCAACACCACGGGCCTGATCATTCTCGCCAGCCTGACGCCCTGGGCAGACCAGCCCGACCAGCTACTCACTGCCATGGCCACACTGGCCGTTCTGGCAGGGCTGTCACGCCTGCTGATCGTTGCTCTGCGCGCCGAGCGTGTCTTCGACTTCGTACCTGAGGCTGTCATGGTGGGTTTCGCTACCGGTGCCGCCGTCATCATCGCCCTGATGCAATTGGATGAATTCATCGGCACGCCTTTTTCCGAGGTGCGCAATGTTGTGGATGAACTGGTTCAGCTTTCCAGCCTAAGGCCGCCGGATATTGAATGGGCCGCCGTTGGCCTGTCGGTATTCGCGCTCTCATCGGTCGTGCTCGGCCGGCGCTTCCTGCCACGCTGGCCGATCCCGTTGATGACCCTGGTGGTCAGCACGGCCCTGGTTATCTGGGCACCCTGGCCTGTGGTGGAACGCTGGATAACCCTTGAGGAAACCACGGTCATTACCGATGGCTGGCCGCAACTGGCCACTCACTGGCCCAGCTGGAGCATGGTACAGGCGCTGATCATTCCGGGCTTTGCCGTCTCCTTTATCGGCTCTCTGGAACTGATCGTTACTCTGCGCAACCGCGCAGAACAACGTTGGCTGAGAGCAGAACTGGGCAGCCAGGGCGTGGCCAACCTGGTTGGCAGTCTTACCGGCGCATTCCCGGCCAGCACCTCCCTGACCCGATCGGTATTGCTGGACATTGGCGGTGCCGTGACACGCTGGGCACCCTTTATCGCTGCTCTGGCGATTTTGCCGATCATACTCTATGGCGCCGATTTGATCCGTGCCATCCCCCAGGCGGTTATCGCGGGCTTACTGATTGCCACAGCCCTGTCGATGCTGAAACCAGTGCAGATTCGCACCATTTTGCAAGCCAATTCCCAGACCCGAACCCTGTTCATGGTAACTCTGATCAGCACGCTGGTCCTCAATTTTCACGAGGCCATTCTGCTCGGCGCAGCCCTGGGGCTAGGGATCTTTCTGTTCCAGGCAAGTGTGCCTCTGCTGCGACGCTACGCCGTGGACGAAGACGGCTGGTTGCGCGACACCATCGAACTGGACAGCCCGCACACCCTGATTCAGATCTCGGGCAGCCTCTATTTTGCCGCTGCACGGCAGTTACCCGAACGGCTCATCGCTATGCTGGCACCAAAGACAACGTTGCTGACCATCGACCTGACTCACACTCACCACATTCGCGTAGCTGCCTTGCAGGCATTGCAGCAGTTTGTCGCACACTGTCAGGCACGAGACATCGACATCCAGATATGTGGCCACACACCAGGCCTGGTTCAGCTCTCCAACACTCTGGGGATTCGCCTGCCCTGGTGTGACCGTGTTATGGCGCAGCGTATAAAAGAGCCTGAACCGGAGATGAACGATGACTGAGCTCTACCGGCCCGATGATCAGCGCCCTCATAACTTTGGCGGTCTGCTGACAGTTGCCCCCAATATGATCGAATTCATGGCTCAGGCCGAGCGCGTCGCCCGCACCCAGGCGTCCATTCTGGTGCGCGGTCAAACCGGCTCCGGCAAGGAACTGGTGGCGCGCTACATCCATGATCAGTCGCGCCGGTCCAGCCAGACGTTCAGTGCCATCAACTGCGCCGCTCTGTCGCGTGAACTGATGGCCTCTGAACTCTTTGGCCACAAGCGCGGCGCCTTTACCGGTGCCACACACGATAGAACCGGCCTGTTTGAGCTGACCGACGGCGGTACCCTCTTTCTGGATGAAATTGCCGAAATGCCGCTGGATATTCAAGCTGGCCTGTTGCGAGTACTTCAAGACCGGTGTTTCACCCCACTGGGGTCGAGTGAAGTGCTGCATACGGACATTCGAATGGTCAGCGCAACCCACAAATCATTGCGCAAGCTCGCCACTACCGGCGAATTCCGGGAAGACCTGATGTACCGCGTACGGGTCGTGCCCTTGTATCTACCACCGTTGAAAAGTCGCATTGGCGACGTCGCCATGCTCAGCTGGCAGTTCATTCACAGCCTGAATCAGGAAAACGAGCGGCACATCGACAGTATCACGGCCCAGGCCTTCGACGCCTTGCTGGCCTACCCATGGCCGGGCAATATTCGCGAACTGATCAATGTGATCACCTATGCGCATGCCATTGGTGAAGGCCCGACCATTCACTTGCAGGACTTGCCACCGGAATTGCGCGGCGAAGCCCCGCCGGATGAATCGGACATCAGCCTCGAACATAGCGAGCGCGACCAGATTCTCGCCCTGATGCAACAGCACAAGGGCCATAAACAGGTGGTCGCCGACGCCATGGGCATTTCCCGCGCTACACTCTGGCGGAAAATGAAATCCTTGCAGCTTATGTAAGCCCGTTTGCGAAGAATTTTCGTTCCTGAGCCGCCTTTCCCAACAGTCGCTCCCGGTATTCGGTAAACTATCGTTACATTTTCAGACAACTGCAGAAAGAATGTCCCCCGATCACACCGATCTCTGGTTTCTGCCGCTGGGTGGCTGCGGCGAAATAGGAATGAACCTCAATTTGTACGGCCACGACGACCAGTGGTTGATGATCGATTGCGGGGTCACCTTTGCCGACCCCGGTCAGGCCCATCAACCCCATGTGCAAATGCCCGACCCCGGTTTCATTGCCGAACGCGCCGATCACCTGGCTGGCATTGTTATTACCCACGCCCATGAAGACCACCTGGGTGCCTTGCCCTATCTGTGGCGTCGCTTCAAAGGTCGGGTCTATACCACTGCGTTTACCGCTGAGGTGCTGCGCCGCAAGTTGATCGAGTTCAACCTGGCCGGGCAAATTTCAATCGACGTAGTCAAACCCGGCGACCGGCGTCAGATCGGCCCTTTTAACGTCGAATGGCTCAACATTACCCATTCCATACCGGAGCCTCAGGCGCTGATGATCCGCACACCGGTCGGCAGCGTTTTCCATACCGCCGACTGGAAACTCGACCCGGGTCCCGTCATAGGACCGCCCATTGCGCCCAAGACGTTTCAGGCACTGGCCGAGGAATCGCCTTCCGCCATGGTGTGTGATTCAACCAACGCACTGGTGGCGGGCCATTCGGTCTCTGAATCAGAGTTGATACCGGGGTTACGCAAGATCATCGAAAACGCGAAAGGCCGGGTTGTCGTCAGTTGTTTTGCCAGCAATGTCGCGCGCCTGGTGACCCTGATGCAAGCTGCCGACCAGACCGGTCGCCGGGTTGCCCTGCTCGGTCGTTCCCTGAAAAACATGGTGTCAGCGGCTAAGGCAACGGGTTACTGGGACACCAAACACCGGTTTATCGATCCCTTTGACCTCGGCTTCTTCCCGCGCGAACATTTCATGGCCATTGCCACTGGTAGTCAGGGTGAGCCGCGCGCAGCGCTGTCAAGGCTCGCGCGGGACACTCACCCGGACCTGACGCTCGAAGCCGGTGATACCGTCGTGTTCAGTGCGCGCATCATTCCTGGCAATGAATTGCTGGTTGAATCGCTGATCAAAGCCCTGAAAGCTCGCGATATACAGGTCATTACGGCCGAAGAAGCCGGCTTGCCGATTCACGCCTCCGGCCACCCGGCAGCGGATGAACTGACGCAGATGTATCAGTGGGTGAAACCCGAGCTGGCCATCCCCGTCCACGGTGAAAAAGCGCACATGGCGGCCAATGCCAAACTGGCACGCGGTGCCGGGGTTACCCGGCAATTGACCGGTGAAAACGGCGACTTGTTTTACATCAAACCGGTCGTAGGGATTCGTCGTAAAGCAGCCATGACGGGTCGGTTGGGCTGGGACCGGGATGCATTAATCCCGGTTGCGACAGAATAACCGTCTACTGCCCTTGTAGCTCAGCGATACGCGCCAGCAACTGCGCATCGGGTTCGACCTTGGCATTGGTGTTGTAATCAAGCAATACGATTCGACCACTGCCTTCGGTTGTCAGTGCCTGTTGGGTCTGGCTGAAAATACCGTAGTGCTGAATAAAACCAAAGCGCTGAATCTCACCGATGCGTGCCCCGACCCAGAGCCGGTCCGGGTAGTTGACCGGACGCCGGTACTGGCATTCCGTCGAGGCCAGTATGGGGCCGATGCCCGAACTTTCCTTGCGGCCAAACAACCCACAGGCTTCAAAATAAGCGATGCGGGCGCTTTCGAAATAGCGGAAATAGGTCACGTTATTAACGTGATTAAAGGCATCCATTTCGCCCCACTGTACCGGCAGTTCCAATCGAACGGGGAAGGCATTCTCAAAGTCTTCCAGAGTCATCGCCATGGGTTTTCCTGTTTGAGTCGGTTTGAAGAATCGGCAGTGTGCCCGACTTGCCAAAAGAACAGAAGGCCGTGCCGGTGTAATCAGGAGCCTGTCGCCTGCTCACCACAAGCGTCGAACAACGCCTGCCAAGCCTCAACCTGTTGACGAATCTGAGTCCGATATCGGTTGTGGTACGCGTTGAGCTCATGCTCAAACGCCTGTATCGCCGAATTCCCGATGCCCAGGGTTCCAGTCATTGCACTCAGTGCGTCGTAGCCGGCCAGAAAACGCTGATCAACCCCAACCAGCCATGGCTGAACCTCCCGGGCAAAAATATTGCCCATCACATTGCGGGCGAAACCGAGCTCCTGCAAGGGTCGTCCCATCGGGCATAACCGGGCGTCTTCGGCCGCAGCACGCAACATCTGCTCGCTCTGCTCCAGCGCTTCAATTGCCCAGCGCATGGCGGTCAGACTGCGCCCGCCCATTGGGTATTCCGTGATCAGCTTCATGCTCTGTAGCCACTGAGACTGAGTGACCGGTAATGGCTGTGCGGTATAACCCGCCAGTGCTTGCTGGGCGGCCCGGTAGCCTTCGAAATCGACTTCATCACCCGCTGCGAAACCGCCACTGCCTCCGGTCCAGTAGCGCTGGTAGTCGGGATTAGCCAGGGTGGCGTTAAACAGATGCTGCGGAAACACGTCAACTTTCAGGTCCAGAATGGCGTCCAGTTCGGTGACCAGTTCATTGTCCAGATCAGGCTCGGAGGCCAAACACTGGGGCAATAAGGTCAGTAATCGGCGTTCATAGTCGAGACGAATCAGTGGGTCGGCCACGCGACCCAGAATGCTGTTTCGCTCACCCATCAAAGTGAACACTTCGCAGCCGCGCAATGCCCAGGCATCCAGTACGTCAATGTGCACCTCCGGCGGTGCCTGGCGTAAGGCGCGAGTGGCAGGGTAGGCCGGCAGGTCGATCGGCATTACAGCAGGAATGTCAGCATCCAGCACCCGACTGACCCGCTTGACGTAATCAGCCAACAAGTCATCGCCCGACTGCGTGCACGCCATCAAAAACACCGCCAGCAATATTGTTGCAAATCGAAACATCTGTCGCAACACACTGAAACAAGCCATCAAACAAAGCCCCATAAAACCCTTATATATCAAACAGTTAAGTGTTGGCACAAGACTTGATATACCTCAGACAAGTAACCCTACCGTCAGGGCGGTTCAACGCAGCACTGACCCTACTTTTGTAAGAGGAATCCGCTATGGCACACACACTGGTCTGGATGCCAACCAACGAAATTTTAAAGAAAGTTCCCTGTACCTGCATTGATGGTCGCACCCAGGGTATTCGCTACAGCGTAGCCGGAGGCAGCTTTGGGCTGTTTCTGCATACCCTGGCTACAATACAAACTGCAGAGGACCGCTGCCTGTCGCAGGACGATGTGGATCGCTATATGCGACTCTTTGCCAGTGAGGTTGGCCCTGTTTATTTACACAGTGACCAGCATACCATTGACCGAATCTTCGCCCGGATGGGGTTGGAAACCGAAACCCGGCTGCGTGACCTGAACGCCAGCCAGCAACGCTCTTTCTGTGAATTAGCGACTACGTCAGAATTGCAGGGTTGTGGTCATATCAAGCTGATCATGCAGAACCCCATTGACTACCAGATCCCTCCCGCACTGGTTTCACGGGCTATCAAGGCGTTCTTCCGTCTGTACTTTGGGCAGGTACCAAATGTGATGTTCGATGTGCTGGCAGGTCGTCACCGGGAAGAAAGCGTGCTGTTGCTGGAAGAACAGTTCAGTAAGAATCTGGACCAGGAATCTGCCCTGCTGCTGGCCGAACCCATGGAACAGGATCGTTTTTTCTGTCATCGGCCTTTAAAGCAGGCGCTGGCAGAACGCTTTTTGAAAGCCATCGATGCGGCGGGTCTGCCCGGGCTCGACCGCTCAAGCTGGCCTACGCTGATTCAAGCCCATAATCGTGCCGCCGAAACGACACTTAACGCACTTGCACCCGAACTCAACGTCGACCACATTCGGCTTTAACAGGAGCTTCATAACATGACACAACTTACCTTCAACCGCCGGGTCGCCCAATGGATTCCGGCTTTAGACTGGATTCGAACCTATCAGCGCGGTCACCTGCGCGGCGATCTGATCGCCGGCATTACCGTGACCATGATGCTGATTCCCCAGGCCATGTCCTACGCCATGCTGGCCGGATTGCCGCCCTATATCGGCTTGTACGCCTCAGTAATGCCACTGCTGGTGTACGCCCTGTTTGGAACGTCGCGCCAGCTTGCCGTTGGCCCCGTTGCCATGGTGGCCTTGCTGGTTTCCAGCGGTGTGGGTGTGCTGGCACCCATCGGTTCCGATGAGTACATCGCCATGGCCATTCTGTTGGCGTTAATGGTGGGTGTCATTCAGTTCTTGATGGGCGCCTTCCGGCTCGGGTTTGTGACCAACTTTATGTCGCACCCCGTCATTTCCGGCTTTACCAGTGCCGCTGCGCTGATCATTGGCTTTAGCCAACTGAAGCACATTGTTGGTCTGCCACTGCCGCGCACCGAGAACATTGCCGAAACCCTGTGGTTAACCCTGACCCAGGTGAATGCGATGGACCCGGTCGCTCTGGCAATCGGCGTTGGCGGTATTGTGCTACTGCTGGGCCTCAAGCGCATCAGTTCGCTGTTACCCGGTGCCATGATCGCCGTCGTCATTGCGACGCTGGCGGTATGGGGGTTCAACCTGAATGAAACCGCCGGTGTCAGCATTGTTGGCCAAGTACCCGCGGGCTTCCCCGAGTTTTCAATACCCACTCTGAGCTGGACCAGCATCGTTAGCCTGTTGCCAATCGCGCTGACCATTTCCATTGTGGGCTTCATGGAAAGCATTGCCGTTGCCAAGAAAATTGCGTCTGAAAAGCGGTATGAAATCGACGCCAACAAAGAGCTGGTTGGGCTGGGCCTGGCCAATATCGTCGGGTCAATGTTCAAAGCCATGCCCGTTACCGGAGGCTTTAGTCGCACCGCGGTCAATCGCAATGCGGGCGCCAATACCGGATTGGCAGCGATCATTACCGCCGTGCTGATCGGCATCGCTCTGGTCTTCCTGACGCCTCTTTTCTACTACATCCCGAACGCCATTTTGGCTTCCGTGATCATGGTAGCCGTGTTCGGGTTGATCGACCTACACGAGGTAAAGCACCTGTGGAAAGTAAAGCGCGATGACCTGGGCCTGCTGATCTTCACCTTTGCAGCGACCCTGGTGCTCGGGGTCAAATACGGCATCTTCTTGTCGGTCGGTCTGAGCATGGTCTGGTTCGTGATCAAAACAACCCGACCCCACTACGCCGTTTTGGGCAAGCTGCCAGAAACAGACCAGTACCGTAACGTAAAGCGTCATGACCAGGCTGAAAGGACTCCCAATGTGCTCGCTCTGCGCTTCGACGCCCAGTTCTACTACGGCAATGTCAGCTTTCTGAAAGACACCGTCAAACGCGAAGAAGCCAGTATGAGCAGTCCTTTGAAAGCTCTGGTCCTGGATGCCAGCGCAGTCAACCAGCTCGATTCGTCAGCCGATACGGCATTGCATGAACTGCTAAGAGACTACCGTCTGCGTCAGGTCGACCTGTTCTTTGCCCACGTTAAGGGCCCGGTTATGGACGTTATGAAGCGCAGTGGCTTTGCGCAATCGCTCGGTGAGGATCACTTCTTTCTGACAACAGACGAAGCCATTCAAGCGGCCCGGGATTACGCACAACGCTGATTATGCAAGCGCAACGGGCCGTTGCCGGCCCGTTGCTACAACTTGAAACAGATGTTGCAACCACTTAATACAGATTTTACTAATATATCCTGAAATGCCCGTATCAAGCGCACTCTAAGTTGGCACAGTACTGGCAATAGAGATAGCAACACCGGAAACACAACATCCGGAATGCGCCTTACATCGGACTGGAGAATCACCATGAAACAAGCCATCAAAACCTTTTACGACCCGGCCACCTTTACCCTGACCTATGTGGTCTTTGACGAAGACAGCCGTGATGCGGTCGTCATCGACCCGGTGTTGGACTACAACCCGATTGGCAGCATCGTGTCTGACCAGTCATTCCAGCAAGTGGTCGACTTTGTCACCGACAACAAACTGAACTTGCACTACGTGCTGGAAACTCATGCCCATGCCGATCACCTGAGCTCCAGTCAATTGTTCCGCGATGAGTACCCTGGCATCAAGGTCGCGATCAGTGAGCGCATCACCGGTGTACAGACCGTTTTCAAGACGGTTTACAACCTGGAAGACTCGTTTGTAACCGACGGCAATCAGTTTGACACCCTGATCAAAGACTTTGAAACACTCGAGGCCGGTACATTGCGGATCAAAGCGCTACCAACCCCCGGGCACACACCAGCCTGCCTGTCGTTCCTGATGGACGGTGCGGTATTCACCGGAGACGCCTTGTTCATGCCCGACTACGGTACCGGTCGCTGCGACTTCCCCGCTGGCGATGCGCGCACCCTGTACCAGTGCGTGACCGACAACCTCTACAGCCTGCCCGATGAAACCCGGGTCTTTGTCGGACATGATTATCAGCCCGGCGGACGAGAGGTTGCCTGGGAAAGCACCATCGGCGAGGAAAAAGCAAAGAACATACAGCTTAAAGGCGACACGACTGAAGATGAGTTCGTTGCCTTCCGCGAAAAACGGGACGCTGGTTTGGCCGCTCCGAAGCTGATTTACCAGAGCATTCTGGTGAACATCGATGCGGGCCACCTTCCCAAAATGGAAAGCAACAACCAGCGGTACCTGAAAATACCGCTCAACCTGAAAATGAATCGGGTAGTTTAAATGCAACAATGCCAGCTCGGTCGCTGGCCCTTGCAAAGACCGGCTGGCGCCCTAATTCTCAACAATCTAAATTAGCAATAACTTATTCGAGGTTGCAATGGAAATCGTTAATTTCACTCCCTTGTCAGCGACCATTGGTGGCGCGCTGATCGGCTTATCCGCAGCGTTCCTGCTGTTGGTCAAAGGCCGTGTCGCCGGGATCTCCGGGATCTTCGGTGGAATCGTTTATCCGGAAAAAGGTGATGTCAGCTGGCGGATCCTGTTCATCGCCGGACTGGTCATCGGTGGTTTTATCTATCAGTGGCTGGGCGCAGGAGCCGGTGTTGACCATATTGAAGCCGTTGTCGGTACACCCTGGTTGATCGTCGCGGGCTTGTTGGTCGGCATCGGCACCACCATTGGCACTGGTTGCACCAGTGGCCATGGCATCTGTGGCCTGGCCCGGCGCAGCCCGAGATCGCTGGTGGCTACGGTGACCTTCATGGCCACCGCCTTTGTCACGGTCTACATCGTTCGTCACCTGGTTAGCGGAGGAGCTTGATCATGACCCAATCGAAAAGTCTGGCCGCGGCTCTGTTTGCTGGCATCCTGTTTGGCTTTGGTTTGTCCGTCGCGCAAATGATCGACCCGGCCAAGGTGGTTAATTTTCTGGACATCTTTGGCACCTGGGATCCTTCCCTGGCCTTCGTGATGGGGGGGGGGCTGATCGTAAACGCCATCGCCACGCCACTGATCCTCAAACGTGGCAAGCCAGTACTGGCAGAGCTGTTTCGCATACCCGGCAAAAGCCAGGTAGACCGGCGCATCGTAATCGGTGGCGTGCTGTTCGGCGCCGGCTGGGGACTGGCAGGCTACTGCCCGGGCCCAATGATCACCTCGCTGAGTTTTGTTGACGGTAGCATTCTGACCATCTTCACCGCTTACGTGGTGGGTACCCTGGGCGCGAAGTTTGGCCTGGCCAAATACGAAGATTACAAGCACCAGAAACACCAGGCCAATGAGGCCTGCGTCGGCTAACAACTGTGTTGAATGCTATTTTCCCAAACCCGGCTAAGCCGGGTTTTTTGTCTCAGCTCGCATTTTTCCAGTCCAAGTGCCTGCAAATGACCAATGTCGCTTGAATCAACCCGGCGAAAGCGACAAGCTGATCGGTCTGTGTTTGAACTGCGCAAAAGCGGATCAGCTACACTGACGATGACTGAGACAGGCAGACCAACTCCCTATGACCCGAAGAACGTCACCGAACCCTTTTGATGCCCCACTCACCCGGGCATTGATTACCGTCGCCGCCGTGATCGTCATCATCGCCGGGCTGCGCATCGCCCAGCCGATTCTGGTGCCTTTTCTGCTGGCCCTGTTTCTTGCTGTTCTAACTTCACCCGCCGTGCGCTGGCTCACCCATTATCGGGTGCCTACGCCTGCTGCCATTGGCTCCGTTGTACTGCTGGTGTTTGTTGTGCTTTATGGCGTGAGCAACCTGGTGATTTCCTCTACTGAGGAATTTTTCCAGCGCATGCCAGAATACGAACAGAAAGTAGATGGCTGGATACAACTTCTGCGTGAACGACTCCCCTGGTTGTCAGAAGACCTGAGAACCAGCCTGCAAAGCATTGCGCCCGATCCGGACAATATGCTCGGCGTCGTCAGCGCCCTGTTTTCTGGCCTGGGGGGGATTTTGCTGGCGCTGGTACTCACCGTCTTCATTTTGATCTTCATGCTCGACGAAGCCCAGGGCGCCCATGCCAAACTGAACCGCGCACTCGGCGATGACCGGACCGTTGAGTACGCCCGTCGTTTCACCAAGTTGGTACAACGCTATCTGGTGATCAAGTCCTTCATCAGTGTCATTACCGGCTTGTTGGTTTGGGGGTTTCTCAGACTGCTGCAAGTCGATTACCCCATTCTCTGGGGCACGCTGGCCTTCGTGATGAACTTCATTCCCAACATCGGCTCGCTGATAGCCGCCGTTCCGGCTGTTTTTCTAGCCACGGTGCAACAAGGCTGGAGTGGCTTCGCCATCAGTCTCATCGGTTTTGGTGCCATTAACGCCATTATCGGGAATTTACTGGAGCCGCGCTTGATGGGCCGGTCTCTCGATCTGTCGACCCTGGTGGTGTTTTTATCACTGATATTTTGGGGCTGGGTATTGGGGCCGGTCGGCACGCTGCTGGCCGTGCCATTGACGGTAGTGGTGAAGATTGGTCTTGAGGTTTACCCGAAAAGCCGCTGGCTAGCGATACTGCTGAGCCAGTAATCACGCTGACAACGACCGGTACCCATCAGGCACCGGTCGATAACAGGCCTTCAGGCCCGGGACATAAACTTCTTCAATTCGGTATTCACCTTTACCCGCTCACCCTGCTCTATGTACTCGGGCACCTGAACCGTAATTCCGCCTTCCAGCACCGCAGGCTTAGTTCGCGCAGATGCCGAGGCACCCTTGATGCCAGGCGCCGTCTCAATGATTTGTTTCACCAGAGACTGCGGCAATTCAATGGCCACCAGCACATCGTTCACCAACAACCCGCTCAACCCTTCCATACCATCGTGCAACCAGGCCAACTGATCACCAAGATCGTCGGTCGACAGCATGTGCTGGGCGTAATCTTCCACGTCCATAAAAGTGTGCATGTCGCCCTCGGAAAACAGATACTGCATGGAGCGCGTCGCCGCATCAGCCAGGGTCAGAAAGTCGTCACCCTTAAAGGCTTCCTCACGCTTACGCTTACTGACCAGTTCATTCATGGTCATCTTGTACAGGGTGGCGGCACCACGGGCACTGGGGCTGTGAACATCCACTTTACTGATTTTGTACTGATTACCGTCCAATTCAATAACGTGGCCGGGTTTGATCTCGGGAGCTTTCGGCATGATGGTCTCAACAGGGAAATGGGAAAAGAGCCTAAAAACGCGGCAATTCTAGCACTGAGATTTACTTTGGCGACAGTGATTCATTCGGTGGCAGAAGTACTGAGTTAGAAGTTCGCGGGCGAATTTGGCTGGGAGTCAATTTTGTATTTGGTGCCGGGCGGGCCACCGGGTACGTCTATTGGAGGCACGCCGTAAATACATCCCTGTAGGCTCGTAGACCGCATCCATGCGGTCTCACGGCCTCCAATAGACGTACCCGGCAGCCCTTGGTAAGCAACAGATCATATTACCGCGAACTTCTAACTCAGTAGCCCGAGGTTAGTTTCAGTACGATTCAGCTATCAATTACAGGTCGGTTTTGAAGTTAAGACTGACTATTTAACCCATAGCTAAGTGCTGGCTGCCGGGTAGGCCTCTCCGGGGTAGTCCGCTGTATGGATCGGTCCGACGCTTCGGCTGCGGTCTAGGCTCCATGGAAGGATTCACGCCGACCCCGGAGAGGCCTACCCGGTGGCCAGCACGCACTCACAGCACCAAATTCAACCGTGCCTGAAACAACGCCGTCAGGCGCGGTGGGCTGACTTTGCCTTAATGCGGAACGCATGTAACAGGGGCTCTGTGTAGCCGTTGGGTTGCAGTTTGCCTTCGAGTACCAGTGCCAGAGCGGCCTGGAAGGCGATGTTGTTGTCCGGGTCTTTGGCCATGGGGGTGTAGCTTGGGTCGTGGGCATTCTGTTTGTCGACCACGGCCGCCATTCGCTTCATGGTTTCGATGACCTGGGCCTCGGTGCAGATGCCGTGGTGCAGCCAGTTAGCCATGTGTTGGCTGGAAATGCGCAGGGTGGCGCGGTCTTCCATCAGGCCGACGTTATTGATGTCCGGCACTTTGGAACACCCTACACCGTGATCGATCCAGCGGACCACGTAGCCGAGAATGCCCTGGGCATTGTTGTCCAGCTCCGCCTGAATGGCGTCAGCGGTCAGAGCGCCCGGGTCTGCCAGAAGCGGGATTTGCAGAATGGCATCCAGCGAGGCCGGTTCGCGCTGGCGCAGGGTTTCCTGGCGCTCGGCGACGCTGATGCGGTGATAATGCACCGAGTGCAGCGTTGCACCATTGGGTGAGGGAACCCAGGCGGTGTTGGCGCCCGCCATCGGGTGGCCCTGTTTCTGCTCCAGCATCGCGGCCATTTCATCGGGCATGGCCCACATGCCCTTGCCGATTTGAGCTTTGCCGGGCAAACCGGCGGCCAAACCCGCATCGACGTTGTTGTCTTCATAGGCGCTGATCCAGGCCTGCTGCTTCATTTGGGCCTTGGGAATCATCGGTCCGGCCAGCATGCTGGTGTGGATTTCATCGCCAGTGCGGTCGAGGAAGCCCGTATTAATGAAGACCGTGCGATCGCTGGCCGCCTGAATGCAGGCCGCCAGATTGACGGTTGTGCGCCGCTCTTCATCCATGATGCCAATTTTCAGCGACTTTGGCGCAAGGTCGAGTGCCTGCTCGATGCGCGCAAACAGATCGACGGCAAATGTGACCTCTTCCGGCCCGTGCATTTTGGGTTTGACGATGTACACACTGCCGGTACGGCTGTTGCGCCGCTCCGTGTTGTTCAGCAAGTCATGTTTGGCGGCCAGCGCAGTGACCATGCCATCGAGAATGCCTTCGGGGACTTCACGGCCATCCCGGTCCAGTACGGCGTTGATGGTCATCAGATGGCCAACGTTGCGCACGAACATCAAGCTGCGGCCATGCAACACCAGCGGGCGGCCATTCAGGCCCTGGTAGGCGCGGTCGCTGTTCAGAGACCGCTTGACCGTCTTGCCACCCTTTTCGAAGGATTCGCTCAGGGTGCCTTTCATCAGGCCGGTCCAGTTGCGATAGACCTCGGTTTTGTCTTCGGCATCGACCGCGGCTACTGAATCTTCGCAATCCATAATAGTGGTCAGGGCTGCTTCGACCAGCAGGTCTTTAACGCCTGCAGCATCGGTTTTACCAACCGGGCTGGTCGGATCGATCTGGATCTCAATGTGCAGACCGTTGTTTTTCAGCAAAATGGCCTTGGGTGCCGCTTCGTCACCCTGATACCCCAGGCACTGCGCAGGCTTGGCAAGACCCGTTTGCTTGCCATCGTTCAATTCAACCGACAGTGCACCATTGGCAATGGTATAGGCTACGGCGTCGGCATGTGACCCGCTGGCCAGAGGCGTGGCCTGGTCAAGGTGTGCCCGTGCAAACGCGACTACTTTTGCGCCGCGCACCGGATTGTACCCTGGCCCCCTCTCGGCACCGTCGTCTTCACTGATCGCATCGGTGCCATAAAGCGCATCGTACAGACTGCCCCAACGGGCATTGGCCGCATTCAGGGCAAAACGGGCATTTTTGACCGGCACCACCAATTGCGGACCCGCCTGTTCGGCGATTTCGGTATCCACGTTGGCCGTGGTAATAGGCTTTGCATCGACCGGGGGCAGCAGATAACCGATTTCCTGCAGGAATGCTTTGTAGTCGGCGGCATCGTGCGGTTCACCGGAACGCTCGGCGTGGTATTGATCAATTTTGGCCTGCAGCGTATCGCGCTGACGCAGCAGGGTGTCATTACGCGGACCAAACTCGTCCAGAATGGCTTCAAACTGATCCCAGAAATGAGCTGAGGTCACGCCGGTACCGGGCGCTATTTCCTGGTCAATCAACTGGTAAAGTTCGGTCGCGATCTGAAGACCGCCGTGCTGGGTTCGCTCTGTCATGAGTCTGGCCTGTCGTTGTTGGCTTTTTATTCGAGTCTAGGGAGCCTGGGTGGATACGACTAATTTATAGTTCTTATAGTCATCATTCACCGCATGAATGCGATTTCACCGTACCGGAATGTTGCGGGCTTAACCTGGCCGCTTAGGTGACGTTTCGACGTTCAGTTTTAACTTAAGTTTTAAGCCCCCGACCTTGCCATCAAAACTCCGGGCTTGGAACCTGTTCAGCCACCTCATTGATGAGACGCCGCATCCAGCGATGCGCCGGGTCGTGATGCAGCAACGGGCTCCACACCAGTTTGAGCTGAATGCCGGGAATCACGAAAGGCGGCGCCATCACCCGTAACCGGTCGTTGTGCGCCTGCAGCAGAGCCGCCCGGGCTGGCAGCGTAACCACCAGGTCGTTCTGTTCGGCCAGCAGCATGGCGGCCTGATAGTGCCGGGTGAAGACGGTGATGTTGCGCTTGCTGCCAAGCTGTCCCAACACTTCATCGACCCAGCCCAGGCGTTGCACGTCGGCCGGGTCGACGCCAACGCCAACCCCATAGCCGGTCTTGCTCACCCAGACGTGCTGCGCCTGGAGGTAATTCTTCAGACTGAAGTTATCGATAATGGGGTTGTCAGAGCTGACCATGCAGCAGAACTCGTCTCGCCAGACGATGGTTTGATGGAACGACTGGGGTATGTCGTCGAAGCGGTTAATCACCATGTCGACCTTGCCCTGTTCGACGTCCAGAAAACTGACGTCACTGGGGGTCATCAGGTCGAGGATGACGTTCGGCGCTTCTTCGCGCAAACGCCGCAGCAGTGGCGGCACCAGGGTCGATTCCGCGTAATCGCTGACCATGATGCGGAACACCCGCTGGCTGTTTTCAGCGTCAAAATCTGACCGTGGCTGGATCGCCCGCTCAATGTCCTGGAGCACGGTTCGAAGCATCGGCTCAAGCTGTCCGGCACGCTCTGTCGGCGTCATTCCCTCACTGGTACGGATCAGCAAGGGGTCGTCAAAGAGGGTGCGCAACCGCCGCAGGCCGTTGCTCATGGCAGGCTGGCTGATGCCCAGTTTATCGGCAGCCCGGGTGACGCTGCGTTCGCGCAGTAGCACGTCCAGATACACCAGCAAGTTCATGTCGATGCGACTTAATTGCATCTGTCTCTCCTGTTCCGGTAAGGGTCCTGTTGTGGGGCAAGATTATACCCAAGGCGCACCCATCATTCACCCGGTGAATACTGAAAATAATAACTATAAATTGGCCAAATTACCGGGGCGATCTTAATGTGAAGTCAAGGTCGCTGCAGAGACACACCGTTGCAGTTGGCACAACGATCACACAACAAGCAAACACAACTAGACAGCACACCGCCAAGAGGACATTGCCATGACCACTGGAAACTACAACCGCCAAGCTGAAATCGAAGCCATCCAGAAAGACTGGGACATCAACCCACGGTGGCAGAACGTCAAACGCACCTACAGTGCCGAAGACGTGGTTCGCCTGCGTGGCTCACTGAAACGCGACAACACGGTCGCGACCCGCGGTGCCGAGAAACTCTGGCAACTGATCAACGAAGGTGGCCGTCCGAGCTTCCGTCCCGAGAAAGACTTTGTAAACGCCATGGGCGCCCTGACCGGTGGCCAGGCCGTACAGCAGGTTAAGGCGGGCATTCAGTCTATTTACCTTTCTGGCTGGCAGGTTGCCGCCGATGCCAACTCCTCTGAAACCATGTATCCGGATCAGTCTCTGTACTCCGTTGACTCTGTACCCACGGTTGTTCGTCGCATCAACAACGCTTTTGAGCGCGCCGACCAGATCCAGTGGAAAACCGGCAAGAACCCGGGCGATGAAGGCTACATCGACTACTTCGCGCCCATCGTCGCCGATGCCGAAGCCGGTTTTGGCGGTGTTTTGAACGCTTATGAGCTGATGAAAAACATGATTCGTGCCGGTGCGTCTGGCGTGCATTTTGAAGATCAGCTGGCTTCGGTCAAGAAGTGCGGTCACATGGGTGGCAAGGTACTGGTGCCGACTCAGGAAGCCGTGCAAAAGCTGGCGGCGGCACGTCTGGCGGCTGACGTTGAAGGCGTACCGACCATACTACTGGCACGTACCGACGCCAACGCAGCCGATCTGATCACCTCTGACTGCGACCCCTATGATGCCCCCTTCATCCAGGGTGACCGCACGAACGAAGGTTTCTACCGGGTTAAAGCCGGGATTGATCAGGCCATCTCACGCGGCCTGGCCTACGCGCCCTATGCCGACCTGTTGTGGTGTGAAACTGCCAAGCCGGACCTGGACGAAGCCCGCAAGTTCGCTGAAGCGATCCGCAAGGAATTCCCGGATCAGCTGCTCGCCTACAACTGCTCGCCTTCATTCAACTGGCGCAAGAACCTGGACGACGCGACCATCGCCAAGTTCCAGACCGAGCTGTCAGCCATGGGCTACAAGTTCCAGTTCATTACCCTGGCCGGCATTCACAACATGTGGCACGGCATGTTCAACCTGGCGCACGCCTATGCCCGCAAGGACATGTCGGCCTACGTTGAACTGCAAGAGCAGGAATTCAAAGACGCGGAAAAAGGCTACACCTTTGTTGCACACCAGCAGGAAGTGGGCACCGGCTACTTCGATGATATGACCACGGTCATTCAGGGTGGTACGTCATCGGTTACTGCCCTGACTGGCTCCACTGAAGAAGAGCAGTTCGCCTAATCGGCGAGGAATCTTCAAACAGGATCACAAGGATGTGATTTGGTCTATCCGGAATGCTGAAAGCACCATCAAGTCAGCATTTCGACCGGAAGTACCCGATAATTGCATCGGCAGTCCATTTTGCATCGTATACACTGGGCCCTGATCAGCACTTTACCCGCCAAAGCTGCTGATATTGGGCTCAAATAATAACTGCAACGGACTCTGACACATGACTTCTACCCTTAAGCTGGCACTGACTGGCTTTTTTGTTTTTCTGCTCACCCTGAGTGCGGCATCAACGGCTCATGAAATACGCCCTGCCATCATCGACCTGACTCTCGAAGAGGACGGAGCCTACCGCATCGACATTCAAACCAGTGTGGAGACTTACCTCGCGGGTATTGGCCCTGAAGTCACCGACACCAATGACGCCCCTCAGGCCGATGAATACGATCGATACCGGGCCATGTCCGCCCAGGAACTGACGCCTGTGTTCAAAGAATTTGTCCCTGAACTGATAAATGGCATCCGCTTCCAGGCTGACGGTATTGATCTCAACTTGCCTGAGCCGAGCCTTGCTCTGACCAACGAGCCGGATCTGGAGCTTGCCAGAGATGCGGTCATCACCTTTACCGGTACTCTGCCAGTCGGCAGCTCAAGCCTGGCCTGGCAGTGGGATGAGCAGTATGGCGGGTCGGCACTGCGGGTCACTTCCGCATCGGGTGAGGAGATCTATACCGAGTATCTTCAGCCAGGCACCGCGGCAGGTCCTTTTGATATTACCGGGGCCGTCAAACAAAGCGGATTTTCGATTTTCGCCAATTACATCGTCATTGGTTTTGAACATATTCTGCCCAAAGGGCTCGACCACATCTTATTCGTGGTCGGCTTATTCCTGCTTAGTTCAAAATTAAAACCTTTGTTATGGCAAGTAAGCAGTTTCACCCTGGCACATACCGTAACCCTTGCTCTTGGTATGCTGGGCATCGTGACAATACCAGCAGCGGTCGTGGAGCCCCTCATTGCACTGTCCATTGTCTACGTCTGCGTCGAAAACCTGTGGTCACGCAACCTCAGCAAGTGGCGACCTGCCGTTATTTTCGGATTCGGATTGTTGCATGGCCTTGGCTTCGCCAGCGTACTGACTGAGATAGGACTGAGTCCGAATCACTTTATTACAGGCCTGATTGGCTTCAACGTCGGTGTCGAACTCGGTCAGTTGACGGTCATTGCACTGTGCTTTCTGGCTGTAGGCGTCTGGTTCAGGAACAAAGACTGGTACCGGAGCTACATCACGAACCCGGCATCCATCGCGATAGCCTTAGTGGCAGGCTGGTGGGTATTTGAACGGACTGTTTACGGAGTCTAATCGTCAAGGAGGCTGATGGAACACGGATGTTCCAGCGCATAGGGTTTGGCAGTATCAGACCATTAAGAATGCAGCAACCAATCATCGGTTGATTCTATTGGTAAAAAAGTTGTCTTCGACTGGAAATTCGGTGGTCCCACGAGTATTCTCATGTATCGTTCAAGCTAAGCGACGCCCGCGATGACGACCTTAAAGCTTCGATACATCCTTATTCTATTCCTGGTTACGTTCCAGGTAGTAGGGGGTTTATCGGCTTGGGCGGAAACCACACCAAATGGGCCCGATCAAACACAGGCATTGTGTGCAGACCATAGTATTGAACACTGTGGCATGGCCGATCATTCCAGTCAGTTACGATCACAATGCAGTGGTATGGCCTGTAGCTTACCGCTATTGGCGCAAGCCTTTACCAGTGTGGCCGAAAGTGCGCCACAGGAAAAAGAGCGCTATAAACAACCGCTCAATCATTCCCTCCACTCGGGCTATCATAGCTCACTCGATCGCCCACCCAGCCTCTGATCCTCAATCGTTTTCATTATCGTTCTGCTCAGACAAGAGGCTAACCTTTTGCCTCTCGCTATCATCTGACAGCTTACTTCCTGTCTTTTAATTGTCTGAACATCACTATATTTCGGATTGGTATAGATACTGAGGTCACTTATGAGAAAAATGATTGAACGCCGCAATCATCATTCAATGATGATCCGTTGCGCCCCTGCCTGCACACCACTTGTAGCAGTGCTCGTTGCGGTCATTTTTGCCATCTTCATCGCTCCCGCAACTACGGCCGATGATAAACCCTATCATGTTGATGTCGTTGTTGAGGGGCTGTCAGATAATGCTCAAACGGGGCAACGAATGTTCAACCAAACCTGTGCATCCTGCCACGGGTTAAATGCAGAGGGATCAGAGGCCGGGCCACCACTGATTCATTCCATCTATAACGCAGGGCACCACTCCAACAAAGCGTTCTACCGTGCGGTAACGCAGGGTTCACGGCAACACCACTGGTCGTTTGGTGACATGCCGCCACAACCCACCGTTGGATTTACTCAAATGACATTCATCCTTGCCTTTATTCGTGAGGTACAGGTAGTCAATGACATATAACCAGGATGGTTCGGATGAGGATACTCAAACCGAGTTACCCCATACATACACACAATCACGTTCTTAAACGTTGGAGTACCTAAAATGATGATGGATATAAGTTGGGGCTTGCACTTGTTCTGGTGGCCGTTGATCGCTGCACTTATGGTCATACCTTTATGGCGAATCTGCGAAAAGCTTGGATTTCCGGGCGTTCTCAGTGTTTTGGCACTGGTTCCCATACTGAACCTGGGGTTGCTGTATTTTCTCGCGTTCAGCGAACCACCCGGCGGCACCAATAATTCTCGTCTGTGAGCGGACTGGAGAGCATTAAGCTGGACGCCTCGCAACGGTTTGACTCTCGGATCGATTCCGACGATGTCGTCATTGGCTTAACATTCACAGGCAGGACTGCTGAGGCTGTTTCCCTCAGCCGGTAGCACAGGTTAATTGAAGGCGGTAAAGATGAATCTGACACGACGGCAATGGATAAAGACGGGGGCACAATTGACAGCGGCCTCAATGCTGCCCTGGTCACTCTGGGCTGACCAACCACAAGTACCGCACATCAACATTCAGGCCCGGGAAACGACGGCGTCCTGGCTCGCCGCACCAACTCCGATCTGGGCCTATAACCAGCCGAAGTTGACATTACAACAGGGCGTCATGCAAACAATACGCGTGACCAACCACTTGCCCGAACCTACGACCATCCACTGGCACGGAGTGCGTGTTGGCAATGCGATGGACGGAGTGTCTGGTTTGACCCAAGCGCCCATAGAACCGGGTGCCTCTTTTGACTATCAAATAATGTCGCCTGATGCGGGAACTTTCTGGTTTCATAGCCACCACAATACCATTGAGCAACTGGCACGTGGGCTCTACGGCGCGCTGGTCGTCTCTGGCAATGACGAACCTCACTTTGAGCGGGACTGGTCATTGCTGATCGACGACTGGAACCTGAGTAGAAACGGTCGCATAGACCCGGTGTTTGCGAACCGGCACAACCAATCACATGCGGGTCGAATGGGTAACTTCCTGACTATTAATCATCACGCTGGGCCCTGGCAGGGTCAGGCAAACGCTGGCGAACGAATTAGGCTTCGGCTGATCAACACCTCCACCAATCGAATTCTACAATTGCATGCGCAGTTTCCAGGAGCGTTATGGCTCGCAAAAGATGGCCAGCCACTGACCATCCCTGAACCGATCCCTGAGGTGATTATTCTTGGGCCCGGTGAACGTTGGGATCTAGGCTGGATAGCCCGTGAAGAAGGCCAGCTACTGGAGGTCAGCGGCGCGGATTCCCTGCTCGTTGGACAGGTTGAGGTTAACCCGGTAGAGAATACAGACGTTCCTGCCTTCCCGGATGCGATGGCGTTACCGTCCAACCCCATGTCTCCTTTGTCAGCGAGTGTGAACCAACGAGTGCCTGTCATCCTCGAAGGCGGAGCGATGGGGCGGTTGCAGACGGCACAGTACCTGGAAGAGTCCCATAGTTTCAGGGAGTTGGCTGCAAAAGGGCAATTCTGGGCGATCAGTGGCCAAACTGGAATGCCTGAAGAACCCCTCTTTCGTGCCCGGCAGGGAGAGTCGGTTGAACTTGTGCTCGACAATCGCACGGCCTTTCCACACACCATGCACTGGCATGGTCATCATGTCTGGGCCAATGGACGCTGGCAGGACAGCCTGACGCTGTTAAGAGGTCAGAAACAGTCAGTCCGATTGGTGGCCGGAAATCCCGGTAAATGGCTTATCCATTGCCATATGATAGACCACCAGGCTACAGGGATGATGACCTGGTTTGAGGTTGCTTAGCGAAAGATCACTGCGCAAGCAGTAACAGGAAAAAGGTAAAGCCATGAAATTAGTTTGGATAGCAGCTACTGTACTGGGTCTCGCTGCCTGCGCAGACAATGACGAGACTGCCCGGAATGTGGGCGAGACCATCGATATTTCCAGCATCTCACTCGAGGCGAAAGCGGTCACGGGCCGATGGTACACCCAAGAAGAAGCAATGCGTGGAAAAGAGATTTTTGGAGCAAATTGCGCCAGTTGCCATGGACAAGAGGCTGAATCAATACCCAATTGGAAAACAGTGGCTGCAAACGGCCAATACCCTCCTCCCCCATTAAATGGCACAGCCCATGCCTGGCACCACCCATTGGGTGTACTCAAAATGGTTATCGAACAAGGCGGCGAACCGGTGGGTGGTGTTATGCCAGCCTGGGGCGACACATTAAGCGACCGTCAAATTATCGATGTAATCGCCAGTTTTCAAAGCTACTGGCCAGATGACACTTATCAGCTCTGGCTGGAACGTGAACAGTCCAGGAGTGACAGTCAGTAGTTTACAAGGAATCCAGACGTTCTTAACGTGCTGATAAATAGCGGAGGGTTTATGGCGAGGGAAGACAGAACAACACATTACCGGGAAGGCAGCCTGACGCTGGGCGGGACCGTAATGCTGGGAACAGGCGTCATGATCGGTGCGGGCATCTTTGCGCTTACCGGCCAAATGGCGCAGATGACCGGCGCTCTGTTCCCTTTGGCGTTTCTGGCTGCCGCTGTAGTCGTCGGCTTTAGCGCCTACTCCTATATTAAGATTTCCAATGCCTATCCGTCCGCCGGTGGCATCGGTATGTATCTGCACAAGGCGTATGGGAATCGCTTGCCAACCGCGTTTAATGCCTTGCTGATGTACTTTTCAATGGTCATAGCGCAGAGCTTTCTCGCCCGTACTTTCGGCTCTTACACCATGCAGCTGTTTGGCGGAGACGAGAGTGGTCGCATGGTGCCCATTCTCGGGGTGTCGCTCATCCTTGCCGCTTTCCTGATTAACCTGCTTGGCAACCGAATGATTCAGGGGGTGGCGTCCTTTATCGGTATCTTGAAGATCGCGGGCATTTTAATTTTCGGGGTGGTGGGTGTCTGGATTGCCGACAGCATTTCCGTTGACTTTTCCAGCCCGGGAGAGACAGGAACCCTGGGTAATTTCCTGGGGGCGACGGCTCTGGGGATACTGGCGTTCAAGGGCTTCACAACAATAACCAACAGCGGTTCGGAGGTGCAAGATCCTCATCGCAACGTTGGGCGTGCCATCGTAATTTCAATCGTGGCGTGTGTGGTGATCTATACATTGGTCGGTTTTGCCGTTGCGAGCAATCTCTCGCTGGCTGAAATCATTGAGACACAAAACTACTCCCTGGCGGCAGCGGCCCGACCGGCATTGGGCGATTATGGGGTTTGGTTCACAGTGGCCCTTGCCATGATGGCGACCGCCGGTGGCATTCTGGCCAGTATTTTTGCGGTTTCGCGTATGTTGGCGATGCTGACAGAAATGAAGCTGGTACCTCACAGACACTTCGGCATGCCAGGCAGTATTCAAAAGCACACCTTGGTCTATACCGTCGTGCTCGGACTGATTCTAACGGCATTCTTCGATCTGTCCCGGATTGCCGCACTGGGTATTGTGTTTTACTTGATCATGGATATTGCCATCCACTGGGGCGTTATTCGCTACCTGAGGGCAGATGTCAAAGCGCAGGCATGGGTACCCATAGTGGCTATTGTGCTGGACCTACTCGTCCTCGGTGGCTTTGTCTGGGTAAAGCTTAACACCGATCCATTGGTGATTGGCGTGGCGGTCGTCACCATGATTGTGATCGCCGTAGCGGAACAGGTTTTCCTGAAAAAATCACCAGAATCGGCGCTATCAAAAGATGACGAGTATCACAATCATCATCACCAATAACCAGCATGAGGCTATTGCCCAATAGAACGTTGACGATGGTTAGGATCCGACTAGCGCAGAAATTGGATCTGAGTGATGGCGACATTAGTGCTGTGTTGCAATTAGACTGTACTGTCGGAGCGAAGTGCAATTCGCCCAAGCATATGCCGGCGCGTCAGCCACAGTAATAATGGTAGTAATAGCACCCATTGCAATAGCGGGGTCAGGCCCACCTCCAACAGCATGATGATCGGCATGGAGTCCGCATATGCCCATCGCTCTAGCGGGCCAGTCGCCAGCCACTCAAGAACGATGGTTGCGAGTAGGGCAATGGTAACCACTATGAGGGCTGGCTTCCGATCGCCCTCCAGGAGCCATCGTCGATTTCCGCAGAGGATTGATGACGCCCAGAAGCTGAGCAGAAAAATCAGAACATCGCCGCCTGTCGCCCGTATACAAAGCCAGACCACAGAGCCGTGGGATTCCTCCGCCATTCCCTGATACCAGGGCACCTGCAACATCTCCCAGACGAAATGCGTCAGAAACCCGAACCCCGCGAGTGGTATCTCTGGAAAGAATTGGTTGCGCTTAGACGCCGTGCCGGCAGTTAGACTTTGGCGCAGTCGCTTGAGCATATGGTACTCCTTATGCTGGTTTCTCCCGTCAGTCCATTCGCAGATAATAGCGGTTACAATGAATAAGAGAACGTTATCTCATTGTCTTGTTTTAGGACGGCCACTCTCCCTTGCATTAGGGTTATGCCCACAAGGACCTATGGACTCCGTGATTCGCTAACTACTCGGTTTCAGGTTGGTTGCTCGCATTCAACTTTACCCGCTTGAGCAAGAGTGAATTGCCAATCACCGAGAGCGAACTCATGGTCATGGCAATAACCCCGGTCATGGGGTGCAGCAAACCAATTACGGCGAGAATAGATAGCACCGGGGTGGTCGCCATCGGGTCGACCCAGGGCAGAAACCCTGCTCCCCAGACCAGTATCGGGCGCAGATAGTCGGCGGCGACAAACCATATGGCAAAGCTCGCCAGAGCAATCAATATGACGACAGGCACAAAGCGCCCGGTCATGCGATCGGCAAATTACTGAATCGGAACCCGCGCCCCCTGAGCCTGCTCCACCAGTTTGATCACCTGGGATAAAAAGGTATCGCCTCCCACCTTGGTGGCTTTTACCCGTAAACGCCCCTCTTTATTGGTGGTTGCGCCAATCACAGTATCGCCCGCCGCTTTATAGACCGGTAACGATTCACCGGTGGCAAAGGACTCATCCAGGTGGCTCTCACCGTCAACCACTTCGCCGTCGGTAGGTTCCTTGTCACCGGGGCGGATGACCATGATATCGCCTGGCTGGAGTTCCTTCACCGGAACTTTCTGCTCCTGGCCGTCGCGCTCCACCCGTGCCGTTTTAGCACCCAGGGTCAACAACTTGCGGATCGCCTGAGAAGCTCCTCCCCTGGCCTTTGCTCCAGGGTAACTCCATAGCATATGAAACGTCATGATGGTGGCGGCCGTTTCGATAAACGACGTCATTTCTAGTGTCGTGCGCGGTCACGGTCACCATCGACAAAGCCTGAAGGGTAGTTTTGCCAACAGCAAAGCTGTGTAAACTGTGCCCCATTCGGTTGACAGTCTGTACCCGGACTGGAAAATCCCGATGTCACTTTCCTACTGGCTTTTGATGTAATGAATCTGCATATCGCTCAAACGGTGGGATCACTCTCGGCTATACGCCGCACCCGAGCCATTATGATCGGTTTATTGTTGGTCATTGCCCCTGTTTGCCACAGCCTGGCCAGCCTCCATTATTCCCCGGTTCAGGTTCGCTCTCACACTACTGCGACCCATATCGTAGATGTGCACTTGGTAGAGCCATGTCATTTACTTAAGGCCGATCAATCAACTGGAGCGGCATTCAATTCTCGACAGGATAGCCCAGCGTTAGACGTTGAAATTAGCGATTTTCCGACTGTCCCGTCACTCCAATCACACTCCCAAGCAGTATCCCGAACGGCGACCAACCGGAATGAACAATGGTGTTCGGATCCTTCTGTCCACCTGGTGAACTGTGTATTCCTGAATTAGCGCTGATTCGTACTCCTACCACGCAAATACTGAATGAAACACGCTTTTTAAGGAACATGAAAAAATGCTTTTGAAAACAACGTTTACCGTCCTAACCTTTGGGCTTTCCACTCTAGCTTTCGCAGGTCCCGGGCATTCAGACGATCATAGTGATGACCAGCAACCCAGTTTTAAGGCGGGACAGCCTGGAATGGAGCACGCTATTGACCGGATCATAAAAGTAGAGGCATCTGACCAGATGCGGTTTAATTCGGAAGACTTGGCCGTTCAGCCCGGTGAGACTGTTCGATTTGTAATAACGAATTCCGGGCAGCTACCGCATGAATTTGTGATCGATTCCGTTGAGGGAAATGCGGATCATCGTGAAACCATGATGGAAACCATGGCTGATGGTGGAATGATGGTTCATGACGACCCTAACGCAGTTTCCATCGCTCCGGGGGAAACCAGTGAGTTGACCTGGTTATTCACCGACACAGGTACATTTGAAGCAGCCTGCAACATACCTGGTCACTACGAAGCGGGCATGACCACTGAAATTACCGTGTCAAACGAGACGGTCGCTCATAGTAGCGAAGCTGGCTAACCGCTAGCCCTGCCACACTGGCAGGGCATATTGCTGCTTCCCGAGACCACCAGTCGACGCCCGTATTACACCGCCCGGCGACGATACTGCCGGTACCTGGGTGTCCAGAAGTTTGCTTCAATAGTCTCACGAACCTGCTCTTCACTGCTCATCAGAGCGACGCCTTCAATCTGAGCCTGCCGGGCAACGTCAAACGCAATCAGCTTGCTGGTCTCACGTATGTCGGCCAACGGCGGCAGCAAAGCCCCCTCACCGGTTTGCACCATGGGAGCCTGATTCGCCAACGCTCTGGATGCTGCCATCAACATGGTATCGGTGATGCGCTCGGCACCGACGGCCAAAGCACCCAGGCCAATACCCGGAAAAATGTACGCGTTATTGCACTGGGCAATGGGGTAGGTCTGGCCGTCAACAGTCACTGGGGCAAATGGCGAACCGGTGGCCACAAGTGCCTCGCCGTTGGTCCAGGTCAGAACATCAGCCGGCGTCGCCTCTACCTTGGAGGTGGGGTTCGACAGTGGCATCACGAGCGGACGCTTGCACCCGGCATGCAGGGTCCTGATGACCTCTTCGGTGAACAGGCCACGCTGTCCGGAAACACCGATCAGAATACTCGGTTTTGCCTGCGTGATTACATCCAACAAGTCGGTGCCCGGCCAGTCAGAGATGGACTCGGCCGGTTGTGCCAACCGTGCCTGGAAGTCATAGAAATCGGTCATATTGCTGGTCAGCAACCCGAACCGGTCGACCATAAACACCCGTTTGCGGGCATCGGCTTCCGCCAGACCTTCATCCTGCATCGCCACGATAATCTGCTCGGCAATACCGCAACCAGCCGAACCGGAACCGACAAACACAACGCGCTGCTCGCTGACCGGCTCGCCCTTGGCTTTACAAGCGGCCAGCAGTGTGGCCACACAGACCGAGGCAGTGCCCTGAATGTCATCGTTAAAGCAGCACAGCTCGTCTCGGTAACGCTCCAACAACGGCATGGCGTTGGTCTGGGCAAAATCTTCAAACTGCACAATGGCCTCTGGCCAGCGGCGTTTTACCGCCTGAATAAACTGCCCGATAAAGGCGTCGTATTCATCCTGGCTGATGCGATTATGGCGCCAGCCCATGTACATGGGGTCGTTCAAAAGCGTCTGATTATTGGTGCCCACGTCCAGCATGATCGGCAGGGTATTGGCCGGGCTAATGCCGCCACACGCGGTGTAGAGCGACAATTTACCAATGGGGATACCCATGCCACCGATGCCCTGATCACCCAGGCCCAGAATGCGCTCACCATCCGTAACAACAATGACTTTCACGTTATCCTTGGTGGCGCTGCGCAGGATGTCGTCCATGTGGTCGCGATCCGGGTAACTGATGAACAGGCCCCGGTGATTGCGATAGATATTGGAGAACTCCTGACAGGCCTCACCAACGGTCGGGGTATAGATAATCGGCAGCATTTCCTCAAGGTGATCTTCGAGCAGGCGGAAAAACAGGGTTTCGTTGTCGTCCTGAATGGAGCGCAAGGCAATGTGCCGATCCAGATCGCTCTGACACAACTGATATTGTCGGTAGGCCCGCTCAGCCTGTTCTTCAATGGTTTCCACGTTTTGTGGCAACAGGCCAATCAGATTGAACGAAACCCGCTCTTCCTGTGAAAAGGCGCTGCCTTTGTTCAACAGTGGTAGTTCCAGCAGGGTTGGCCCGGCGTAGGGAATATAGAGCGGGCGTTTTTCAGTATTGCTCATAAGAGTTGATCTATTCCATGTCATTAATTGGGTTTAACGGTCACTAGTCGACGTATTTTAGCATCAATAAGCCGATTCCTCAGGTGGCAACAGCACAAGCGGTTACCGGGAACCAGCGTTCCAACCAAAGTTCCCATAACTGGCGCGTCTCAGGGTACCTGGTTAGCCTCCAACGCCGCTTCAATGACTGCAGCGCCAATAAGGGGCTCGTACTCCTGCCACAGCGGTTTCATGGCGGTTTGCCACTGGGCTAACTGCACCGATGTCGGTTCGAGCAATGTAACGTCTCCCATGGACGACAATGCCGCCCGGTCGTTCTGGTTCTTTGCCAACGCCACAGCATTGCCATATTTCACGGACATTTCCATGGCAAATATGAACTCCTGCAACTGCTCATCCGTCAAGCTATTCCAGAAATCGGCATTGGTGATCACCATGTAGTCAAGCACGCCGTGGTTTGATTGCATCATGTACGGCTGATGCTCGTAAAAAGCTTGAGAGTATATATTCGACCAGGTGTTCTCCTGACCTTGAATGTCATTATTCGCAAGCGCCTGGTAAACCTGGCTGAATGCCATGGGTACCGGTT
Organism: Saccharospirillum impatiens DSM 12546; assembly: GCF_000423605.1. Classification (GTDB taxonomy): domain Bacteria; phylum Pseudomonadota; class Gammaproteobacteria; order Pseudomonadales; family Natronospirillaceae; genus Saccharospirillum; species Saccharospirillum impatiens. Next base: position 118,383 of record NZ_AUIH01000008.1, read on the forward strand.
CCGCATCGAGCAATTCAAACTGCTTTTGCAAAACCTCTGATGCAATGATCCGGAACCTGAGCCCCGCAAGATCATCTGGCTGACTAAAATCACGATTCGCGGTTAACTGCTTGAGGCCGTTATGCAAATAACTCAAGCCCAAAATACCATCTGTACTCATATGCGTTAGCAAAGCCTGCCCCTGGGCACTCCCCTGGAAGCGCTCAACTGCATCCATATCGGCAAACAAGAACGGCAGGTCATACACCATCAGTCGGTTGGTGTAGTTCTGGAACTTCGATAAAGACGGGGCGGCAAAATGAATTCGACCTTCGGCAATCGCCGTCACAGCCTCATCGTCATCCATCAATTCGGTATTCGGATAGATCTCAATCTGAAACTGGTCCCCAAGCCGGCGCTCGATCATCGACTTGAACATCAGCGCCATTTTGCCCTTGGGCGTGTCTTCACTGACCACATGCGAAAAAATCAATGTTCTTGGTTCAGCGATGGCCAGACCAGACAGCAACAGACAAGGCAGAGCGAGCAGCAAAGGCCGCAGTTTAGACAGCATCGTGAAGGTTTCCTGTGATTGTATTTATTATAATGACCGTCGCTTGTGCGCCAGCTCTTTTATTTCATTAGCAAGATTAACACCACCCCGAAATACGCTCTGCTATCAACCTGACAGAGACAGGAACGGGTGGTTTTCCACACATCGGGAGCATCAAGCGGGGGGATATGGTTACAATTGAGCCATTAAAGGCGGGGCGGCTGAGTGGCTAGCGCACGGGATAGGTCGTTTTCATATAAGCGACCGATTCAGAAATTACCTTGCTAAGAATATCCAGATCAACGTCAGTCAGCCGATTGACATAGAGACAGGATTTTCCCGTCTTATAGCGGCCCAGTTGCGCCATCAGTGATTCATACTGACTGAAGCCAGCCATGATATACAAAGACAGACTGGCTTTTCTTGGCGAGAAGCCGGTGATCATCCACTCACCCTCCCGCCCGCTGGCATAGCGGTAGCGGTAATGCCCAAACCCTATGATGCTCGAACCCCACATACGGGGCGGTTCACCGGTAATACCCTGCATCAGTTCCAGTACTTTCCAGCCATCTTCACGACGTTGCGCTGGTTCTGCGGCATTTAGGAAATCGGCTACGCTGGCATCGTTTTCCCGGGTTTTCAAAGCGGTGCTCATGATCATGCTCTTCCAGTTCTGGCTGGCTATCATTCTAGTTCAATCAGGCTATTTTTTCCGGCGTGCATTTATCACATCAAACACAACACCGGAAATCGGCGTGAACCGCGAGACTCGAAACACCAGATCCCGTACCCGGCCCCGATGTTTAACCCGCAACTCTGGCGCCTTCGGTAAATACCAGAGCGCAACGATGGCTCTTAACACACCTGATACAATAAATATCACCCAGATCGGTCGTTCAATCGGCCACTGCCAGTCACCGATGACCACTGCATCCGGCACCCAACTGATCAGGTAACCACCTGAAATCGCCCCGACAAATACCGCCGTGGCGCCAATGGTCGATTGCATGGCCGCATAGCCGGCAAACTGGCTATCATCCGGCTTCAGGTCGTAGAGGTAGTTGGAGGTCGCCAGCGTGAAACCCGCCCAGGCAGCCCCGCCCAGCATCTGAACTCCCATCAGGTACAGGAGATTGTCGGAAAAAACCCAAAGCACAGGTAATACCGGAATAACCGTCGCGGCCAGAGCCATCACATAACGGTTGCCTTTGCGGTCGGCAATACGCCCCCAATAGCGTAACAACACAAACTGAACCAGAATCGATGCAGCCGTGTTCAGAGTAAACTGCAGGTAGGTAAACTGCAGATCGCGAAGCATGTAGACCGCAAAGAAAGGCGCCGACAAAGCGACCATGCATTGCATGCCTGCCAGGAAGAGAGTAAACCGGCGAAACCGGGAATCTGCAAAAGAGCGCTTCATACTGCGTAAGGTGTGCGCCAGGCCCCGGCCTTGGGAGTGATCTGGCAGATAGGGATCGTACATCTGGTGAAGATAACGGGTCGACAGCCCCCGGCCAAACACAGCAATCATAAACAGTGCCGCGAAACCCAGTGTTTCGAGGCTCATTGAAGCCGACCCATTCAGCAACAGACCACCGGCCAGGAAAGCGAAAAAAGACGTCGCCATGGCCAACCTGGATCGGATGCTAAAATAGCGACCACGCAACCGGGGTGGCACCAGGTTGCCCATCAGAGCTTTCCATTGCGGTTGCGTCAGGTTGGATGCTCCGTGATAGACAATCGCACAGCCAATCAACAGGGGTACCCGGGAGCCTTCTGGCCAGGGAAACGGCAGAGCCAGACAAAAGAGCCCAAGCAGCGACAGCGTTTGCAACGCTGCGCCGCAGACAATCAGACCTCGGCGCGGCCAGTATCCTCCGAGCCAAACCGACAGAATTTGAAACAGACCGCCCAGCAACTGGGGAATACCGGTCAACCAGCCAATCTGCACACTCGTAGCCCGCAGGAAAATCGCGAAGGCGTTGAGGAACTGGTCAACCGTTCCGGTCATGACTGAGGAGGCTACGCTGTCTTTCATCGACACCGCCAGGCTGTCGCGAACCCGTTGCGGGTGACCCGGTTCTTGCGATGGGGGTTTCGATGTTGTGGATGACACAGTTTCAGACATGATAAATCCGCTTGGTACTGACATCAGGATCGGTAAAGCGCCGGTTATTGGTCAGCCCTGCAGGTGTTCCGGACACTCCATTCGATCCGACAAAAAATCGATGAAGGTTCGCACTTTAGCAGACAGGTAACGCCGGCTGGTATACACGGCATACAGTTGACTGTTAAGCGGCGTATAACCGGGCAATATCTGAATCAGATTACCCTGGTTTAGCTCCCGCTCCACCAGGCCACCGGGCAGAATGCTGATGCCCATGTCATTGATCGCGGCCGAGAGCAGCAATGACTCGTTGTTCGATTGCATGACAGGGCTGAAACTGACTTTAACCTCCCCTTCCGGCCCGGTCAGGGTAAATTCGTTGCTGCGAATCAGCGAATACCCCAGCATGCTATGGCGCTTCAGATCCTGTCCATGCACCGGCGTACCATGTCGAGCCAGGTAGCCGGGGGAAGCCACAATATAGAACGGAATGGTCATCAGCGGCCGGGCGATCAGGTTGGGATGTAGGGTACGACTCGCCCTGAGCGCCAGGTCAAACCCCTCTTCAACAATGTCGACAAAGCGACCGCTGATGTCGATGTCAAAACTGACGTCCGGGTAGTGCTCGCGAAATTCGCGCAACAGGCGGGTGAAATAGTCTGTGGCCAACCACATCGGGGCGGTAAAGCGGATGGTGCCACGAGGCGTCACCGTCGCCCGGCTCACCGTTGCTTCTACTTCATCCAACTCTTCCAGCATGGCCCGACACCTTTCCAGATATACCCGGCCAGATTCGGTCACACTTAAATGGCGGCTATTGCGGTTCAGCAATCGGGCACCGAGGCGATGCTCCAAATGCATGACATGCTTACTGACCATTGCTTTGGACAGCCCCAGATGCTCCGCTGCCTGCACAAAACTGGCGTGATCTACGACCGCTACCAGTACCTTCATGCTGAGTAAGGTATCCATAATTCATGGTTTCCTATTGAGAAACGATCTGTCAATAATAGCGCCATTGATTGCCGCTGGGTAGCCTTCATACTGTCGGGGTGATACAGAATTCGGGTGGCCATTCGGCCAGCCCCAGAGGAGCTTAAAATGGACAAGATTGCAGTCGTAACAGGCAGTACCCGCCCAGGTCGTAACAACATCGCAGTAGCCAACTGGGTGCTAGAAAATGCTCAGAAGCGCAGTGACGCTCAGTTCGAGCTGGTTGATATCGCCGACTTTAACCTGCCAGTACTGGATGAAGCCATGCCAGCCGGCTTCCAGCAATACGCCAATGAGCATACCAAAAAGTGGTCACAGACCATTGCCCAGTACGATGGCTACATCTTTGTGACGCCGGAATACAACCACAGCATTTCCGGTGCCCTGAAGAACGCGCTGGATTACATCAGCGCTGAATGGAACAACAAAGCTGCCGGCTTTGTCGGATACGGCTCTGCTGGCGGTGTGCGTGCGGTCGAACACCTGCGCCAAATTGCATCAGAACTGCAGTTGGCTCACGTTCGTAACCAGGTTCAATTGTCGCTGTTTACCGATTTCGAAAACTTCAGCGAGTTCAAACCAGCCGACATGCATCAGGAAACCCTGACTGCCATGCTGGACCAACTGGTCGCCTGGACAGGCGCGATGAAGACTTTGCGTTAAACGCCGGGCTGATTCAGAAAAAGACGGGCATCGCCCGTCTTTTTTTTGCCTGACATTAGCTTAACGCCAATCGCATCACATGCTGCGGCCCGGCGGACCCGCCTTCATAAAGCGCACCGGTATCACTGAAACCACCCTGTTCATAACACCGATAGGCACCCGGGTTCCGGCAATTAACCGTCAACCAGACTGCACTAACGCCCGGAAAAGCGGTAACCAGAAAAGGCCTCAATGCCACGGTCGCTGCCTTGCCAAGGCCCAGACCCTGATGCTGGCTATCGATCAAAAAGGTCCGAATACCCAGATCATTCGCGTCACAGAAGTCGAACTCGACAGCGAAGGCGCTATCGACAATGAAAAACCCCACCATCGTTTCATCGAGAAATACCCCATGGGGGTGTCGAAACTCTCCCATTCCCGCCAGGGCTTCGGTCACCGTCCCGGTATACACCCTTTGCTCGGGCGCCACAGTCAGCCCAGCGGCCAGTTGACATTCATCCCGACCTAACCGCCGCAGGGTAACCCCCATCAGGTCGCGAACAAGCTGCTGCGATCTGCGAAGCCTTTCATTTCAATGGCATTGCCACTTGGGTCCCGGAAAAACAGGGTACCCTGCTCACCCGGCTGCCCTTTGAAGCGAATGTAAGGCTCGATCACGAACTCACACCCCATGCCCGTCAGTCGGTCAGCCATAGCCTGCCACTGGGGCATCGATAAAACGACGCCAAAATGCGGAACCGGGACATCGTGACCATCGACGGCGTTGGAGATCGGCTTTGCCGCTTCGGCTGTCTCAGACAGATGGGCAACGATTTGATGACCAAAGAAATCGAAGTCGATCCAGTGATCGGAACTGCGGCCCTCGGGGCAACCCAGAATGTCACCGTAAAAATGACGGGCTGCATCCAGATCATGAACCGGAAAAGCCAAATGGAACGGCGACAACGCCGGCGTATCTAAAGACATAAACACCCCTCTGTGCTACTGACTTAACATCTCAAGTTTGGCATTCACGTAAAACTAGCGCCGGCTACCAGGTAGACCACCGATGGGTCTGCCTGGCAGCCGGCGCGGGTTCTGGAACGATAGCCAACTCCGAAACTTGAACTGGTTAACTATGGCCACTCAAATCTGGTTGGCCAACCTTAATGCCACATTTGGCAAGCGGTTAAAGCCCACCTGCGAGATCAATCATGCTGCCGGTGCAATAGGAAGATCGTTCTGACACCAGCCATAAAATGGCTTCAGCAATTTCTTCCGGCTTACCACCGCGCTGCATCGGAATACGGTCGCGCAGTCGCTCTACCCGCCCGGGTTCACCGCCGTCGGCATGAATGCCTGTGTGAATCAGCCCGGGGCGAACGCCGTTAACCCGTATGTCTTCGGCGGCCACTTCCAGGGCCAGCCCCCGGGTCATTGAGTCCAGCGCGCCTTTGGAAGCGGCGTAATCGATGTATTCATTCGGCGATCCGGTTCGCGCCGCTGCCGATGAGACATTAACAATAGCGCCACCGGCGCCCCCATGGCGTGTCGACATCCGCTTGACGGCCTCCCGACAACACAGAAAGGGGCCAGTTACATTGGTCGCCAGCACGCTGTTAATTCGCTCGGCAGACATGTCTTCCAATCGCATCTGGGTGTGCAGAATACCGGCATTATTGACCAGCACACTAAGGCGCCCGGATAGCCGGTCGATCGCGGCAAACAGGCGAACGACTTCGGCTTCCTGTGAGACATCGGCCTGGATAACCTGGCAACGCCCTCCGGCCTCGCCAATACCCAGCGCTACCGACCGGGCTGATGCGGCATCAGACCGGTAATTTATGCACACAAAATACCCTTCGCGGGCCAGCAAACGGGCTGTCGCCGCGCCGATACCCCGGCCGCCACCGGTCACCAGTGCTATTCGGTCAGTGGCACTCATCAAACGCTCCCCGCTTGCTCGATCACCAGTATCCTTGCCTCGCCCAGCGGGTGAGCGACGTGCTCGGTGCCAATCGTGGCGTAAAACACATCGCCCGACTCCAACACAACAGAGTGCTCGACACCGGCATCGCGGTACAACATTTCCACCCGGCCATCCAGCACGGCAAAGACTTCTTCGCCGTCATTCACATGCCATTTGTAAGGCTGATCAGTCCAGTGCAGTCGCGTTGATATCCCGTTCATCAGGGCGATATCGCGGGCACCCCAGGCTTTCTCAGCGGTAAATTCTTTGCCTCGGATAATTTCCATGGTTTCGCCACTCAGCCTCCGGTTACCTGTCGCTCTCAAAGCAGGGGCACGACCTGCCAGATCGCATCAATATTGGCCGCACCCAGGCGCTGACAACGGTCAGGCGACCAGCCCGTAGATGGCATGGGTGTAGCAGTCGTGTCCTTGAACGGCATTTCCAGCGTCATCGCCAGACACTTGTGATGTTCAGCTATATAAGCCGTACACAGGGTCAGATTCGCTTTACCGGGTTCAGCCATGGGGTAGCCGACATCGGTCTGGAAGTCCGGGCAGACGGTTTGCAAGACCGATTTAAAGGTACTCAGTTGCAACGCCATGTGCTTGTTCCAGGCCGGAATGCCCTCGGCGCCGGCAATGAAGTTGTAGGGCAATGCTTCGTCACCGTGCACATCCAGACAAAAATCCACACCAGTTTTGGCCATGGCCTCGCGGACAAAATAGACTTCCGGGGAAAACTCTTCGCTCGGTTCAAGCCATTCCCGGTTCAAATTACGACCGTGCGCATTGCAGCGTAAATGGCCGCGAACGCTGCCATCGGGGTTCATATTGGGCACGACGTGGAACACACAATGGTCCAGTAACTGCCGACTCAGACTGTCCTGTTCATCAAGCAAGCGCTCCAGAAAGCCTTCCATCCACCACTGGGCCATGGTCTCACCCGGGTGTTGACGGCCGATGACCCAGCAGACTTTTTTGTCGGGCGACGGCTCACCAATGGTCAGGCGGGTCAGTGGGTGACCATCCGGGGTAATGCACAGGGTGTCAGCCTGAACCAGCGCAGAGGCCAGGGTAGCCGCAATGAGTTGCTGGTGGCGTTCGAAGCTGTAGGGCGCGAAATAGGCGTAATAGATGCTGTCGGTCTCGGGGCTGTGTTCAATGGTCAGCGTCTGGCCGTCGTATCGGGTTGGCACCCGAAACCAGAATTCACGGTCGTAGGACGCCACGGCCTGGTAATCGTGAAAGGCTGCGGGGAAAGACACCTGGCCAGCGTTGGTGATATCAAACCGGCAAAGCTGGTCACGGGCATCCAGCACTTGAAAATAGAACCATTGTTTGTGCTCATCACCCACATCGGAGCGAATCTGCAACTGCACAGCGCCCGGATCAGAAGCATCCTGACAAATAATATTACCGCCATCGAAACGCTGGTTAATGTGCATGCTGTTAGCTCCTGCCTTGAACCTGATGATTGAAAAGACCCCTGATGCTACCTCACCAACGCCGCCAGTAAAGAGGCAAAGGTGAAGTCTTTTCATCCGGTGCCGTAAAGTACCTTTGAAACCCAGACACCGCTGACTCAGGTTTCGCAGTTGGCACCCAATCGAGTGACGGGGGCTGGGTGTACCCAGTGGCTGGCACGGACCATTGGCAAAGATAGAACTGAACTGCGGAACTTGAGTCAACGGTGGTAAAGCTGGGGTACGCTGGACGATCCACCGGCGTCAATTCAACCGGTTATTGAGCTGAGTACGCCACCTGTCCCAAGCCTGCAAAACGGGCTCGGCTACCCGGATCTGTGGGTTGGAAGGGTCATACTCCCTGGCCAGTTCACGTTCGGTAACGGCGGCTCTGGCATCTTCGAAGACCTCATCCAGTGGCTTTTCCAGGGTAAAGGCCGTTTCGAAGAAAGCCCGCCCAAAGTACGTCATCGTCTCTTCATTGGAACAACCGAATGAAGGCTTGTCCGCTGCGGCAGCCGTGATGACGAGCATGTCTTCCGTACCGAGCTGTGATAGAAAACCGCCGGAATAGCAAGCGGATATCACCACCACCTTCTGCTGTGGCGCTTCATCGAGAATACTGGCCAGCTCTGTTGGATCTATGCCGGGCAGAGCCTGATTGGCGTTGAAATCGACCGAGAGTTCATGATCGGGGCTGCCATGAGAGGTCAGGTAGACAAAAATCAGGTCTTCATCACCAAGCCGTGTACCCAGTGATCGAACGATGTGTCTGAGACTGGTGCTCGTAGCAAGCGGGTAATTGTCGTTGTCGCGCAGCTCATTGGCGAGCGTGACCAGGCGACCATCGAACTGAGGCATGGCCGTCAGTTGGGCATCAATGGTTTCGACTTCGGTGCGGAAAACCGTCTCCGAGTTACTGAGCGCGGCGAGCAAAGCAAACACCTCGGGTTCGCCCGCGGTTTGATCACGCAGCCGGCTTAACTGATCATCGGCCAGAGCTCGTTGGTTATAAAGTGCCCGTTCCAGCCTTTCCTGTTGTCTGACTTGCTGCTCCTGATACGCCGGGAGGCCGTTTTCCCCGACGTAGTCGCCATAAGCAAACTGGCCTTCAACCACCTCGCCGTCCGCCTCCACCAATCGGCCCTCACCGTGTGGGCGCCAATTGCTCAGTTCCCCTTGATACACCGATCCGTCATTTGCCGTTATGGTACCGCGCGTTAAACGATCTGCGTTGAACGTCCCCTCATACACCGTGCTGTCTGCTGTGGACATGCGCCCTTCACCTTCCATCTTCCCGGCCCGGAACTCCCCTTCATAGACCGTCCTGTTGCCAAAGGTCAGTGTGCCTTTTCCTTCAAAACGTTGTCGCACGAAATCGCCGTCATAGGTTTGGCCGTTGGGAAAATGCAGTACCCCGTCGACCCATTGACCGTTTTTATACTGCCCCTGGTAAATCCGGCCATCGAGCAGGCTCTGTGTTCCCTCTCCGTGTTTCAGCCCGTTGCGGAAGGCACCGCTGTAATACGTGCCATCGGGCCAATCAATGCGTCCATTGCCGTGCAACAGGCCGTTTTTCACGTCACCTTCATAAGCACCACCGTCCGGTGTGGTTAGAGATGCTGCTAGCACTGGACATGTGAGCGCCAGTAAAACCATCAGAACGCGCAGTTGGCTGGGCAATGTTATTTCCTTAGTTAAAAATGACGGATGAACGGGGTCATGATGACGGCCAAGGCTATGGCAACTGTTGATGCTACCTCACCAATGTTGCCAGTAAAGAGCCAATCATGAATCATTTTACTCAAAGCCCGTATATCAGCCTCGAAACTGGACCTCGCTGGCGACACCTCCTACCTTGAAACACGCAGTAAAACAGCCCAATAAAAACAAGAAAGGCGTTCACCGCATGAAACAAAGATGGGTATTGGCTGGGCTGGCCCTGGTCATCCTGACGACGGTCGCTGGTCTGGCGGCCATGAAACCAGGTACTACTTCAGCAGCTTCACAAGCGTCAGCTACGGCCTCACCTGCTTTACCAGCACAGCAAACGGTCACTGCCTCTGATGACTTGCGGCCTGTCAATTCTGGCACCCGGGCGTCCATACCCCAACCACCAATGCCGCTGCCTGCCGAAACAATGGCTGCGGAAAATCCGATTGCACCGGCTTCAGACAACCGGGACCAAGCCCTTACTCTGCCCGCAACCATGCGCCAATCGCTCACTCAGGTCGCCGATGTCTACCGGGCGCAAAACCGGTATCCGCCGTTTTCGCAACCCATCGGCTCCGAGCTGGAAGCACTGCGTTATCAATTCAATCAACCGCAACAGGTCAGTATTCCGTTCCCGATCGAAAACGGCGCTACCTTCGACGCCCGTCTAACGCTTGACAGGTATCATTACTTTATCGGCGATGAACAGCAGCTGGCGCTGTCGCTCACAACCAGCGATGACAGCCTGATCCGAGACACGTCACTGAGCGTTACTCAACTCGACGGTACCGTGCTGCATCGTCAATCGCTATCACTGCCATCGTCGCCTTCCATTCAACACAGTCTGACAGTCGACCTCAGTGACCAGGCCGACAACTGGCCCCGAGAGCTGCAATGGCGGCTGCAGGCCAGCGTGGGTCAGCAACGTCTTTCAGTGGCAGCGCCTTTCACCCTTGAGGCACCGGTCGTGACGTTAACGGCCATCAATGAGCCACACATCGACGGCGAATTTCTGGTTCTGCCCCTGTCACTGGAGTACGACCGCAGCGGGTATTATTTCGTGCAAGCCAACCTTTACAGCGCCGATGGCCAGCCCTTGCTACACCTCGAAACTGAAGGCCCGCTGGCCGCCCGGGAACCGGGCCTGCGACTGCGCGCTTCGGGCCCGGCACTGATCGACCTTGAAGCCCCCGGGCCTTATGTACTGCGCGATGTTCACCTGACGCGCATGGGCGGCAACGGTGTGCCCGACTTACAGGGCGAGGCACCTCAGGGGCAATTCCAGATTCCGGCATTCGACCTGGAAGGCTATGCCGACAGCACCTGGAGCGACCCGCTGGCACAGCAACGCCAGGAGTTTCTCAATTCATTGAGCACTAACCTGCAGTAAAGGGAAAAAGCTGCCCAAACAGGGATATTACAAGACACGTGTCGGAGTTCAATTTCGTTGCATTGCAATGAGTTCCGTACCAGTCACCGGGTGTACCTGGCACTCAATGGGTGGACATTCCGACACCAGAGTTACAACCGCGCAGAGTCAGCGGTACTGCGCACCACGACAACAATAACAACACGAAGGTAGGTTTATTATGATACGACCAATCGCCCGCGCCACAGTGCGCACTTTACTCCTATTCGGTCTTGCCCTGATGAGCTGGCAAGCTCACGCAAGCCTGAACGGCAAACCGGTTGTGCTGATTCACGGTTTTCAGTATCAGCAGTTGGGCACTCAACCGACGAACGCCAGTTTGCAGGCAGAAGCCATCGACTATTGGCAGGAATACTGGCTGCAACGATCCGAAGTGGTTCTTTACTGGTCTGCGAGTGAGCGTATCAGCCAGGGCATCAGTGATCAGATCAAGCAACAGGTTAAAACCCTGGCGGATAACGGCACATGTCAGACGGGCTGCGTATTGCTGACGCATTCAACCGGCGACCTGGTCGCACGGCAGATGCTGCGCAATCTTAACGGCTGGTTGTGGGAGTGGGGCTACCCTTCCAGTCGGGTCACTTTTCTGGTCTCGCTGGATATGGCCGGAGCCGGTGGCGGTACTGAACTGGCCGACTTGGCGGTCTCGGTGATCGACAGCGACAACATTTTTGCCGGCGCAGCCACCTCGGTGGTCAACTGGTTTCTCGGCACTAATGTTGGCTCCAACGAACTGGGCGTGGTTCGTGATTTGCAACCCGCTGTAGCCCGGTCTCTGGCTACCCAGAACAATGCCGTGCCCCGGTTGCGCTTCGTTGGCAGTGGCGACACTTTTTTGCGCGCCAGCAAACCCTTTATTTTGGGGTATGACGACAGCGTCGTGCCATTGCACAGCGCCTGCGGCTCCGTGCGCCAGGAGAATCTGGAATCCTGTTCGGCCAGCATAAAAACCACCGGCGAACTGGACCCCGTATCCAAAGCCCCTGCGGCCCTGCGCTTCAACAACTTTCCAATTCTAATGGGTGACAGTACCGATCACTTCGAGGTGATTGGTGCCGCGACCTCGGGCGACTACGCACCGGTGCTCAACAACATCACTGTCGGGGGGCTCAGTGTGAACTTCGCTATTGACCAGTACTGGAGCTGGTGGCAATGGGACACCATGCGACTGGTGCGCGATGGATCCAACAAGAGCCTGTCAGCCAATGTGTTCGAAACACTGAACCCGTGAATCAACCTGGTTGAAAACCGGGGGCTTTGCGAGCCACACGCAGGGTTCAACAGAAAGCCCCCGAAAAGGCATTTATTCGACAGGCGCCATCAAGTCGATCAGACCGCATTATTGAATATCGCGACGGTTCAACCCGGGTTTCGTTAACATTTTTGCCATAAATGACAGTGTGCGAACAAAAAACACACTAACAGTCGCCTTTCATTGTCGCTGCTTTACTATCCGACTCCGCTCAGGTCCTCGAAAAAAAACATGAATGATTCATCGGACTGTCTGGCTTGCGAAAGCACCCGACAGGACCGCAACGAGCCTGATAACCGGTGTAAAACAGGAAAATCCTATGTGGTACCGTATTCTGGTCGCTGCCCTCTTCAGCCTGGCAAGCAGCAGCCATGCTCTGGCCAATGAACTGATGTTAAATGGCCTGGCACCCTATCAATACCTCAGTAAAACCTTCTATGTGGCCAGCTTCTATGCTGAACAGCCCATCACCTCCACCGCACAATTCGCTGCTGACTCAGGTGCCAAACGCATGGTGATCAAAGTCAGCGCCGACAAATGGTCACCTCGTCAGTTCAATCAGATGTGGAAGCAGGACATTGCGATTAACAACAATCTGAGGGCTAACCCGGATGTCATCAATCTGATCACCGCCTTCACAGAAACACCCAGCGACGACTTTACCCGGGGCGACACCATCGTGATCGATTACGCCCCCGGGCAGGGAACCCGCATTACCCTGAATGAATCCGACTGGCTGGAATCCGGTGACGACTTGCTGTTCCGTACTCTGGCCAATGCCTGGCTGGGCGAGATTCCAACCTCGCTGCGGTTTCAAGAGGCGATGCTCGCCGGTGGCGCCTTTTCCGAACACCCTACACATACTCAGTGGGTCAACCAGAATGATGCCCTGACCATAGCATCCAACCGCATGAACTTGCTGGCCTCCTTCAGTGGCGAGTCGGTTACTGCACGTCGTCAGGCCGAACAGCGCGCCGCTGAAGAAGCCGAACGGCAGGCTGCACAGGCAGAACTGGAAGCACAGCGCCAGCGTGATACCGCCCGGCTGGCCGAAGCCCGGGAGCAGGCCCGGCAGCTGGCTGAAGCCCGAGCCCTGACTGAGGCAGAAACGGCTGAACTGGCGCGTGCCAGAGAGCAAGCCAGTGCTGAAGCCCGGGCGCTTGAACAAGCCAGGGCTCAGGCCGATGCTGAGCGTCGCGCTTTGGAACTGTCCAATGCTCAGGCCGCCGCTGAGGCCGAAGCCAATGCAGAACGTCAGGCGCAGTTACAGCAGCAAGTCGCCGTCTATCAGCAAGACCAGTATCGATGGGAACTGTTGCGCACTATTTATCCGCGTGTGACCTACCCGGAATGGGCTCAACAGCTATCCAAGGAAGGCCGGGTACAGGCTGAAGTCGTCATTACCCGAAGCGGTGAACTGGTGGAAATCGCGTCGATTCGCCCAGCCGATGCCGGGTTGCTGGGTCAAGCCTTTCGCACCGCCATCGAAAATGCGGCGCCCTTCCCACCCGTTCCTGACGCCTATGAAGGCAATGGCGACAGTGATCGCTTTCGCGCCACCCTGGACTACCACTTTCAGTTGAATCAGCCACAGGCTGCTTTGCCCGCCCGCCCGGTTCCACCGGAGAACTACCGAGACCTGTTGGGTGAGTTGTCAGACGAAGATCGGCAGAACCGCCTGCTTGCTTACCAGACCCGGTTACAAGCACAGATACTAAGCCAGGTTGAATACCCTTACTGGGCTGAAAACCTGGGACAGGAGGGTCTGGTTGCCTTGCGTCTGAACATTAGTGCCGATGGCAAGATAGGCAGCATGGAGTTTACCGAACGGTCCCGCCACGCTGTTTTGAACAAGGCATTGGAAGATGCAGTGACCCGGGCATCTCCCTTTGAATCCATACCGCCGGAACTGGAACTGCCGGAGACCGACCTGACTGTTCAACACGAATTCGCCATTAACTGATCGCAGGTTCAGCCCGACCCCGGGCTGAACCCAATTACTGCTGGAGAACCCTATGAAACCAATCCACTGGGCGCTGATTGGCGCCCTGGCAATGCCTGCGAGCGCCTTTGCCTTTGACATGCGACTGAATGGCTTTATGTCGATTGCAGGCGGTGTAACGCTTGGCGACGACCAAACCCTGGTCATCGATCCGGTCAACCTGGCCGCTTACAACAATGACCTCAACTTCTCGGCGGACAGCCTGGTGGCCATTCAGGCCATTGCCGAAGTCAACGACGACATGACGGCAACGGCACAAATGGTTGGCCGCGGCGGCGAAGATTTCAATACGCAATTCGAATGGGCGTACCTGACTTATGAAGCGACCGACAGTCTGGATGTGAAAGGCGGTCGGCTGCGCATGCCGTTGTTCTATTACTCCAACTTCCTGGAGTTGGGTTATGGCTACCAATGGGTACGGCCACCGGTCGAGACCTACAATATTTTCGTGACCACTGTCGAAGGTATCAGCGCTGACTATAGCTTCTACATTGGCGACTTCTCGGCCAAAGCCTCTGCGTACGCCGGCTCCACCCAGGGTACCGACCCCGAATCCGGTTCAGATGTTGACTTTAAGACGCTGGCAGGCGGGTCACTGGACCTGGCGATCAACAATCTGTCGTTTCGTGGTTCATACAACGCGGCAAACAATGCAGAACTGACCCGCGAAGTACAGGTCCCTATGCCGCCGAACAATTACATCGGTACCGTAGGCCAGACGTTTGATTTCCCGATCGAGTTCATTTCTGCTGCCGCCATGTATGACAACGGCACTCTGTTCACCATTGCCGAATACACCAGCACCCTGAACGATACCAACCTGATCAACAACCGCTACAACGGATACGCCTCACTGGGTTATCGGATCGGCGCACTGACGCCTCATGTTACCTATGCACGTTACGAGGAAGAAACCAATTCCATCGACCCGTCTTATAACCAGAATCCAAGAGAATATCAGTCGGCCACCCTGGGCATCCGCTGGGATTTCGACATCGCCGCGGCCCTGAAAGTGGAATACACCCGCCGGGAAGACACCAACCCGGATTCCCAACGCGCAGTCGGTGATGCTGACCTGCTCTCTTTCGCCATTGATGTTGTATTTTAAGGCTGGATACTGACTTATGAAGCACTTAGCACTACGCACCCTCACCGGCCTGATGTTAACGACCTTGCTGATGACCGGCACGGCCCTGGCTGATCTTGTCATCGTGGTTCACCCGAGCAACACGGCGGCCATTGACCAGAGCTTCCTGAAGAACCTCTACCTTGGAAACACCCGGCAATTCAGCGATGGCACCCGCGCTGAACCGCTGGATCTTCCGGCTGGCGATTCAATACGCGAAACCTTCCTGAGAGCCATTGACCAGACTCCGGTGAAATACCGGCGCCACTGGTCAAAAGCCCTGTTTACCACTGGCCAGCAACCGCCGATGGAAATGAACAGTTCGACAGCGGTCATCAGTGCGGTAGCAACGAATCCGGCGGCTATTGGCTATGCCGACTCTGAAGCGGTGAACGACAGTGTCAAAGTCGTGATGCGCGTGCGCCAGTAACCTGACCAAATGCAGACTGGGGAGGCCCCTCTCCAGTCTGCGTAAGGCCCGGCCAACAGTCTGAGACCCTGCTTTCACGGTCGCCGATCTTCCACAAGTGACAACAAAACAGTAGGGTATCCGCAAAACAACGGAGCCAGCCTGATGTCGTTAGATCGTAGCCATTGCCTTTCGCTTGATAGCCAAGACCCTCTCGCCCCACTGCGCGACCAGTTCGACATTCCCAACGATGTTCTGTACCTCGACGGCAACTCTCTGGGTGCTCGCCCGAAAGCGTCTTCGGAACGCGCCCGTGAAGTCATTGAACAAGAGTGGGGCCAGGGCTTGATTCGCAGCTGGAATCAGGCGGGCTGGATTGATTTGCCGCGGCAGGTCGGTGGCCAGATCGCCGCCCTGCTCGGCGCCAAACCGGAAGAAGTGGTGGTGACCGACTCGACATCCGTCAACCTGTTCAAAGTCACCGCCGCTGCATTAAAGCAACAAATGGCCGTGTCACCGTCCCGACGCGTTATCCTGTCAGAACCGGGCAACTTCCCTACCGACCTGTACATGTTGCAGGGCTTAAGCCAGTTCATGAGCGGCGGGCCAGTGCTCGAAACCCAACCCGCTGACTCGCTGTATGAGCGCATCGATCAGGATGTCGCGGTCGTGGTACTTACCCACGTTCATTATAAGACCGGTAAGCTGCATGACATGGCGGCCATAACCCGACGTGCCCATGAGCAAGGGGCCCTGGTCGTCTGGGACCTGAGCCACAGCGGCGGCGCCGTCGAGGTTGATCTCAATGGCGTTAACGCCGACTTCGCCATCGGCTGCGGCTACAAATACCTCAATGGCGGCCCGGGCGCACCGGGCTATATCTTTGTTGCAGAGCGCCACCTGGCGGCTTTTGAACAACCGCTCAGCGGCTGGTTTGGCCACGAAGCGCCCTTTGCGATGCGTGACGACTTCGCACCGGCCAATGATATACGCCGCGCCCTGACGGGAACTCCATCTGTGGTTGCAACCCAGCTACTCAGTGTGGGCCTGGATACCTTTGCCAACACCACCATGGCCGAGTTACGTGCCAAGTCCGTTGCACTGACCCAACTGTTTATTGAACTGGTCGAATCTCGCCTGCCAGACGCGGGCTTCGAATTGGTGTCACCGCGCAATGCCGACGAGCGAGGCAGCCAGGTCGCCTTCGCCCACCCTGAAGGGTACGCCATCATGCAGGCACTGATCGACCGGGGTGTGATTGGGGATTTTCGCGCGCCGGATATCCTGCGCTTCGGCTTCGCGCCGCTGTACGTCCGTTTTGCTGACGTCTGGGACAGTGTCGAGTGTTTGAAAGACATCATGGACAACCGAACTTGGGATCAACCCCAATACCACGAGCGTCATGCAGTCACCTGAACTTCATAAAAAAGGGGCTGATCATCAGCCCCTGAAATCCAACACTATCGACCTTTCACAGTCTGCCTAGCCATACCGCACTTCAGGCAACCACAACACCAGCGGCTCCCAGAAAAAGACCATCGTTACCGCCAGCACTTGCAAGGCGATAAACGGCATCACGCCTTTATAGATGTCGGTCGTTTTAATCTCGGGGGGAGCAACGCCTTTCAAATAGAACAGTGAAAAACCCACCGGCGGCGTCAGGAAAGATGTTTGCAGTGTCAAGGCAAACAACACCACGAACCAGGTCAGGTCAAAACCGAGTTGTACCACAACTGGCCCGACCAGCGGCAGCAGAATCAAACTGATTTCCAGCCAGTCGAGGAAAAAGCCCGCGACAAAGGCTATAAACAAAATGACCAGAATAATACCGCCCGGCGACAATGGAATACCGGTCAGCAGCCCGGCAATAAATTCATCACCGCCCAGAGAACGCAACACGACAGCGAACGACGTCGCCCCGAGAAAAATCCCGAAAACGAAAGCCGTTGTGATGGTCGTCTTGCGTGACACGTCACGCAGAACGTCCCAGTTCAACCGACCATTCATGGCCGCCAGAATGGTAGCCCCGAGCGCACCGACACCCGATGCTTCCGTCGGCGTCGCAATCCCGAAAAAGATGGAACCGAGTACAGCCAGAATCAGTGACAGCGGTGGCAAAACAGACCGCAACGTTTCAATGACGACCTCACGTGTAATCGGTGGCAGGTCGGCCTTTGGAGGTGCCAGCGATGGCTTAAGCCAGGCGGCTATAACGACAAACGCAATGTAGAGAAAGCCCAGCATTACCCCGGGAATCAGCGCCCCCATGAACAGATCACCAACCGACAAAGACAACTGATCGGCCATGATGATCAACATGATGCTCGGCGGAATCATGATGCCGAGCGTACCGGAAGAAGCAACGATGCCACTGGCAAAGGCCGGTGAGTATTTCTGATCAAGCATAACCGGCAGCGACAACATGGCCAGCAAAACTACAGAGGCGCCTACAATGCCAGTGGAGGCCGCCAGCAGGATACCAATCAAAATAACGGCAACACCCAGGCCGCCATTGAATCGGCCGAACAAATTAACAAAATTGACCATCAGACGTTCGGCGACGCCCGAACGTTCCAGCATCAGCCCCATAAAGATAAACATGGGTAAGGCGACCATGATCCACTTGGTCATTTGGTCATAAATTCTCTGGACGACGATGCCGAATATCTTCCAGTCGGTTAAAAAGTAGGTATCAGCATCCAGGTAGTTAAAAGCCAGAATGGCGCCAATACTGAAAAAGACGGATACACCCGCCAGGATCCAGGCCACCGGAAAACCGGTAAAAATCAGCAGTATAAAACTGCCCAGCATGGCCATGACGATCAGTTCGTAGGTTTCAAACACAACAAGTCTCCACGGCAAGTTCGACCGTTACAACAACAGCTAACAGGGTTTGGCTCATTGACCAGCCGAAACACGCCCCCGGGGAAAGCCAGTAAGAAAAGATAATGCCCGGATAAACCGACTGAGCGCCGCCAGCAGCAACAAGCCAAAACCGATCAGAATCACGGATTTTATCAACCAGCGCATCGGCAGACCGCCCGGAGAACCAGACACTTCGCCCATCAGATAAGCGCGTTCAACAAAGGGATAAGCGTAATAGAGAACGAACAGGCAGAACGGCATCAGAAACAAGCCGATGCCCAGCAGTTCGATGATAGCCCGTTTTCGATGCGACAGTTTTTCAGCCAATACATCCACGCGCACATGGCCGTCATGCAGTACGCAGTAGGACAACCCGATCATGAAACCGATGGAATAGATGTGCCATTGCAGCTCCTCCAGGGCAACATAGGAGTTGCTGAATAAATAGCGCAGGATGACGTTCAGCACCACCAGCACCATGAGTAATACCCAACTCCAGGAAAAAAAACGACCGACGAGCTCGAGCAAAGCATCGAGCCGGTCGGATACCCAGGTATTCGGATACGGAACGGCGGTGGGGCCATGCCCCACCGCTTGCTCCACCGTGTCAAGATCGAGCTTTATGTCAGACATGGATCAGTCCTGTGCATGCCAGTCACGTGGCAGGTAACCATACTTCTTCCAGGTAGCATGTTCGGCCTGAAACGCTTTCATGGAGCTATAGATCCGGCCGAACATTTCGTCCTGTTCAGAGTACCTGGCCATCACATCATCCGTCGCATCTTCAAAGGCGGCCAGCATTTCAGCATCGTACTGACGCAGATTTACTCCTTCTTCGGCAAACTCATTCAGCACAGCACCTTGCAGCGCTTCAGCTTTTGCCAGTGCCACTGCATTGCCTGCCATACAAGACGTTTCAATCAGGCTTTGAGTCTGGCCATTCAACTTGTTCCACTCATCCAGGTTGATGTACAGGAACTGGTTGGTTGAAGGCTGATGCCAGCCTGGCAGGTAGTAGTACTTGGCAACCTGAGAGAAACCCAGTTGCTTGTCCACGGTAGGCAGTGAAAATTCTGTCGCATCCAGAACACCGGTTTCAAGGGCCTGATACAACTCGCCACCCGGCAATACGTTGATGGACATGCCAAACTCGCTCATGATCTCGCCACCGAGGCCGGCCGCCCGGAACTTCAGACCTTGCAAGTCATCAACCGAGTTCATTTCTTCGGTAAACCAACCCGCTGATTCCGGGCTGATAGTCCCACAAAGAATCGGATACACGTTGTGCGGCTCAAACATCTCTTTGAGCAGTTCATCACCACCGTGGTGATTCATCCAAGCCAAAAACTCCTGGGATTCGAGACCAAATGGCGTTGCACCGTACAGCGCAGCGCCCGGTATCTGACCCCACTCATACCCCATCCAGGAGTAGCCAGCTGATACGTTGCCAGCGCTAACGTTATCGAAAATAGACAGGGCGGGAATGAGCGCGCCAGGCTCTACCGTTTGCAAGGTAACCCGACCGTCGCTCACGGTAGACACCATGTCAGCAACGACAGGCATGGTGTCGCCCAGTGCCGTCAGTGACGATGAAAATGCCATGGGGACCTGCCAGCGAAGCCGGTTAAAGTCAGCTTGAGCCGCAAAGGGTGCGGCCGCGAGTGTGGTGGCCAGTACGGCCAGGGGCAATGCTTTTCTCATGATCATTGTCTCTCTGTTTTTGTAATTGTGGCGTGAGTCTTCGTGCTTTCTACCAACTCTACTGGTCTGGCTCTGAACCTCAGGTTGCCGGTATGACCGACTGCCATGGAGGCTTGGCGTGACCCGTGGGTGTAAGCCAGTGGTTGCATGCTAGGCCCGGGCTTCAGGTCTGGCATTCGTTCGTTAGTAGGAGAGTGCGGCGAAGGGCCGGATTTCGGGCGCTGCCGGGCCTCCTGCTTTGGTAGGAGAGTGGCAATACAAAGAAACACAGCGCAACAGCAGCGCCGCGCTTGAAGCCAGACAGGAAGGCGCTACAATACCGCTCCTTTTTTGACCAGCCCCGAGGTTTTCATGACCACCCATATCGTCAACCCCCGCGAAGGCAAGCCTGTTACCGAGCAGGGGCGCGTCGGATTCGTGAGCCTCGGCTGCCCGAAGAACACGGTAGATTCCGAACGCATCCTGACTCAGCTGCGCGCCGAGGGGTACGATGTGGTGCCGTCCTACCACGACGCGGATGTCGTCATCGTTAACACCTGCGGCTTTATTGATTCGGCGGTGAAGGAATCGCTCGATACCATCGGCGAAGCCCTGCGCGAGAATGGCAAGGTGCTGGTCACTGGTTGCCTGGGCGCCAAAGAGAACGATATTCGCGAAGTGCACCCCAACGTGCTCGCCGTTACCGGGCCCCATGCTTATGAAGAAGTGGTTCGCCAGGTTCATGACGTGGTGCCACCCCGTCACGACCCCTTCATCTCACTGGTACCGGATACCGGCGTTAAACTGACGCCAAAACACTACGCCTACCTGAAAATTTCCGAAGGCTGCAACCATCGCTGCACCTTCTGCATCATTCCGTCGTTCCGGGGCGATCTGGTCAGCCGACCGGTCGGTCAGGTGTTGAGCGAGGCCGAACGTCTGGTCAAGAACGGCACCAAAGAGTTGCTGGTCATCTCACAGGACACCAGTGCCTACGGTGTCGACATGAAATACCGCACCGATTTCTGGAATGGCAAACCCGTTAAGACCCGCATGAAAGAACTCTGCGAAGAACTGGGCCAACTCGACGCCTGGGTGCGTTTGCACTACGTCTACCCCTACCCCCATGTCGACGACATCATTCCGCTGATGGCCGAGAACCGCATACTGCCCTACCTCGACATTCCCTTTCAGCACGCCAGCCCAAAGATACTGAAAGCCATGAAGCGCCCGGCTCACGCCGAAAAGGTGTTGAACCGTATCCATAAATGGCGGGAAATCTGCCCGGATATCACCCTGCGCTCAACCTTTATTGTCGGTTTTCCGGGCGAAACCGAAGATGACTTCCAAATGCTGCTCGATTTTCTGGAAGAAGCCCAGCTGGACCGCGTCGGCGCTTTCCAATATTCCAATGTCGACGGCGCTGCGTCAGCCGCCCTGCCCGATCATGTTGACGAAGCCGTCAAACAGGAGCGTTACGACCGCTTTATGGAGGTGCAACAGCGTATCAGCACGGCCCGGTTGCAGGCGAAAGTCGGCACCGACATTGAAGTCATTGTCGACGAAGTGGTCGCTGAAGGCGCCGTCGCCCGTTCAAAAGCCGACGCACCGGATATCGATGGCCAGGTCTTTCTCGACAACCAGACCCACCTCAAACCCGGCGACCGCCTCTGGGTTCATGTCGAAGATGCCGATGAATATGATCTTTGGGCTCACCCGATCGCCCGCTGAGGTCGTGAGTTGGAAATTCGTCGATTGAGGTACCGAAGTGATAGCTGATACTTCGGTACCAGGCGGACCATCGGGTACGTCTGCTGAAGGCACGCCGTGAATACATCCCTGTAGGCTCGAAGACCGCATCCATGCGGTCTAACGGCCTCCAGCAGACGCACCCGACCGTCCTGGTATCTCATTTGGTTGATCAAACACGAATTTCCAACTCACTGGATTAGTGGTTGCCGATGAAATTCGATTACCTGACTTCCAAACCCGCTCCCAACCAGTCAATACAAGCCCTTACCTTGGGCGACAAATGTCGGTTGGGCGGGTACAACGCCCATACCCCCTCCTCTGCAGGCGCAAAGGCATCCAACACGGTGACCAGTCGCCCGGCCTGAATGTCTGCTTTAACGTAATAATCCGGCAATTGCACAATGCCCAGGCCTTTTAGCGCTGCGTCCCGCAAAGCGGGGCCGCTATTGCACCGAAGCCGCCCGGTGACCCGGATATCCCGTCGCTCTGCCTGGTCGGTAAAGCGCCAGTGATCCAGCGTGCCCAGCAAGCAGGAGTGATCTTTGAGTTCGGCCAGGGTGTGAGGTTGCCCGAACCGGGCCAGATACTCCGGTGAGGCGCAAACAAACTGGGCCCGGTGCGCCAGCGGCCGGGCGACCAGGCGTTCGTCTTCCAGAACCCCGACCCGTATCGCCAAATCAATGCCGGATTCGATCAGGTCGAGGCGCTGATTGGTCAGTTGCAGGTCAATGTCGACACGCGGGTGGTGCAAGGTGAACTCCGCGATCAGCGGTGCTATATAGCGCTCACCATAAGACAACGGCGCGGTAATACACAGCCGGCCAGCCGGTTCGGACAAACGCTGGCCAATGGCCTGTTCGGCCTCCACCAGACCATCGAGCAAGGCACGGCAATGATGGTAATAAATCCTGCCATCATCGGTCAGAGTGACCGACCGCGTCGTGCGCTGGAACAGCTGAACATCCAGCCGGTCCTCAAGCCTGCTGATCTGACGGCTGATATTGGCCACCGAACTGCCCAGTCGTTCGGCCGCCCGGGTAAAACTGCGGGTCTCGGCCACTGCCACGCATTCTTCAATACCGTCCCATCGTGCCACACGAACTCCCCTTGTTTATTCTTAGGCTAGTTTTGAAGTTCCGGGCGGTTGAGTGGCTGTGGTCCGCACCGGATACTGGGTATGCTCCCGCTACTGATCTGTTCAGTGAACTCCAAACCCCTATATTATTACCAAACCGTAAAAATGTTTTACCAATCACCCCCATTATTAACCTGGCGAACCCAAATACAATCGACTTTACTGTTTTGTCCCCACCGACCAACGAGGTTCGACCATGATCAAATCCAAAGCTGCCATTGCCTGGGGCCCCGGCCAGCCGCTGAGTATCGAAGAAATTGACGTGATGCCACCCAAAGCGGGCGAAGTACTGGTACGCATCGTGGCCACTGGGGTCTGCCATACCGACGCCTTCACCCTCTCGGGTGATGATCCTGAAGGCAACTTCCCGGCCATTCTTGGCCACGAAGGTGGTGGTATTGTTGAACAAGTGGGCGAAGGCGTGACCAGCGTCAAAGTGGGTGACCACGTCATTCCGCTGTACACACCCGAATGCGGCGAGTGCAAATTCTGTTTGTCCGGCAAAACCAACCTGTGCCAGAAAATTCGCGAAACCCAGGGCAAAGGCCTGATGCCCGATGGCACCAGCCGCTTCTACAAAGACGGCAAACCCATCTTCCACTACATGGGCTGCTCCACGTTTTCCGAATACACCGTACTGCCGGAGATTTCACTGGCCAAAGTGAACCCGGAAGCATCGCTTGAGGAAGTCTGCTTGCTGGGCTGCGGCGTAACCACCGGCATTGGCGCAGTCATGAACACCGCCAAGGTCGAAGAAGGTGCCACCGTTGCCATCTTCGGCATAGGTGGCATTGGTCTGTCGGCCGTCATTGGTGCCGTCATGGCCAAGGCCAGCCGTATCATTGCGATCGACATCAACACCAGCAAATTCGACCTGGCGCGCAAACTGGGCGCGACCGACTGCATAAACCCGAAAGACTACGACAAACCCATTCAGGAAGTGATTGTTGAACTGACTGAGGGCGGCGTCGACTATTCGTTTGAGTGCATCGGCAATGTCGATGTCATGCGTTCAGCGCTGGAATGCTGCCACAAAGGCTGGGGTGAATCTGTGATCATTGGCGTCGCCGGCGCGGGCCAGGAAATCAGTACCCGTCCGTTTCAACTGGTCACAGGCCGGGTCTGGCGCGGTAGCGCTTTCGGTGGGGTAAAAGGTCGCTCTGAACTACCTGGCTATGTTGAACAGTACCTGGCCGGTGAGATTCCGTTAAACGAATTCATCACCCACACCATGTCGCTTGAGCAAATCAATGAAGCCTTCGAGCTGATGCACGAAGGCAAGAGCATTCGCAGCGTCGTGCATTACTGAGCACCGCGCCAAGGGTGGCAACCCGGCAGGGTTGCCTCTCACTCAAACCTGGGGATTCCATGAGCTTGAATCATCTCAACAGCAACAAGTGCTTCAACGGCTGGCAAAAGCAGTATGAGCACGCCTCTGCCACTCTCAATTGCACCATGCGCTTTAGCGTCTTTCTACCGCCCGGCGCTGATGCCCAGCATCCGGTTCCGGTACTGTACTGGCTTTCCGGCCTTACTTGCACCGATGAAAATTTTGTACACAAAGCCGGTGCTCAGCGCGTCGCGGCCGAACTTGGCATCGCCATCGTCGCACCGGACACCAGCCCGCGTGGCGATGGCGTCGCTGACGATCCTGATGGTGCCTACGACCTCGGCCTGGGGGCGGGTTTTTACGTCAATGCCACTGAGGCGCCCTGGAACCGCCATTACCGGATGTACGACTATGTTGTATCGGAGCTGCCCAGCCTGATCGAAGCGCACTTCCCGGTTACGGAAAACCGAGCAATCAGTGGTCACTCGATGGGTGGCCATGGTGCGCTGGTGATCGGATTGCGCAACCCTGAGCGCTACAGCTCAGTCTCGGCATTCGCACCGATCTGCAACCCAACCGCAGTTCCCTGGGGTCATAAGGCATTCCAGGCTTACCTTGGGGACGACCCGTCACGCTGGCGCGACTATGATGCCAGTTTGCTGCTGGCCAAAAGCGGAGCACAGTTCCCGATTCTGGTCGATCAGGGAGATGCGGATAATTTCCTGGCAGAACAATTACAACCCGGGGCGCTGAGTGAGGCTGCTTCGCAGAGTGACCACCCGTTTGAAAGCCGCAGCCAACCGGGTTATGACCACAGCTACTACTTCATTGCCAGTTTCATTGAGGACCACCTGCGTTTTCACGCCAGAGCCCTCGGTCAGTGACTATGAAACGAGGTCACTGAACGCCGGAAGCAGGGACTCTGGATCGAAAAGCCGTTAAACCGGATCGCTCTGCCCTCTGGCCCCTCTTCAGTTATTTCAGGTCAACCGACAAAGAGCAGTGTCGACCCGGATTCCATATTCGGGCTACACTGCAAATTACAGGCTGTACCTCGGAATAACACTCATCATGCGTCATGCCGATTATCAGGATTTAACGGTGTCCGTCCAGGAACTGGACATCGGTATGCGCGTAGTGGCTCTGGACCGGCCCTGGGAGGAAACCACCTTCTTGCTTCAGGGTTTTGTCATTGCCTCCAACCATGACATTCGGGAGCTGCAGCGTCAGTGTCAGACAGTCACCGTCCAGGTTCGCATTGAGTCGGTACCCAAGGGTGCCGCGCGAACTCCATCCAACCCGGGTGAAGTCACTGCCGCACCAAAACCGACTAAAACTGGCCCCGCCAGCACCCAGCGGGTCAATTACATCAATCAGGTAAGCTTTGAACGAGCCGTCGATGCCTCCCGGCTGACGTTTGATTCTGCCCGCTCGCTGGCGACATCGATCATGGAAGGCCTGCGGGTCGGGCGCAATCTGGACGTATCCGAATGCCGCGACACGGTCGATAAAGTGGTCGACAGCATCCTGGCCAACAAGGATGCACTGCGGTTTCTGTCGATGATCAAACACAAAGACAGCTACACCGCTGAACACAGCATGAATGTCTGCATCCTGAGTGCCACCTTTGCACGCCACCTGGGCTTGCTGGAGTATGAAATCAGAGATGCCGCACTCTGCGGCCTGCTTCACGATGTGGGCAAAAGCCGTATTCCTGTAGAAATCCTGAATAAACCCGGCCGATTTACCCGGGAAGAAGCCTACATCATGGCCGAACATCCAACGCATGGACGCAATATTCTGATGTCGGCTTCCGCCGAGTTCAAACACGCCATCGACGTCGCCCATACTCATCATGAGCGCATGGATGGCAAAGGTTACCCACGCGGTTTGCGCCACCAACAAATATCCTATTACGCCAAAATTGTTGCTCTGGCAGATGCCTACGATGCCATGACCAGCGAACGCTGTTACGGCACCGCCAAAACCTCTGAGCAAGCCCTTAAAATGATTTTACGGGACCGGGGCAGTCACTTTGATTCCGAACTGTCGAAGAAATTCGTAACCTGCATCGGCTTCTACCCATCCGGCTGTTTGATCGAACTGGCCGGAGGGCAAGTGGCCATTGTCCTGGAACCCAGCCAAACCGATTTTGCCCGGCCACGCCTGAGGGTTCTGACCGACGACCAACAACACCGGCTGGAAACACCCTATGAACTGAACCTGGCAGACCCCACCAATCAGAGCGTGTTCATCCGGGCAGAGGTACACAACGGCACAGCCGGCATAGATATCAATACAGCGCTTACACAAGAAATAAGTTTACTCTGACTGCCCGATTATTGGACAAGATGACTGAGACTGTTGCGCAGACGCCTTACCCGGTGAACCGGCTCTGACTCACTGGCCAGGTCTGACCCCGCGTGTTGATGGTCCAGTAATCGAATCAGGCGTTCCGGCTGAACAACCCAGTTAAACGAGTGGATATCTCCCTGGTGGGTTGTCACCGTCAGTTTGCCAACCTGAAACATCAATCCGAAATCCCGGTTCACCAGATCAATACTGGCCAGATGCTTCAGCGGAATGCGACGGGTTCTTCGCCACAACAGACCCCGACGTTCCAGAATCTGTCGACTGGTAATGGAAAACGAATAGGTCATTTGCCCGATGGCCACAATAGCGACCGGTAGAACCAGCCAGCCAGACACCAGTGAACCCGTCAATGCCAGGGCTGTCAGGGCAACCCAGACGGCGGGGTGGCGTCTACCGGTATGCAGAATGTATTCGTCTGACGCCAAATCGGGCTGATTGCCCTGCTCTGGGTCGGTAACGGTTTTTTCAGTCTGAATGGGGTCTGTTGAAATTGAGGTCATGGTCCTGTCTCCTGTTGAGTGACAGGACCATACTAAGAACAGCTCGGGACAGGCGCAGTGATCTACATCACTCGTCCTGATCCAGCACCGCTTGCAGGGCGCCGACGTCAAGCACGGTCAATTCGCCGCGGTAAAATTGAAGCCACCCCTGCGCTTGCCACTCTTTCAACAACCGGTTGACATTCTCCCGGGCCAGGCCGGCAAACTCACCCAGTTCAGCCTGGCTAAGCTGTTGCGACAAGCGCTGCGCACCCTGGCCGTCTACCTCACCCCACTTGCGGATCAGCGTCAGTATACAATGCGCGAGCCGAACCGGGGCCGGCGCGACAGCCCGGTGCTCAAACATATCCGACGCATTTCGAACCCGGCTGCACAACAGTCGAATGACCTGCAGGCAGGCATCGCTGTCGTCACGCAGAACATCCGCCAGACGCTGCTTGGGTATCACCAAACCCTTTGTATCGGCCAATGCCACAGCATCAGCGCTGCGCGGCAACTGATCCAGCGCCGACAGTTCACCGATCAGTTCGCCTGGACCCAGATGATTCAGGGTGGCTTTTTTACCCTGCAGCGACACCAGGCTGATCTCGACCAGACCGCGTTCAACCAAGTACAGCCAGCTACCCTCGTCACCTTTGTAAAACAATGCTGAACCGGCAGGAACCTGACGCGGCCGGGCATGTGCCATAAGGGTTTTCTGTGACGCAGCAGACAACGCATCGAGGATGGAGACCGGGCTAGTCATGGCCTGACCTCATATCCCGGTTGCACCCGGCGTTCTGCCTCACAGTGACCCCGCCACATAGTCACCCAGGGTGTTCAGCACCGAGGTTTCAAGACGCTCCAACTGATCAAGCGGGCCCTGCCATTGTTCGCTGAACAGAATGGCGTCGGCATCAGCTTCCACCACGCTGATTTCAATCGTCACCTGCTGATCAACTAGTAGCAGGCTGCCTTCGATGAAAAAGTCGACCTCTTCTTCGCCAAGATACCCACTGGCATCCGTAAGCCGCCGGGCATTCGACTGGGATGCCAGCTTGATGTTTTCAAGGGGCGCCAGGTGGGATTGCAGTCGCGTCGACAGAGCTGTGGCCAGATACTGACTCTCAGCATCAGCACCAACATACTCAAGAGGCAGAACAGCCAGGTACTCCGGTTCGTCAAAGACCTGAGAGGCAACGAAAGCCCCCGCCAGGCTGACCACCAGGAACGTACCCAGTGCCAGCACCGACGCACGGCTGAAACGCTGGTGGCGGTAGGAAAAACGGGCCCTGGGTGAAGCTGCCGGCACTGACCCCGAAGCCAATTGCACCTGAAAGAGCTCCATCGGTTCGGGCAGGTTTTTTAACGCAAACATCCCCGCTGATTCAAACGTCAGTTGGGCATGGCTGCGCAGGTCGGTAGCAACCCGGGCCGACACCCAGACCCCGGGCGACGGGGCGTTACTTTCAATACGCGAAGCGGTATTGACGGCATCTCCAATCACGCGAATGCCGCGCAGGCCGTCGCGCTCAACAACAGTATCGCCAACATGAATACCCACTCTTAACCGGGTCTCATCCTGGCTGGCGTGCAGATCCTGTTGCAGCGCGAGCCCGGCGTGCACCGCGTCAAGGCTACTGGAAAACAGGCACAGATGTCCGTCGCCAATGGTGTCGACAATACGGCCCTGATACTGGGTAACAATGCGCTGGTGGCGTAAACGGTTGCGTTGCAGCACATCCAGCGTTGTGGCTTCATCAGCAGCCATCTGACTGGAATAGCCGACAATGTCACTGAAGAGAATGGCGTTGAGCTGATGTTCTTTCATGTCCGGGTCCTGGCTAATCGGGCAGACTTGCGCCTGCTGACCGAAGTCCTTGTGTCACACTGCCCTGTGTATTGTGAAGTTCCCTCGCCGCTAACCTTGCCGGGACTGAACACTAAGCTAGCACATTCTTTCGAACGGTACACAATAGCGGCATTGTCAGACAACATCGGCACGGATTCCCGCTTTACTGGCCGTGACTTCTCTGTAATTCTGATCTTCCGTTATCTACCGGCCCGACTACGACTCAACAAACCGAAACCCGATAGGGAGACTTTCAGTTGGACTCGCACACCCCGGATATACAGGCACACCACCAATTGCTGCTGGATCAGCATCTGACTGACTTTCTGGGCGAGATTGAGCCCGAGGCACTGGCATTGCTGCGAGAACAACTCGATTGGGTGGAAATCGCCGGTGGCGAGACGCTGATGGAGCAGGGAGACCCGGGTGATGCACTCTATTTGTCAGTCAGCGGGCGCCTGCGTGCCTATATAAAAGACGAGGCGGGTGCGCCACAGCCTGTGCGTGAAATGGGCCGTGGCCAGGTTTTCGGCGAAATGAGTCTGTATACCGGCGAACCGCGCACAGCCACCGTGGTCGCCATTCGCGACTCGGTATTGGTTCGGCTGGACAAAATTCATTTCGACAACCTGCTAGCGAGCAGCCACCGCCTGTCCATGGCGCTTACCCGGCAGATCATACAACGCCTGCAAACCCAGCATATCGTCAACCCGATGCCATTGCCTGTGACGATAACGCTGGTGCCTGTATCCGAAGGTGTTAACCCCGGTGATATGGCAGCCCGACTAAAAACCCAGCTGGAACAACAGGGCTCGGTCACCCTGCTCGATTCCTCGATACTGGAGGCGCACCTGGCAAAGTCAGACCCAGCGTTGCACTCCGACTCTCGCGACCGGCAGCGGCGTATCACACTGTTTTTGGACCAGGTCGAATCGGACTCCGACTTTGTACTGTTGGTGGCCGACGACACCCCGTCGGACTGGACCCGGCGCTGTTGCCGGCACAGCGATGAAATCCTGCTATTGGCTGACGCCACCCAGTCCCCGGCGCTGCATCCGATCGAAACCGAATGCCTGAGCGGAGGCTCACTGCGCACGGAAGCGGCAGAAGTGCTGGTGCTGCTACACCCTGCCGACACCCGGGCACCGCGCAACACCCGGACCTGGCTTGAGCGGCGACCAGTAACCGACCACGTTCATATCCGGCCCGATCTTGAACGCGATATGGCCCGGTTGGCCCGAATAGAAACCCGCACAGCGGTCGGCCTGGTTCTGGCAGGCGGTGGCGCTCGCGGATTTGCACATCTGGGCGTGTTCAAGGCACTGCAGGAAGCGGGTATGGAAATCGACTACGTCGGCGGTACCAGCATGGGGGCGGTGATGGCCGCCCTCGTTGCAGCAGACCAGCCCATTGACCCCACCTTCGACATCTGCCGTCGTTCGTTTCAACTCAATCCGACAGGCGATTTCAACTGGCTGCCCATGCTGTCGCTGATTCGCGGCCAACGTCTGGCCAAAATCATTGCACAGGCGTTTAAAGAGCTGCTCGGACACGACGCCGACCTGGAAGATTTCTGGAAAACCTATTACTGCGTCGCGACCAACTATTCCCGGGCCGAAGAACATGTCATGCGCCACGGTCCGTTGGCGAAAGCTCTGCGCGCGAGCACAGCGATTCCCGGGGCACTGCCTCCTATTTTGCACAAAGGCGACTTATTGTGTGATGGCGCCACCCTGAACAACTTTCCGGTCGACATCATGCGCAAGGCCCGTGGCGTTGGCACGGTGATCGGAATCGACCTGAGCGTCACTGCACGACGACCACTCACCTTTGATGAAGTCCCCGGCACCTGGGCGCTACTGCGCGATCGGCTGCGCAAACGTCATAAGCGCAAATACAAACTTCCGTCACTGGCATCCTACCTGATGAATGTCAGCATTTTATACAGCACCTCGCGGCGCACCCAATCAGAGCAATTGACCGACCTCTACTTCAACCCGCCGCTGAAAAAGGTTGGCCTACTCGACTGGCGTCGCTTCGACCAGGCCGTACGTCAGGGCTACGATCACGGGAAAGAGGTACTGGCACGACAAGCTGCGGGCGAAAAAACGACTCAATAAAAGAGGCAATATCGTTGCGAAACACAGTAAGAGTAAAGCGGCTGGCTGCCTTGCTCATCGCAAGCGTCCTGCTGCTGACGGCTTGTGGCGGCGCCCAACTCGACCCGATCGGCCCCGGTGATCGAATTCTGGCATTCGGTGATAGCCTGACGGTGGGCGTAGGCGCCAGCAACAGCAACGCCTACCCAGCCGTGCTGCAACAGCTAACGGACATTGAAGTGATCAATGCCGGTGCGTCCGGCGAAACCAGCGCCCAGGGCCGCCAGCGACTGCCTGGGGTGCTTGACCAGTTCCAGCCCGACCTGGTTATTCTGTGCCACGGTGGCAACGATTTTCTGCGCCGCCAGGACACCAACGGTACCAAAGCCAACCTGGCCGCCATGATCGAGCTAATGCAATCGAGAGGAATCCAGGTAGTGTTGATTGGCGTACCGGAACCAGGCCTTTTTCTGTCGTCGGCCCGGCTGTACGAGGAACTGGCCACGCAATACGACGTTCCAGTCGAAAACAACATCATGGCCGACTTGCAAGGCAACGCGAGTTTGAAATCGGACCAGGTGCACCTTAATGGCGAGGGCTACCGGCAGTTTGCTCAGGCCGTCTCGGCTCTGCTATACGATACCGGCGCCCTGCCCTGAACAAAGCCTGTAACGCCATGCGAGCCAGGCACATTCAATGGGCAAAACTGGCGCGCCAGATGCGATCAACGTTAGGAGGTCGAGCCGATGTTTCAATCACTGTTAACCCGCATACCTGCAATGGCCATAATCGGTACCTGCGTGACCCTTACATCAACCGCCATTGCTGAAACATTCAGGCCAGTTACCGGCCTGGCATTGCCGGACGTACCGGCGCTGCTGACACTCAAAAATGAGGTCAGCGACTCACCAGAAGGGCCTGTATTCATCAATATTTGGGCCAGTTGGTGCAAACCCTGTATTGACGAGCTTCCTGCCCTCAACGCCCTGAAAGCACGCTATCCGGACGCCGGAGTTCAATGGCTCGCGCTGAATTATGGAGACAGTCTTGACCAGGTAAAACAGTTTATGAACACCCACTCGATAGACATGCCGGTCATGCTCGATGCCACCACACAGTTTACCCGGCAATTGCCACTGACAGGTTTGCCCGCCACCTTTCTGGTAGACAGCCATGGCCAGGTACGTTACCAGCTCGACGGCTATGCAGACTGGAACGACCCGGCGCTAATAAGGCAGTGGGAAGCGCTATTACCTGAGCTGACCCAATAGCGAAGACGAATCCACGCAGCTTTTATACTGATTTACGGTTAAAAAATATCTGTTAATAGCGAAAAAAACATGATGTGTGAATAAATATTCACGTTGTATATCTATTTTAGTGCATTAACCGACTGATATTTCGACTGTTTTAAAGATTGGCATGAATGTTCACACAGCTATCGTTCAGATTGAATCGCAATTCAACACCCCATTAGTCTTTTTTAGCCGGTTGAAAAAACACAGGCTTGAATTAACGTTAAGCCAAACAATAAAAACCAGGTAGCTGTTCAACAGCGAACCCTTGGTTAAATAAAAGATCTATCGAAAAAGAGGGTCTCCAATGAAGTGCTTATACTATTTATCGCCGACATTGAAAGAAAGCGCCGATATCGCAAAGGATTTGCACGAAGTTGGTATTTCCGACTGGTACATACACGTCATCAGTAAAGACGAGTCCGGCCTAACCCAAAAGCACATTCAATCGGCCAACTATATCGAAACACTCGACCTTTATCACAGCTCCATACTTGGAGGGCTCATCGGGTTTTGTGCGGGCCTGTTGCTGATCACTCTGTTTCACATGACGGGTGTTTTTAGTGACAGTCTTCCCTGGTGGGTAAATGGAATCTTCGTGGCCGTCACCACTCTGTTTGGTATCTGGGAAGGAGGCCTATGGGGCGTCGACACCGAAAACAAGAAGCTGCAACCGTTTCACGACGACATCGAAGCGGGCAAATACCTGATTCTGATATACACGCCAAAAGGCCAAGAGGGCGCGGTTAAAAAGGCCATGGAAGAACGCCACCCTGACGCTCAGTTTGCGGCTATCGACCGACATTTTATTTCACCTTTTTCAAAGCTTAAACGCGTTTGATCAACCCTGGGGTCGAACGCCAAACAGGAGTCCGGGTTCGGTTTGAACCGGGGCCGCTGAATAACCGGCGGTAGGAATCGGCCCAACCTAATAACAACACCAAGCTACCTGGCGAAATACACAGCAGAAACTCCGTGCTGTTTCGCTACGCGCCAGCTGCGAACTCAACGTTCGGGCCGGTCGTGCTCAGGAGGGACACTGTGTATATAGCCATCGTCATTGTCGGTCTGGTCGCGATAACTCTTATACTCCATTTTGCCAGCCCCTGGTGGCTAACGCCCCTTGCGTCTAACTGGTCATTGATCGATACCACCATCGAGATCTCTTTCTGGATTACTGGCTTTGTATTCATCGCCGTCAACCTGTTTCTCGCCTGGACGGTCTGGCGGTATCGCCATAACAAAGACCGGCGTTCGCATTACGAACCCGAAAACAAAAAACTCGAGATCTGGCTAACGGCCCTGACCAGCATCGGGGTGATCGCGATGCTGACACCGGGCCTGATCGTTTGGGCCAAAGTGGTTCATGTGCCAGACAATGCCATGGAAGTTGAAGCCATTGGCCAACAATGGCAATGGACCTTCCGCTTTCCAGGCGAAGACGGTGTACTCGGAGCAGCCAACGCGCGCTTTGTCAGTAACGCTAACCGGTTTGGTCTCGACCCGAGCGACCCCGACGGCGCCGATGACATTCTGATCGAACATCACCGCCTGCACCTGCCAGTCGACCAACCCGTCAAACTGGTGCTGCGCTCCAATGATGTTTTGCACAATTTCGCCGTACCACAGTTCAGGGTGAAAATGGATCTGGTGCCCGGCACACAGACTTACCAGTGGTTCACACCGACCCGAGAAGGTACCTTCGACGTCCTGTGCGAAGAGCTCTGCGGCCTGGCGCATTACACCATGAAGGGGCAGGTTCAGGTTGAAACGGAGCCCGCATTCGAAACCTGGCTTGAAACCTACCCCACCTTTGCCGACGTCCAGTCGACCAACGCCGTTAATCTGGCCTCAGGCGAAACCCGGTATCAGAGCTGCGCTGGTTGTCACGGCGCTGACGGCCAGGGCAATGACGCTCTAAATGCGCCCAACCTGACCCACCTTGACAGCCGGTATATGGCACGGCAACTCCAACACTACCGGAACGGTATTCGCGGCACTGAGCGAGCAGACTCGCCGGGACAAACCATGGCAACCATCGCGCAGAGTACCGATGTCGAATCCGAAGCAGACCTGTTGGCTTATATCGAATCACTCGATCCGGTTGATGTCGGCGGCACGCTGTCCGGCGACGTATCCAACGGCCAGCGACTCTATGGTGCCTGCATAGCCTGTCACGGCGCACAAGGCGATGGAAAGGTATTACTCAGCGCTCCGGCGTTGGCAGGGCAAAGTGACCTGTATCTGAAACGGCAACTGGAACATTTCAGCATGGGTTGGCGGGGCAAGCACCCGGAGGATCAGTTCGGAACGCAGATGCGCCTGATGACTCGCACCATTCACAGCCCTGAACGTTTGCGCGACCTGCTCGCCTATATCGCAACACTGTAAGCGGAACCCAATAGACTCATAAGAACGTTTAAACAGGGATTTGCCATGACACACATTGCCATTGCTGACCAGGAACCCGAGCTGCATCACCCTCGAACCTTTATCGGCAAATACATCTGGAGTCAGGATCATAAAGTCATCGCCATTCAGTACGCCTGCACGGCGATCTTTGTCGGGTTGGTCGCCCTGATGCTGTCTGTGGTTATGCGTTTGCAACTGGGTTTCCCTGACCAGTTTGATTTCATCAACCCCAACATGTATCTGCAATTTGTGACCATGCACGGCATGATCATGGTGATCTATCTACTCACAGCCTTATTGTTGGGCGGTTTCGGGAACTACCTGATCCCCCTGATGGTCGGCACACGAGACATGGTGTTTCCCTACCTGAACATGCTCAGTTTCTGGTTCTATTTTCTATCGGTACTGGTATTGCTGGCCAGCTTCTTTGTACCTGGCGGACCTACCGGTGCCGGCTGGACGCTGTACCCGCCGCAGTCCATTCTCGAAGGAACGCCGGGGTCGGGTATGGGAATCGTGATGATGCTGGCTTCACTGGCCATTTTCATCATCGCTTTTACCATGGGCGGCCTGAATTACGTTTCAACCATTCTTCAGGCACGCACTAGGGGTATGACACTGATGCGCATGCCGCTAACAATATGGGGAATTTTTACCGCGACCATACTGGGTCTGTTTGCCTTCCCTGCCCTGCTTGTCAGCGCCATCATGATGCTGTTCGATTCGATCCTGGGGACGAGCTTTTTCATGCCCGCCATTGTATCGCTAGGTGAAGCGACCGACTATGAAGGCGGCAGTCCGATTTTGTTCCAACACCTGTTCTGGTTTTTCGGCCACCCCGAAGTGTACATCGTTGCGCTTCCCGCCTTTGGTATGGTCAGCGATGTCCTTAGCGTTCACGCACGCAAGAATATTTTTGGCTATCGCATGATGGTGTGGGCCATTGTTATCATTGGCGGGCTGAGTTTCGTCGTCTGGGCACATCATATGTATGTCAGCGGCATGAACCCCTACTTCGGGTTCTTCTTCGCCACGACCACGCTCATTATCGCGGTGCCTACCGCCATTAAAGTCTACAACTGGGTGCTCACGCTCTGGCAAGGCAACATTCACTTAACAGTGCCCATGCTATTCGCCATCGGGTTTATCTTTACCTTTACCCATGGCGGGTTAAGCGGGCTCTTTCTGGGCAATGTCGTGATCGACCTGCCGCTATCCGATACCTTTTTCGTGGTCGCCCACTTCCACATGGTGATGGGCGTATCGCCTATCATGGTCCTGTTTGCCGCCATCTATCACTGGTTTCCCCTGGTGACTGGCAAACAGCTCAATACCCGCCTGGGAATGATTCATTTCTGGGGAACCTTTATCGGTACCTACGCAATCTATCTGCCGATGCATTACATTGGATTTCTCGGGGTTCCCCGCCGCTACTACGCTCTGGGTGACACCAGCTTCATTCCCGATTCAGCCCATGCGCTCAATGCGAACATCACCATCGCTGTTATTATTGTCGCGCTGTTCCAGTTAATCTTCATTTTCAACTTGTTCTGGACGATAAAGCGCGAACCCAAATCCCGAATCAACCCCTGGGACGCTGCATCGCTCGAGTGGCATACGCCAGATGTGCCACCCCATCACGGCAATTGGGGTCGTGAATTGCCGACAGTGCATCGCTGGGCCTATGACTACAGTGTTCCCGGCGTTGTAAAAGATTTTATTCCACAGCATGTGCCCGACAGTGAAGTGGTATATGAGCCGGGATATGACCGCTTCACATCCGGGAGGGAATCGACATGAGAGGTTTCAGCGCACTGACCGAGAAACCCTGGCTGGCAATGCCTCAGGGGCCGATGCAATTTGACCCTGAGGGCGGCACGCCCTCGGCTCAAATTGCATTGCGGTTCCTGCTGATGGTTATCAGCATTGCGTTCATTCTCATTTTTGTCACTTTTCTGACTCGTTCACAATATCCGGATTTTCAGGCACTGGCCGGTGAACCCTGGTTACCGTTCAACCAGAGCCCAAGGCTTTGGGCCACTACGGCTGTGTTGGTCGCCGCGAGTGCGGCCATGCACTGGGCCTGGCGATCCGTCAAAACGCAACGGCCCGATGGGGTTATGCTTGGCATCAGTGTGGGCGGGTTTCTGGCATTGGTGTTTATCATGGCGCAATGGACGACCTGGAACTACCTCGTCAACCTGGGCTACGGGGTCAGTGAGAACCCGGCCAATGCGTACTTCTTTTTATTTACCGGCTTGCACGCGTTGCACCTGTTCGGTGGAGTCCTGGCCGTTGTACGGGTTTTCATTCGAATCGGCCGGGGCTGCAGTATTAGCCAGGTTGCCGTTGCGGTGAAGGCTTGTACCACTTATTGGCACTATCTATTGGCGCTTTGGCTACTGTTGTTTTTCCTGCTCACCCGTACGCCGGAAACCTATGCCATCATTGCTGCAGCTTGCGGCCTGGGGTAACCATCATGACGGATATGAACAGCGCGCCCAAAGGCTATTGGCAGAACATGGTTGTTGACTGGTCGGCCGACAAAGAAGCCTTTAAAGTCAATTGGGGCAAGGTGATGATGTGGGTGTTCCTGGTCAGCGACACCTTCATCTTCAGTCTGTTTTTGATCGGATACATGAACGTTCGTATATCAGCCTCTGAGGCCTGGCCCCTAACCAGCGAAGTGTTTGCACTGGTGGTGGGCGGAGAACACATTCCACTCCTGCTCATTGCCATCATGACGTTCATCCTGATCACCAGCAGTGGCACCATGGCGATGGCGGTAAACACGGCCTATCAGGGCAATAAGCATGCGACATTCTGGCTGATGATTACCACCGCTGTATTGGGCGCCAGCTTCGTTGGCATGCAAGCCTATGAGTGGACCAAACTGATTGTCGAGGAAGGCATTCGACCCTGGGGTAACCCCCTCGGGGCGGCTCAGTTCGGTTCCACTTTTTTCATGATCACCGGTTTTCATGGTTTGCACGTGACTGGCGGAGTGATCTACTTAACGATCGTCGCGATCAAGGTGAGACTCGGACATTACGATAAAAAGGGCTTTCAGATTGTCGAAATTACCGGACTGTACTGGCATTTTGTTGATCTCGTATGGGTGTTTATTTTTGCCTTTTTTTATTTGTGGTAAACCGGTAAAAACCGGCTGACATCAGGAGGAATTATGAGCGCAGACACTCAGGGTCAACAGCACCCGTTAAGCCTGTACTTTAAGGTCTGGGGACTTTTGTTTGTGCTCAGCGCAATGTCGTACATGGTTGACTACCTGCAATTTCAGGGTTTGTTGCGCTGGGGGCTGATTCTGGTTTTCATGTTTCTCAAGGCCGGACTGATACTCAGTATCTTCATGCATTTTGCCTGGGAGCCCATCACCTTGCGAGTAGCGCTATTGGTTCCAACGCTGGCCATCCCGATATTCATCGCCTTTATGGCCATTGAGGGGAACTACACCCTAAGCAGCCGACTGAACTTCCTGGCCGGGTAATCGCGGTTGTGAAAAACACCAGGCTGACTCAATTGACGGCCCCTCTGGTTGCTCTGGCACTTCTGGCTGCACTGGGCTGGTGGGTATTGCCCACTGGGGTTCCTGTTCTGCCCGGGATACAAGGCGCCTGGCTGATGCCCGCACACCCTCTGCCTGAGTTTACACTGCAAAAACACGACGGTTCCGTGATCACCTCTCAGACGCTTCCCGGCTCCTGGCACCTGGTCAGTTATGGGTTCACGCACTGCCCCGACATTTGCCCGACGACACTGGTGGAAATGGCTCAATTCAAGCGCGCGCTTAATCAACACACCCGGTATAGGGATTTGGACCTGCATTTTTATACCGTCGATCCGGGGCGGGACTCGCTGAACCAGCTGGCCGAATACCTGCCCTGGTTTCATGAGCAAATCAGTGGCTGGCGCGCTGATTCCGACCGCCAAGCCCGGGCGTTTGAATCAGCCCTGGGAATCCATGCCAGCGTGACACAGGATGCCCAGGGTGCGGTTCAAGTCACACACGGTCTGAAACTGTTTCTTATCAACGATCAGGGCGAGCTGCAAGCCGTGCTTGACCCAACCCGAACCCTGACCGGTCGGTTGCACTTCGAACCTGACCGGCTACTTCAGGACTATCTGACCGTTCGTCGTTGGGTAAACGCCCGTCAACTGTAGCGGTAAGGGCGACCTGCCCTGTCCATTGCAGCGTTGTAGTCTTTAAATACCTGCACCACACGCGCTGCCGTTTCGGACTCCTCCGCGATGTCATCCCAAAAGACCCGGGCGGCCTGTTCAACCTGCGCCCACTCCGCATCCGGAATCGACGTCAGTTCCAGCTTGGTGCCCTGTGTACGCAACCGAGCTTCACCGGCCCAATACCAGTGTTGGCGATAATAGTGCGATTGCTCAAAACACGCTGCCATCAATGTTTGCAGATGGGCGGGCAATTCATTCCAGCGCTCCATGTTGGCAAAGAAATGGCCAATCCAGGCGCCGGAAATGTTGTTGGTCAGAAAATGCGAGCAGATGTCGGCCCAGCCGACTTCATAGGCTTCCGTAATACCACACCAGGCAACGCCGTCAATTTCACCGGTTTGCAAAGCGATTTCAACATCTTCCCAGGGTACCGTTACTGGCACTACGCCAAACTGATTCAGGAATCGGCCCGCCGTTGGGAAAGTAAACACCCGCTTTCCTTCCAGTTGAGACAAGCTGGTAATGGGCGACGTGGTAATGAAGTGACACGGATCCCAGGACCCGGCAGAGATGTGTTTCACACCCACCGATGCATATTGCTCAGCCCAGATTTCATTTAACCCCCAGTCGTTGAACAGGGCCGGAACATCCAGAGAATAGCGGCTTGCAAAGGGGAAATAACCACCAAAGACCGTGACATCCGTAGGCGACATCATCGAGTCATCGTCGGACTGAACCGCATCAATAGTGCCGCGTTGCATTGCCTGAAACAGTTCAGACGTTGGTACCAACTGGTCGGCGTAAAACAGGTCGATCTGCATTTCATCCCCGGCGATGGCGTTGAACATATCCACCGCCGGTTTGATCACCTGGGCGCCCAGTGACGAACCCGCGTAGGTTTGCAGGCGCCAGCGAATGGTCGACTCAGCGAGCACCTTGGGGGCCGTTATGGCAGCGGCACCGGCCATTGCTCCGGCTTTAATGAACGTACGTCTTGATGTCATGGTTATTCCCTCTTTCCAGTTGAAGCCGAGGCTGCACCAGCGCAGCCTCTTATCAGCGGTTGTAAAGGGTCTCGGGTAACCAGAGTGCGATTTGTGGAAACATCATCACGATGATTAATCCGAGAATCATTACACCCACAAACGGAATTATGGATCGATAAATGTCACTCAGCGTTACGTCATTCGGTGCCATGGCACGCATTAAAAACAGGTTGTAGCCAAAAGGGGGTGTCATATAAGCAATCTGGCAGGTAATGGTGTAGAGCACCCCATACCAGATCAGGTTAAATTCCAGCATGCTGACTATGGGCACATAGAGTGGTGCGACGATAACGAGCATGGCCGTGTCGTCCAGAAACGTGCCCATCAAAATGAAACTGAGTTGCATCAGAATCAGGATTTCCCAGCGACCAAGGCCCAGGTTGTCCATAAACAGGCTGCGCACAAAATCGACGGCCCTGAGGCCATCAAACACCGCGCCAAAGGCCAGTGCAGCCAGAATAATCCACAAGAACATGCAACTGATGGCAAGCGTATTGCGACTGCAGACTTCCAGAACCCGCCAACTCATGCGGCCTTTGAACGCGGATACAGCCGTCGCTGCCAGCGCACCAATAACCGAACTTTCCACCAGCCGGGTATAACCCATGACAAAGGGCACCATCATCAGCGCAAAAATACCCAGAGGCATCAAGCCGGCCAACAATAATGTGTACTTCTCGCGCTGACTGATGCTCTGCCGATCTTCCTCGGAAATGGGAGGCCCCAGCTCCGGGTTCAATTTGCAGCGCAACCAGATATAGACAATAAACAGCGACGCCAGCAACAGTCCGGGCAATACACCGGCCAGCCAAAGCTGCCCGACGGGCTGGCGTGCAATCATGGCATACAGCACCATCACCACCGAGGGCGGCACCAGAATACCCAGACTGGCGCCTGCCTGGATAACCCCTGTGACCATGCGTTTGTCATAAGACCGGCGCAGCAATTCAGGAAGGGCAATGGTCGCGCCAATCGCCATGCCCGCGACCGACAAACCGTTCATCGCGGAAATCAGCACCATCAGCAAGATGGTTCCGATCGCCAAACCACCGGGCACCGGGCCGAACCAGACATGAAACATGCGATAGAGGTCATCCGCCAGGCGCGATTCAGACATGATGTACCCCATGAAAATAAACATGGGCAGCGTCAGTAACGGATACCAGTTCATGACTTTGATGGTCTGGGCGAAGGCAAGATCATAGCCGCCCCGCTCGCCCCACAAAAAAACGGCCGCAACAACGGCCACGAACCCAATGACGCCAAACATACGCTGACCCGTCAGCATCATCACCAGCATGGAGCCGAACATCAGCGCGGCAATCAAATCGTAGGACATCAGAGCTCTACCTTTCTCAGGCGCGCAATATCGCGAATAAAGAAGGCCGTGCACTGCAGGATCATCAGCACAATGCCAATGACCATGACAATTTTGACCGGTGCCATATAAGGACGCCAGAGACCCCGGCGACGTTCAGAGTATTCGAGGGCATAAAGGGTGCTTTCAATGCCGCCCCAGAGCAGTACACCCAGAT
Organism: Saccharospirillum impatiens DSM 12546; assembly: GCF_000423605.1. Classification (GTDB taxonomy): domain Bacteria; phylum Pseudomonadota; class Gammaproteobacteria; order Pseudomonadales; family Natronospirillaceae; genus Saccharospirillum; species Saccharospirillum impatiens. Next base: position 160,075 of record NZ_AUIH01000008.1, read on the forward strand.
AAACAAGCAGCATCAGAATGGTGACCGCATCGACGGCGGCTTTGGTGCGATCTGACCAGCGGCTATAGAGTAAATCCATGCGCACCGCCGAACCCAGTTGCAGAGCGTATGCACCACCGAGCATGAAATAACCCATTAACAAAAACTGGGCCATTTCGTCGGTCCAGATCTGGGGTTGCCAGCCAGCACGGGCGATGGCGCCCCACAGCAAAACGCCCATTAAGGCAAACAGTGAGACCATAGCCACCCGGCCGACGCCATAATTCAGGCGTTCAACCCAGCGTACATACACAATCAGGAAACGTGGCATGACCGAACTCCCGGGTCATACGAGGCTTTCGTCGCGATGAGGGTCTGCAGGGCCCCGGCTGTACCGGTCGCAGTACAGGCATCGGCAGTCAGCATTGGACGGTCCTTTCCTACTCAACGTTAAAACCAGTCTCTGTCGCTCTCACCATCTTGTCAATATCTTTTCAGAATTACATAGACTGTTACAATTCAAACAAAATGACTAAACTTTGTGCAGCGTTGAAATGCACTGACTTGGGTTGCTCTGGCCAATGACGCACCGGTTTGAGACAGTCAGCATCCCGTTTTTAACACCCACTCAGAGACTCAAACCGATGAACGTACAGGCCCATACCATAGAGACCCTACTGCGCAACGCACTGCCGAAACTGACGCGGGCCGAACGGCAAGTAGCGACGTACATGCTGGGTAATTTCCCGGTAACGGTGCTCGGTTCGGTCGCATCCATCGCCCGCGCTGCCGGTGTATCGAGCCCGACAGTGGTGCGACTGGTGCAAAAACTGGGTTATGGGGGCTATCCGGATTTTCAGGCGGGTTTGCATGAGGAGTTGAGCGAGACGCTGGCATCACCGCTGACCAAACACGATAAATGGGCCGATGCCTACCCAAGTGCCCACATTCTCAACCACTTTGCCGATAAACTCGTCGACAACCTGAATGCCACCCTCGGACAGGTTGATCAAACCAGCTTCGATGCCACAACCGGATTGCTCTCAGCCCCTGAGCGACGAATCTATGCGCTGGGTGGCCGCCTGACGCATTCCATCGCGGATTATTTCGCAACGGCTCTCAAGGTGATGCGCGGTGAAGTCGTCTTATTGTCATCCATGCCCAATACCTGGCCGACGGCTCTGCTGGATATGAATAAAGGAGATGTACTGGTGGCGTTCGATGTGCGCCGCTATGAACCCGCCGTGGTGCAACTGGTCGAGCTGGCGCGTGAGCAGGGTGTTGAAATTGTACTGATTACCGATCGCTGGGTATCACCTGCCGCTGTCCATGCGCGCTGCACCATGCCCTGCCACATTGAAGCCCCTTCCGCCTGGGATTCACTGACCCCGCTGATGGCGCTGGTCGAAGCGCTACTGGCAGGCGTTCAGGAGCGGCGCTGGGAAGAAACCAGCGCACGATTGAAGCGGATAGAAGATCTGTACGAGCGAACCCGTTTGTTCAAACGACCGCGCTAGTCGTCCAAATCCTCAGCATTTTCCCAGCCTTTGCGCTCTTCTTCTTCGGCCAGAATGGCCGCAATTTCTCCCAACACACCATCAACGTCAGCGGCGGATTCATCGACGTCAAAGTGGCCGGTCAGTTCGGTATCGTCGGTCAGATCACCGGCTTCATAAAGTGCCCAGAGTTCTTCCGCATAGTGAGTCTGATTGAGCTCGGGTGCAAATTGCCCGTAGTAGCGCGTCATGTTGCCGATATCGCGTTTCAACATCGACTGAGCGTTATTGTTGGCGGCGGCGTCGACCGCTTGCGGCAGATCAATAATGACCGGCCCATAAGCATCGACCAATACATTGAATTCAGACAGATCGCCGTGAATCAGGCCTTCATTCAGCATCAATTTAACGTAGTGCATCATCAGCGCATGATCTTCCCGCGCCTGCTCCGGCGTGAGTACAACGTCGTCGAGCCTGGGAGCAACACCGCCGTCATCGTCGGTGACCAGTTCCATGATCATCACGCCGTCAATACAACCAAAGGGCTCAGGCACACGCACACCGGCCGCCGCGAGGCGATACAAGGCATCCACTTCGGCATTCTGCCAGGTTTCTTCCTGTTGCTTGCGGCCAAAACGCGAGCCTTTTTCCATGGCTCGGGCGCGGCGAGTGCTGCGCACCTTACGGCCTTCGGTATAGGTGGCGGCCTGTTTAAAACTGCGTTTTTTAGCATCTTTATAGACTTTGGCACACCGAATCTCATCGCCACAGCGAACAACAAACACAGCGGCTTCCTTGCCACTCATCAGAGCACTGATGACTTCATCGATGACGCCATCCTCAATCAGAGGTTGCAGGCGTGCAGGGGCTTTCATTCAGTTATATTCCTCTTCCAATCGGTGTGTTTGTTCCCGTTTTGCGCAACCGCGAATTTACAGGTATTGCGCCGCACAATGGCCGCTGGCCCAGGCCCACTGAAAATTGTAGCCGCCCAGCCAGCCAGTCACATCCAGAACCTCGCCAATAAAATAGAGCCCCGGAACCGACTTAGCCTCGAATGTCTTTGACGACACTTCATCCGTACTAATACCGCCCCGCGTGACTTCTGCCGTGCGGTAACCTTCTGTACCGGCGGGCATCAGTCTCCAGCGGTGCAATACCTGACCAAGCGCTTCCGTATCGGCTTTGCTCAGGTTGGCCAGAGTGGTGCTGCCCAGCGCACGTACAGCCGGGTCATGATCCAGCCACGCCTGCACAAACCGTTTTGGCAGTAACAGCGCCAGAGCGTTTTTGAGCTCGCCCTTGCGACCTTCAGTACGCCACTGTGCCAGACAATCGGCAATGGCGACATCCGGCAAGAAATCGATTTCGATGGCCTCGCCGGGCATCCAGTAATTGGAGATTTGCAACATGGCAGGGCCACTCAGGCCCTTGTGCGTAAACAACATCGCTTCTCGAAATCGGGTATCGCCACAGGACACACTGACCGGCACTGCGACACCCGCCAAAGACTGCGCCAGCGCCAGCAAGTCACCTGACAGCGTGAATGGCACCAGAGAAGCATCGCGGCGCTCCACTTTCAAATCAAACTGACCGGCCACCTGATAACCGAACCCGGTTGCGCCCATGGTGGGAATTGACAATCCACCGGTGGCGACCACCAACGAAGGGGCCGCTACCCGGCCAGTCGATGTGGTCAATTGAAACCGAGTGTCAGTCTGGTCCTCATTGTACTCGATGGATTCAACCTCGCACTGAGTACGAATGTCGACACCTGCGGCTTCGCACTCTGCCAGCAGCACAGCCAGAATGTCCTTTGACGACCGGTCACAGAACAGCTGCCCCAGCGTCTTTTCATGGAACGCCAGGTCGTATTTTTGCACCAGTGACAAAAAGTCGTAGGGGGTATAGCGCTTCAGTGCGGATACACAAAAGTGCGGGTTTCGGGAAATGAAATGGGAGGGCTCCACCTCGTAGTTGGTGAAATTGCAGCGTCCGCCACCGGACATCAGGATTTTCTTGCCAACCTTTTTGGTATGCTCAAGCACCAGCATGCGTTTGCCACGATGACCCGCGGCAGCGGCGCACATCAGGCCGGCGGCACCACCGCCGATAATCAGTCCATCGTACTGCTGCATATCAGATCTGGGGGTCCCGTTGGCTCTGTAAGATAACTGGTACAGAGTGTATCACAGCCCGGCGCCTGACGAAGCGGTGGACACGACCCATCGGTCGCGCCCCCCATCCTTGGCGCCGTACAAGGCGTCGTCTGCGCGCTGAATCAGGCTGTTCAAGGAATCGCCCGGAACCCAGCTTGCCGCTCCGGCGCTGAACGTCACAGCCCCATGTTCGAGACTGCATATCGCCCATTCAGTGCGCAGATGGGAGAGAAAGTTATTCGCCGCCTCCTCCGGGCCGGGAATGATCGCCAGAAATTCCTCACCGCCCGCTCGTCCGACCTGGCCTTTGGAAGGCTCACAACAAGCCCGCAATACCAGGGCGAACTGCACCAGGACTGTGTCTCCGTACAAATGACCGTGCCGGTCGTTTACTTTCTTGAAGTGATCCAAATCAAGCATGATCAGTGAAAAAGGCCGCTGGTGTGCCAGCGCCGCCATCACGCCCTGGTGAATAACCTTGTGATTTAACAGACCGGTAAGGCTGTCTTTGCGGGCCATATCCGTCAGCCGCTTGGACAACACATTGGCCTTGTACAGTTCCTGATTGAAACGACGGACATGCCCCAGAATAACGATGATCAGCAACATGGCTCCGGCGGAGTAACTGAACACCAGGTCGATCAGGCGCGTGAAGGTATCCGGATAGGGCGTTACCCAATGTGGAACCCACATCTCCAACAACAGGCAAACAACGGGCGAGACCAGCAAGAGAATCAGCGACCCGGCTCGCCAGCGGACCCAGACGCTTTGCACGCCCACGGCATAACTCACCAGAACCAGGTAAAGAATCAACGTTGGTCCCTGCGAACCGGCGTTTAAAAACCAGGTTGCCGGAGCCACAACCAGTGCCAGAATAGCCAACGATATAGCCGTTGCTTCAGATGTTCTGTCTCGCCAGCGCCCCTGCCACCACAGCCCGCCAAATACCGGTAACGCGGCGACATAAATAGCAACCAACAAAAACGGTGTAATACCAAAAAGGCCATTAAACAAAGCCGACAGCAATAAAAAAACGAAGCTGGTCACGATCAGTATCAGTTGCTGCTGCTTGAGCGTGTCGGAGTCGGGCCCTAATAGCCAGCGTACCAGAAGACGCAGTCCTCGCCGGCGTCGGCGGTCGGCCATAAGGGTTCTCTTTGGAGAATCAGCGATGGGGGTAGCCGATGTCATCAGGCGTTACTCTGAGCATGCATTCCGGGATATAGCCTACTGCGACACAAACGAAGCCGATAGTATGATCGTTTCCTGATCAGGTCGCAAAACCAATTAGCAGCGGCATAGCTGCTGGTCTGCGTCAGGGGTCAACTTTGCCACGCATGGCTTTTGTCTTGCCACGTTGAACCTTCTTTTCTACGCGACGGCGTTGCGACCCGCGGGTCGGTTTGGTGGGCCTGCGTGCTTTTTCCTGTTTGACCGCACCGCGAATCAAATCCGCCAGACGCTGCAGCGCATCGTCTTTGTTTTTTTCAAAGGTGCGGAACCTCTGGGCTTTAATGACGATCACACCGTCTTTGGTAATACGGTTATCCGACAGGGCCAGCAAACGCTCTTTATAAAAATCAGGTAAGGCGGTTTTGGGCACATCGCACCGCAAATGCACGGCCGAAGCGACTTTATTAACGTTTTGGCCCCCGGCCCCCTGGGCCCGGATCTGAACAATATCGATCTCCCAGTCGGCCAGTGAGACAGCATTGGATAGTTGAAGCATAGGTTCCTTGTCTTGAATTCGGTTTACTGGTCACGATCAAACCACAAGCATTACCAGCCCGGCAACCCTGATCAGGCATGCAACAGGGGCACTTCGGAGACCAGAAAGTCAACCGCCGCCCGTATTTTGGGAACCTGGTAGCGCCGTTTCTGATACAACAAATAGATGGCCAGGCCAGGTTCAGTGGTCACCCGAAGGCCAGGAGACACCACAACGGGAACCAGGTCGCCACTGTCCAGATAGGGCTTTAACACCCAGTCCGGCAACATCAGAATACCCTCCCCCCGAACCGCTCTGTCCAACAGCCAGCGCCCGGCATTGCTGGTCGCCACCCCGGGAGCGGACACATCCTGCCAACGGCCGTCCAGCTCACAGATCCAACGGGTTGGCCCTTGCGGCGTGCGAAAATAAAGCCCCCGGTGCTGCTTCAGATCGCGCGGGTGGGTTGGTGTGCCGAACCGTGCCAGATAGGCCGGTGAGGCCACTGCCATGAAATCGTTATTCATCAGTTTGATCGCAATCACCCGCGCATCCGGTGCGTAGCCACCGCGAATGGCGATGTCCACGTCGTCACGGTCGAGCACGCTCAATTCATCGCTAAGCGTAATATCGAGCTCAACCTCGGGATATAGTCGGTTGAACCGGTCCATCAGCGGCAACAGTATCTGTTCGCCGAACCCAACCATGGCGCTGATGCGCAGCCGGCCCATGGGGTCTGTCTGGTATAAACTGACGGCCTCGTGCGTGGCGTCCAGTTGCAACAGTACGTCCACGATGTCGCGGTAATAGCGCTGCCCGATTTCAGTCAACCGCACCACCCGGGTCGATCGGCTCAGCAGGGTCGCGCCAAGGTGCGCCTCAAGATCAGCCACCCGGCGTGAAAGCGACGACGGGGGTACCTGAAAATGCTCGGCTGCCCGCGAAAAACTGCTCGTTTCAGCGACTTTCACAAAATACTTGATGGCCCTTAGCTGATCCATGGTCGTGTCACGCCTCTATTATTGCCTTTAAGACAACAAATATTCGCCTATTTGAGGCTTTTTATCATCCCTAAGTGCGCAATAATAGATCACAGTCGACAACAAACCGTATCAACCATGAACGAGGCGAACCCATCATGAACACCTATACAGCCATCCACTTAATTAAAAGACCCTCAGGTGCTATCGGTCCCGAGCTGTTCGAAGTCATCCAGAAACCCACACCAACGGTGAGCGAGGGCGAGTTTCTGGTTCGCCAGACACACATGTCACTCGACCCCGCCATGCTGGGGTGGATGTCACCGGATACAGAAAGCTATATTCCACCGGTTGAGCTGGGTACCGTAATGCGCTCGTCGGGCCTGGGCGAAGTCATTGAATCAAAGCACCCTGATTTTTCACCCGGTGACCGCGTCATGGGCATGTTTGGCTGGCAGGAAATGGCTCTCAGCAACGGACAGGGCATCAATAAGGTAGACCCTTCGTTACCGCCCGACATGCTGTTGTCGATTTTTGCCCTGCCCGGTTTAACCGCCACCCAGGGGCTCTTCAGCATCGGTAAACCCAAGGCCGGGGAAACAATCGTCGTGTCCGGTGCCGCCGGTTCAGTTGGTTCCATTGTCGGTCAGTTGGCCAAAGCCGATGGCCTGAGGGTGATTGGCGTGGTTGGCAGTGATGAAAAAGCCGACTGGATCATTAATGATCTGGGCTTTGATGGTGCGGTGAATTACAAAACCGACGACCTGGGCACCAAGCTCGATACTCTGGCGCCAGAGGGCATAGACCTTTACTTTGAAAACACTGGTGGCCCGATACAACACCGGGTATTCGAACGCATGAACGCTCATGGGCGGATCATGGTCTGCGGTATGATCGCCGACTATACGGCCCGTGAACCAAGCCCCGGCCCAAACTGGATGAACATCATCAAAAAACGCCTGCTGATTCAGGGCTTCACCATGCCGGATCACCTGCACCAGGCGCCGCAGTTGCTGGAAAAACTGACGCCCTATGTGCAGCAGGGCAAGATCAAATACCGGGCTCACACCCTGGAAGGCCTGGCGTCAGCCATGACCGGTTTGAACCTGTTTTTCACAGGCGGTAACGAGGGCAAACTCATCGTCAAACTGTAATCAGGTTGCTTAGCGAAGGGGCCCGCAGCAGTGCGGGCCCCTTCGCTCAACGAGCATCTGACAGGGCTTGCGCCGCCAACCCTACAAAGGCTTCGTGGGCCCCGGTTGCGCCGCTGATGGCATCAACTCCTTCGGGCACGCCCTGCTCGATCAACATTCGCTCATAAGCCGGGTAGGTAGACAATTGCGTTACCCCGCCACTGACGCGTCGCCAGCGCTCGGCATAATTCATGTCGGCCGACTTGCGATAATTAACCGTTCCGTCTTCATCTCGTGCGAACTCATCGAAATACACACCAACGATACGATTGCCTTGCACTGAAATTTCAATAATCCCAAAGGTTCCGCGACTGCCGGGCTCAGCCTCGGCATAGTAACTGCCATCGCGATAACGAACGCCCTGACCTTCAGTGCCCGTGGCGGTCCGCTCGCTGGCGTCAACCGCCGCCTCATTGATCGATTGATTGAGCGCCGCCAGATCCACATCCGCACCCTCAAGATAACCCACCAGAAAATCATCCAGCAGCGCTTCGGCACCCTGACTGTGAGGCCGGCCATTGCCTTTATCGACCCAACCCTCGGTTGACGGACGCCCGCACCATTGCGTCATGACCGATGCCGGCGTTGGATGACGGTCAATAAAATCAGTGACGTCATACACCAGTCCCTCAATTTCTTTCCAGCAACTGTCTGCCGAATTGTGAGTGGCCAGTTCATCCAAAGTGATTTCACGCACACGAGCATCAGATTCCGCCACCGTTGGCGCAACCCAGACCACGGCGATCAGCGTCAGCAGGCTGCTGACGAATGCAATCAGTGCAGAATAGGCAAATTTATTCATAAAAAATCAAAGACCTCACTGTGAATGGCATTGCCTGTGATACCGGCCCGTTTCAACAAGGGAATAAGGTGTTTCATCATGCCTGGAGGGCCACACAAGTAGACCTCTCTGTCGCGGAAATCCGGGCAATGCTCTTCCAAAAAAGCAACGGTGACTGCGCCCTGCACGGAAAAATGATGAGCGGTAATATCAAAGCGAGATTGCTTGACGGCAATGTTCTGAAGTTCGTCGAGATAGTAGGAGCGATACTCATCCTGTGACAGATAAAACAAATGCACAGAAGCATCGGTCTGGTCGTCCAGCATCGCGCGCGCACCACTGACAAAAGGGGTAATGCCAATACCGCCACCCAGCCAAAGTTGATCGCGCTTCGGGTAATGGCGCAAATAGAAGTCACCGTAAGGACCTTCGACGTCCACACGACTGCCCGGCGGCACCTGTTGCAAAGCATGGCTGGCATCACCGAGGTCTTTGATACCGAGTCGCAGCATCGGGTCAGACGGTGCCGAGGCGATCGTGTAGGGGTGCTCTTCGCGATTGCCGGCGCTCAGCCCCGGTACTTGTGGCGTCAGGTAAACAAACTGGCCCGCCATATAGCGCATGGGTTCGCCCAATGGCTTCAGACAAATCTCGACCACATCGTGCTTCAGTTGCCGCACCTCAGCGACTTCCCAGGCCGACCGGCCCAGATGAGGAGATAACACTTTGCGCCAAACGATGGCCCCGATAGACAGAGCGCCCAGCACCCACCAAACCAGCGGCTGATCAGCCAAGGGCAAGGTATGAATCAAGCCCAATACCAGGGCCGGTGCTGATAATAGATGCAACCGTTTCCAGCGCTGGTAATTCAACCGGCCAAAGAACTGGAATGTCGGCGCCAGAAACACCACCATCAGCGCCAGAGCAAGCCACCCTGCCCATATAGGCCAATTAGCAACATCAGGAAATAGCCCGGCCAGGCTAAGAGTGCGACCCTGGGTAACCGTCGCAAAGCCAAGCAGCCAGGCGTGAAGCAAGATATTCACAAACCCCATAAACCCGACCAGTCGATGGATCCTCCACAACCGGGGTAAACCACCAAACATAAGGTCAAGCTTGGGTAGCCGCAGGCTCATCAGCGCCGCCAGCAGTAGCAACGTCAGCCCAACGACACCCACCAAACGACCGCTCCAGCGAAACCAAACCACAGGATCGGTGGAAGGTGAAGGCCAGTGATTCAGCAGAAATATCGCCACCGGGATAAGCCCCAGTACCAACAGTATTCCCTCTCCGGGTTTGAACCAGCGCATGAATGCTCCTTAGGTAGCCGAGCACACACTATAGCAAAGATCCCTCCGGAACCGGTTGATCCACATCAAGCGGTAGCAATGACCCGGCTCCCTGCGCAGGTTGCAGGGTTAATCCGGCTGCACCTTTAGCTGACTTAGTTGCCGGTCCAGGTCATCGGTGATAGTGCGCATTGAATCGCTGACACCCTGGGCATCCTGAGCCAGCTCTGCCAGGCGAACGCTGGCTACTTCAACCCGGTTAATGTTGCGATTGATTTCTTCGTTCACCTGATTTTGTTGCTCAGCGGCTGTCGCGACCTGAGCGGCATTGTCGGTGATCGAGGCGATACCATTGGCCGCCGTTTCCATTTGCTGGTACGCATTATCTGCGTCGCTGACGGTGATATTGATGCGTTCCGTACTGCTCTGGATCTGACCGACCGCTGCGTCAACTTCCTGCTGCAGGGTCTGAATCAGCGCCCGAATTTCGACTGTTGACGACTGGGTTCGCCCGGCCAGATTGCGCACTTCATCGGCAACAACGGCAAAACCACGCCCTTGCTCCCCGGCTCGCGCAGCCTCAATAGCCGCGTTCAGTGCCAGCAGATTGGTTTGCTCGGCGATCCCCTCAATCACCTGGGTAATGCCGTTGATGTTGTCCGTGCTTTTTGCAACCAGTGCAACCCGCTCACTGGATTCTGTCATGGCTTTTGCCACCACTCTGATTTCCGATACGGTGTGCGCAAACGCTTCTCGCGCCTGCTGCAATGACTGGTTCGATTGCTCAGCATCTCCGGCGGTCCCACTGGCCAGACGAGCAACCTCGTTGGCGGTCGCCGACATCTCGTTCATGGCCGCCGCAACGCTCTGCATTTCTTCCTGTTGCGCAGACGTCGCTGCGGTCGTATCAGTGGAGGTTGTCACCAAAATATGACTCTGATCCCGAAGCTCAGCGGCAGAATGTTTCAACACTTGAATCATGTCGCGTAGCTTGCCCGTGAAACGATTAAACCCGTCGGCAATGGCGATCAGTTCAGCATGGCTGGACACACTCAATTGTTTGGTCAAGTCACCTCCGGCACCAGCCAGTTCGTCGACCAGACTTTGCATCTGGCGCATGGGCCGGGTGCTGCTGCGCAACCAGAAACTGATCAGCACAATAGCAATCACCACCAGTACCAGACCTATGCCAGCCATCGAGGCGGCTGTCGACTGATACCCCTGGCGCAGACTCTGCTCGAGCTCCTGGCTGGCAGCAAACGCAACGGATCGTGGTATTGAAATGGCCACCGTCCACTCAACACCCGCATCCTCAATAACTACCGGCGCCCGTACCAGCAGAGTATTGGCATCTGCCATAACCTGCCCGGTCATCGTTGATAGCGATTGCGCCATGGACGTATCGACCCGTTCATTCAATTCCCCCAATCGATCCGGATACGCCGAACTGGCCACCAGCAGACCCAGGTCACTGAGCAAGGCGATGTTCGCGGCCCCGCCAAACAGTTCACGCTGGTAAGCCAACACCTGCTCCTGAACCTGGGGCATGTTTATATCAACGCCCGCAACGCCTCTAAACTCATTACCGACAACCACCGGGTGAACCAGAGAGGTCAGCAGAACCTCATAGCCCTCTTCAATTTCATACAGGTAAGGTTCCATGATGCAAGGTTCCAGTGTATCCCGGCTGCACAGGTACCATTCAGACTCTCGATTACCAAACTCATCTACTGCTTCAAGATATTTAAGGCTCTTCGTAGTTTCCTGTGGAAATCCAGTATAATCAGGACTTGATCATACCGAATTTACGGGGAGTCTTTCTGTGGAAATCGAAGAGCATTATGCACTGCTTCTGGGTATTCATTCGCCCTGGGAGACAAGCTCGGTAGACCTCAACATGGCCAATAGCCGAGTCGATATCGAGATTGAGTATGTCGACTCCACTGGCGCGTGTCCTGAGTGCGGAACATTATGTCCAAAACACGATGAACGTGAATCCCGGACCTGGCGCCATCTGGATACCATGCAGTTTGCTACTTACCTGCACGCTCGGTTGCCAAGGGTCAAGTGTAAGGGCCATGGTGTTAAAACGGTCTC